>JBGQLA010000085.1:0-14337 GCA_041499865.1 Deltaproteobacteria bacterium
CAGATCCTGGGTGGCGGTCTCGTTCACCACCACCGGCCCGAAGTCGAACGCGTCGCCCGAGAGGGTGGCGAGCCCGCGGACCGCGTGCCCGCGCAGGTCGACGTTCGCGCCGTCGCTCGCCGGCGAATCGGTGACGATCTGCAGCATCCGCTCGTGGCTCCCGAGCTGGGGCGGCCGGTACCGGACGGTCAGGTCCGCGCTCCCGCCCGGACCGAGCGTCGCCGGCAGTCCCTGGACCTCGAACGCCGGGTCGGCGAACTGCGCCAGCTGGCCGACGGTCATCGAGACCAGGCCGGTGTTGCGGAGCGCCACGCGGTGGGTCTGCTCCTTGCCCAGCGCCACGTCGCCGAAGTCGAGCGTCTCCGGCGCCACCGTGAGGATGCCGCCGAGCGCGCGGACCTTCGACTGGCTCGCGCCCCCGCAGGCGGCGAGGACCAGCACACACGCGAGCACCCGACCCATGTCCCACCCCCGGCGAAAACACGACTGCGCGGTGCAGGGGTACACGCCCCGTGCCAAGGTGCGGGCAGGGGAGCGGGCGCTTGCGGCATGGGCATGCGGTTACCCAGCCGTGGAAGCCGTTACCCCGGCCGGGTTACAACCCCGGCGGATGACGGAAGAATGGTTTGACCTGGACGCCGGCCCGGCCCACGTCGCGCGGGAGCGGGAGAAGGCCCGCGCCCTGCGCAAGACCGCATGGTGGCGGCGGCGGGTGCAGCGCGGCATCTGCGCCTTTTGCGGAAAGAGCGTCCCTACCCGGGAGCTGACCATGGACCACCTGGTGCCGATCGCGCGCGGGGGGCGGAGCGTGAAGGGCAACGTCGTCGCCTCGTGCAAGGAATGCAACAACCGCAAGAAGTTGATGACCCCTGCGGAGCTGCAGATGAGAAAGCCTCTGGACCCCTCAAGCGAGGACGGATGAGCCTTTCGGAAAAGGACTTTCCAGTCGAGGAGCGCAGCTTGCCGAACGGGCTGCAGATCCGCTTCCTGCCGGATCGCTCGCTGCCGGCGTGCACCCTCTACAGCTTCTTCCGGGTGGGATCGCGGAACGAGCGTCCGGGGATCACCGGCATCTCGCACCTCTTCGAGCACATGATGTTCAACGGGTCGAAGAAGTACGGCCCCAAGGAGTTCGACCGGCGCCTGGAAGCCGCGGGCGGCACCTCGAACGCGTACACCTCGAACGATCTCACCGCCTACTACGAGGATTTCGCGTCCGAGGCGTTGCCGCTGGTGCTCGACCTGGAAGCGGACCGGATGGCCTCGCTGGTGATCGACGACGTGTCCCTCGCCCGCGAGCGGGACGTGGTGAAGGAGGAACGGCGCTTCCGCACCGACAACGACATCGACGGGATGCTCGACGAGGCGCTCGGGGCGCTGGCCTTCCTCGCCCACCCCTACCACTGGCCGGTGATCGGCTGGATGAGCGACATCGAGGGCATCACCCGGACCGACTGCGAGCGGTACTTCCGCACCTACTACGCGCCGAACAACTGCACCCTGGTGCTGGTCGGCGACTTCGAGCCGGCGAGCGCGCTGCGCGAGATCGAGCGGCTCTACGGCGCGATCCCCGCCGGTGAAACGCTCCCGCCGGTGGCGACCGGCGAGCCGCCGCAGAAGGGCGAGCGGCGGGCCGTGATCCGCTATCCTTCGCAGGCCCCGGCGCTGCTGGCGGGATTTCGCGGACCCGCCGGGCACGATCCCGACTCGCTGGTGCTCGATCTGATCGAGACCGCGCTCAGCTCGGGGGAAGGGGCCCGGCTGAAGCGCGCCCTGGTGTACGAGCAGGAGCTCTGCGTCGACGCGCGGGTCTACTTCGGCTGGCGGGTCGATCCGGGGCTCTTCGAGATCTCGCTGAAGCTCAACCCCGGCGTGGATCCCGGACGGGCGGAGAGCGCGGTTTGGGCGGAGCTGGCCCGGATCTGCGATCAGCGGGTCTCCGGGCGCGAGCTGGACCGCGCGAAGAACATGGTCCGCGCGCAGCTCCTGCGCGGACTTTCGACCAGCAACGGGCGGGCCCACACCATCGGGCAGATGGAGATGATGCTCGGCGGATGGCGGGCGATGCTCGACCTGCCGGACCGGTACGCGGCGATCACCGCGGCGGAGGTGCAGCGCGTGGCGCAGAAGATCTTCGCGCCGCACAGGCGCAACGTGGTGACGCTCCTGCCCGGCGAGGTGGAAGAGTGACCGCGCGCGACGTCGAGCTGCCGCCTCTGGAGATCGAGAAGCTGCCCTCCGGGCTGACGCTGGTGGCGATCCAGAAGCGCGGGCTGCCCCTCTTCCACGTGCGGCTCTCGCTGCCCGCGGGCGCTTGCGAGGATCCGCGCGGGAAGGCGGGGCTGGCGCAATACACCGTCGACCTGCTCCGGCGCGGGACCCGGCGACGGCCGGCGCACGACGTCGACGAGATGATCGAGTCGATGGGCGCGCAGCTCTCCGCGGACGTGTCCACCGAGGAAGCGGCGCTGGCGCTCACCGTGCCGGCGGAGCTGGCGGAGCCCGCGCTCGACGCGCTGCTGGAGGTGGCGCTGGAGCCCGCGTTCGATGAAGCCGAGGTGGCCGCGGCGCGACGGCGTACCATCGCCGGGCTGCAGAGCGATCTGGACGAGCCCGCGAACGTCGCCGGCCGCGCGGTCGTGTCTCTCGGGTATGGGGCGGGGCATCCCTACGGGCATCCGGCGCAGGGGTTCCGGCGGGACGTGGAGACGTTCCAGCGCGAGGACGTGCTCAGCTTCCACGCCACCCGGTACCAGCAGCAGGGAGGGCTCCTGGCGGCGGTGGGCCAGCGGACGCCGCGCGAGCTGATCGATCTGCTCAAGCGCAAGCTGACCCAGTTCGATGCGTCGTGGCCCGGCCGCAGCCAGCGCGCCCCTCTCCAGTTCGCCGCCCTCGCGCCGTCGCAGCCGGCGCGGGCGGTGGTGATCCACAAGCCGGACGCCACGCAGGCGCAGGTGCGGATCGTCGCCCCCGGGCTGCCGCGGTCCACGCCGCGCTATGCGGAGGCGGTGGTCGCGAACACCGCGCTCGGGGGAGGGTTCACCTCCCTCCTGGTGGACGCGATCCGCGTCGATCGCGGGCTCTCGTATTCCGTGTCAACCCGGCTGCACATGAACCGGCGCGCGGGGCTGAGCGTGTTCTCCAGCTTCACGAAGAACGAGACCCTGCGCGAGCTGGTGGACGTGGCCCTCGAGAAGATGCGCGGATACGCGGAGACCGGGCCGACGCAGGACGCGTTGGAGAAAGCGCGGCGGTTCCTCGCCGGGCTCTTCCCGCTCGGGCTGGAGAGCCACGAGGCGCTGGCGGAGCAGGTCGCCGACGCGCTGCTCGACGGGGTGGGGCTGGACCACCTGCGGCTGTACAGGAGCCGGGTGCTGGGGGTCACGGCCGAGCAGGCCCGCGAGATGGCGGCGGAGCTGTCGCCGGCGCGCGAGGGGCATCTGACGATCGTGGTAGGGGAGGCCGACGCCGCGCGGCGGGCGCTGGGCGGACTTTGC
The DNA here is from genome assembly GCA_041499865.1 of Deltaproteobacteria bacterium. Taxonomy (GTDB): domain Bacteria; phylum Myxococcota; class Myxococcia; order Myxococcales; family 40CM-4-68-19; genus 40CM-4-68-19. The sequence continues at coordinate 3,498 of JBGQLA010000085.1, forward strand.
CCGATCGAGGTGCGCCAGCTGGAGGAATTCGCCTAGAGCCCCTGCCGGCGAAGGCGGCTTTGCGGCTACGCACTTGCTGGCTGTTTCCGCGAAGGCGGAAACAGCCTTGAAGGCGCGTGGTCGCGCCGGCTGTCCCGCAGCGCCGCGGTGGTCCGCGCTAGAGCGGCTGGGTGAAGGCGAACCCGATCACCACGTCCGGCGCGTTGGAGACCCACATCCAGGTGAGGGCGCTGTTCGGATTCGAGCCCGGGGTGAAGTCCTCGCTCAGCCACATCGAGAAGCGGCCGCGGCGGAACCCGAAGCTGATCTGGTTGTGCGCGCGGAAATCCGCGTAGAGGCCGCTGGAGAGCAGCGCGTCCTCGCCGCCCGCCGTGCCGGAGCGCAGCCAGCCGGGCTCGAGCAGAGGGGAGAGGACGCGGTCCTCGATCAAGAGAGTGCTGCCGAGCACCTCGAACTCCAGCGAGAGCTCGCCGGTGAAGTGCCATCGCTTCGGTTGCAGGGCGGTGTCCGATGCGAGGTTGGAGAAGCGGCTGACCGCGAGCAATCCGTGCAGCGTCAGCCACGAGGTCGCGGGCCAGGTGGCGACCACGCCCGCGCCGGCGTCGATCCCGCCGGAGCCTCCCGCGGCCGAGAGCGAACCCACCGGGAGCTTGAAGTCGAAGCGCCCGGCGAGCGCGACGGGGCCCTCCAGCAGAGGCACCTGCGTGCGGGCGGTGAGATCGCCGGGCGCCAGCGTCGCCGAGCGGAGATCGAACGCGGTCCCGCCGGAGTCGGAATAGACCAGGCGCACCTGGTTCCGGGGGTTCGACGACCGGTCGTAATTGAACGAGCCGATCAGGCTGTGCCAGGACTCGATCGGGGCGTCGCTCCAGCCGCCCCAGTGCTCCGTCAGCTTCCACTCGACGGCCGTCCACACCTTGGGGAAGCCCGGCCACGGCGCCCGCACCCGCAGGGAGATGGAGTCGGCCTGCTCGTCGAGGGTCTGGTTCGCCGACTCGCTGCCCCGGTGCAGCGACATTGCCTCGTTCCAGGTGTTGGCGATGCTCCAGCGGACGTCGATGTCCGGCCGCTCGATCGGGCGCGCGTCGGCGGCGGTGACGTCGAGAAACAGCTCGCGCAGCGGGCCTTGCGTGCGCAAGCCCAAGGGTCCGCCGGCCGCGATCAGGAGCAGCAGGAGCGAGTGCACGCGCCGGCAGCGTACCCTGAAAGCGCGGGTCCTGTTCCACCGGATCGCAGTTTCGTTCCTGGGCCCGACACCGGGTCTGCTACCGTCGCCCGCTGTGAGGATCCTGCACCAGGACGCGCACCTGATCGCGGTCGACAAGCCCGCCGGCGTGCTCACCGTCCCCGGCCGCGGGTCGCAGGCGCCGTCGTTGCTCGAGGAGGTGCGGGAGATCGCGCCGGGGGCGCTGCCGGTGCACCGGCTCGACAAGGACACCTCCGGGGTGGTGGTCTTCGCCGCCACTCGCGACGCGCACCGGGCCCTGAACGCCGCCTTCGAGAGCCGGCGCGCGGAGAAGACGTACCTGGCGCTGGTCCGGGGAGATCTGGCGAGGCCGGAGCGCATCGACCTGCCGCTCGTCGAGGGGCGCGGCGGGCGGGTGCGGACGGCGCGCGCGCGGGAGAAGGGTGCGCGGCTTGCGCAGACCCAGGTGGCGCCCAAGGAGCGGTTCGGCGGGTTCACGTTGTGCGCCTGCACGCCGCGGACGGGCCGCACGCACCAGATCCGCGTCCACCTGGCCGCGATCGGCCATCCGCTCGCCGTCGATCCCCGCTACGGCGACGATCTTCCCTTGCGCGTGGGCGACCTGTGGAACGGCGCCCCGGACCCCGGCACGGTCGTCCTCGCCCGCACTCCGCTGCACGCGGCCGCGCTGCGCATCCCGCATCCCCGCGGACGCGGATGGCTTGCCGTGGAATCGCCGCTCCCGGACGACATCGCGCGCTGCCTCGACCTGCTGCGGGCGGCGCGCCGCTACGGAGAGGAAACGAGCTGACGCCGGGGCTACTTCCCGTGCACCAGCGTCTTCACGTCCGCCTTGAACGCCACCTGGATCTTGTCGCCGCGGACCTCCTGCACCAGCCCGACGCCGAACGACGGGTGCTGGATCACCTCGTCCGCCGCGTACGTCTCCTTCGCCGAGTACTTCCGCGCGCGCGCCAGGTCCTTGCCGGCGAGCAGGGCCTCCCAGCTGGTGACCGCGGGCTTCGCCTCCCGGCGCTCGCGCACCTCGCGCGGCTCCCACGAGCCCTTCTTGGGCGGCGCCGCGGTGCTCCCGCGGTAGTTGTGCTCGCCCTGGCAGGTGTTGCAGCGCACCCGGGCAGGCCGCCCCGAGACGATCGCCAGGATGGTATGCCCCAGACTCATCTTGCAGCGGGTGCACCAGGCGTCGATGTCCTCGCCGACCTTCAATGCCGTAGCCATGAACGGCGGAGATTAGATCACAATGCGTCGCAGGTGCGCGCCGATTCGCGTCACGATCTCGTAGTTGATGGTTTGTGCCCAGACGGCGAGTTGATCGGCGGACACCTGCTCGTCCCCGTCGCGGCCGAGCAGCGTCGCCGTGACCTCCCCGCCGGCGTGCGCCGCGCGGGTCACGTCGATGACGGTATGGTTCATCATCACCCGTCCCAGCACGGGGCAGCGCTGCCCGTCCACCAGCGCGTGCGCGCGCGAGGAGAGCAGGCGCGGGTACCCGTCGTAATAGCCGAGCGGCAGCACGGCGATGCGCATCCGGCTCGGGCACCGGTAGGTGCAGCCGTACCCGATGTAGCTTCCCGCGGGCAGCCACTTGGTGAGCTGGCTCCGGCAGCGCCAGGACAGCGCGGGCCGCAGCTCCGGGACGCGGCCGAGCAGGGCGCGCGCGGAGAGCCGCGTCTCGCTGGAAGGCCAGAGCCCGTACAGCGAGATCCCGATCCGGACGACGTCCTGGCGCGCCGCCGGCAGCAGCAGCGCCGCGGCGCTGGCGGCGATGTGCTTCTCCAGCGTTCCGGTCAGTCCCAGGGCTTCCCGCACCCGCCGGACGCCTTCGTCGAAAGCCTGAAGCTGCTGCGCGGCGTAGCTCTGCTCGGTGACGTCCTCGATGTTGGCGAAGTGCGAGAGCACCCCGGCCACCTCGATCGCGTCCGGCGCGATCCACTGCAGCGCGGAAGGGATCTCGTCGGGCGTGAAGCCTTCGCGCCCGAGCCCGGTGTCGAGGTGGATCTGCCCGCGGAGGCGCACGCCCGCCGCGCGAAGCGCCGGGATGAACCGCGCCTGTCCGGAATCGGTGAGCGCCACGTCCACTCCGGCGCGCGCGAGCTCCACGGCCTCGTTCGCGTCCACCGCCCCGAGCACCAGCGCGGGCCGGCGCGCCGCTCCCGTGCGCGCCTCGAACTCGCGGACCGCGAGCGCGTCCCGCGCCTCGATCAGGTAGAGCGCATCGCAGGCCGCGTGCGCGGGCGGGAGCGTCTCGGCGAATCCGTGCCCGTACGCGTTCCCCTTCAGGACCCCGCCCAGGCGCACGCCGGCGCCGAGCAGCTGGCGAAAGACCGCGGCGTTGTGCGCCAGCGCCTTGGCGTCGATCTCCAGCCACGACGCTTCGGCAGGAAAACGGATTCCCATCGCCGCCGAGTGTAGTAGTGGTCGCCCCCGATGGCGAAAGAAGTGCTCATCGTCGGCGCCGGATTCGGAGGATTGACGGCCGCGCGCGAGCTGGCGGGGAAGGCGGCCGTGCAGGTGACGGTGGTCGACCAGAGAAACCACCATCTCTTCCAGCCGCTGCTCTACCAGGTGGCGACGGCAGGACTGAATCCGGCGGACATCGCCGTGCCGGTGCGGGCGCAGTTCGCGGGCGTCCCCAACGTCGCCGTCCATCTCGGGCGCGTCGCGGGAATCGATCTCGCGGCGAAGCGGATCTCCATCGAAGGCGGGCCGGCGCTGGCCTGGGACTTCCTCATCGTCGCCTGCGGGGCGCAGCACAGCTACTTCGGACATCCGGAGTGGGAGGATCTCGCGCCCGGGCTGAAGACGCTGGAGCAGGCCACCGAGATCCGCCGGCGCATCCTCTCCGCATTCGAGGCCGCGGAGAATTCCCCGGATCCCGGAGCGCAGCGGGCGCTGCTCACCTTCGTGGTCGTCGGCGGCGGCCCGACCGGGGTGGAGCTGGCGGGGGCCATCGCCGACATCAGCCGCACCGTCCTGGTGCGCGATTTCCGCCGCATCGATCCCCGGAGCGCGCGCGTGGTGCTGCTCGAGGCGGGACCGCGCGTGCTGCCCGCCTTCGCCGAGGATCTCTCCCGCCACGCGGAGGACGATCTGCGAACGCTGGGCGTCGAGGTGCGCACCTCCTCCGCCGTCACCGGGATCGATGCCGCGGGCGTGAGCGCCGGCGGCGAGCGCATCGAGGCAAGGAGCGTCTTCTGGGCCGCGGGAGTCCAGGCGTCCAGCCTCGGCCGTTCGCTCGGCGTTCCGCTCGACCGCGCCGGCCGGGTGCAGGTGCAGCCCGACCTCTCGATCCCGGGCCATCCGGACGCGTTCGTGATCGGGGACATGGCGCACCTGGAGGAGCCCGGCCGCGGGCTGGTTCCCGGCCTCGCGCCCGCGGCGATCCAGGAGGGCAAGGCGGCGGCGCGCAACATCCTCGCCTCGGTGAAGGGCCGCCCGCGCAAGCCGTTCCGCTATCGCGACAAGGGAATGATGGCGACGATCGGCAAGCACAAGGCGGTCGCGCAGACCGGCAAGCTCCGCCTCACCGGAACCCTGGCCTGGCTGGCGTGGCTCTTCATCCACATCCTCTACCTGATCGGCTTCCGCAACCGCTTCGCGGTGTTCCTGCAATGGGTGTGGAGCTACCTGTTCTCCAAGCGCGGAGCCCGGCTGATCACTGCCCGCGACTGGCGCCTGCCGTCCTGACCGGAGAGGCCGCTCCGGCGAACCCCGCGCGCACGGCCGAGATCACCGCCTCGCGGTCCTCGGCCGGGAACGGGCTCTGCGAAAGACCGGCGCGCAGCTGATCGTCGCTGCGCACCGCCAGCTGCAGCCAGTCCGGCCGCCGCGGCAGCGTCTTCAACAGGGCTTCGCCGCGCCGCCTCTCCTCCGCGGGATGGGCGAAGAGCAGCACCGCATACGCGAGATCCCAGCGCGCGTCCTCGTCCAGCGCCTCGGCGAACGAGGGCATCGCCGTGCCCGGCACGCCGAAGGTCACGGTCGCGTAGATGCGCCGCGGGCTCAGCCGCGCCACTTCCCGCCTGGAGGCGAACGCGGTGGGCCGGGTGGAAAGCTCCAGGTGCTCGACGTGCGGCGTCCCCGCTGCGCCATGGCAGGCGGCGCACGCCTGCTGGTACAGCGCGCGGCCGGATTCCAGGTTCGGGGCGCGCCGCGGCAGCATCGAGAGCCGGAAGCGCTGGGCGATCCGCGCCGCCAGCGCCTGCGCCAGCGGAACCACCTCGCGCGGCGCCGCCGCCGCCGCGATCTTCGCGATCAGCTGCTCGGTCCCCGAGGCAAGGTCGTTCGCGCCGGCGGCGCGCAGGTCGTCGGCCGCGTCGCCGGCGAAGAGCCGCTGCTCGTCCAGCTCCAGGCGGGAGAGCACCTCGCCGCCGTCGCCGACGGCAGCGGCGTAATCGGCGGCCACGTACGTGAGGAGCGAGTGCGCGCGCGCCGCTTCGGCCGGGGCCGCCGCGAGGAGCAGTGCGAGCCACATGGCGGGGCACGCTGTCCATTCTCCCCGGCGCGCGCAATGCGCCCCGTTCAGCTTCCGACACCGGGATGCAAGCTCGCGCCCCGGCTCGTCTCGGGATACAAAGCCGCGGAATGGGCGAGCAGAGCGTCGCGGCGCCGAGGCAGCGCCCGCCATGGCTGAAAGCGCTGGAGCGCCCTTTGGAGGTGCTCGGAGAGCTCGTTCTTTTCTTTACCCAGTCGGCGATGGCCGTCTTCCGGCCGCCGTATCGCGTCGGGCTGCTGATGGTGCAGCTCGATTTCATGGCGTACGGATCGATGTTCGTGGTCGGGCTGACCGGCCTCTTCACCGGCATGGTGCTGGCGCTGCAGACGGTCTACGCGTTCGGCCTCTTCAACGCCCAGTCGCTGGTCGGCGCCACCGTGGAGATCTCGCTGTCGCGCGAGCTCGCGCCCATCTTCACCTGCATCGTGCTGGTGGCCCGCGTCGGATCGGCCGCCGCCACCGAGCTCGGCACGATGCGGGTGACGGAACAGATCGACGCGCTGGAGACGATGGCGGTCGACCCGCTCAATTACCTGGTGGTCCCGCGCATCCTCGCCGCCGCGGTCGCCGCGCCCCTCCTGACCATGCTCTTCAACGCCATCGCGCTCTTCGGCGCCTACGGGATCGCGGTGTGGGCAAAGGACCTGTCCCCCGGCACGTTCCTCAACCGCATCCAGTCGCTGGTCGAGGTGAAGGACATCACCAATGGGCTGGGGAAGGCGGCGCTGATCGGCTTCGTGGTCACGGTGATCGCCTGCTACCGCGGCTACCGGGCCACCGGCGGTGCGCGCGGGGTGGGCATCGCCACCACGCAGGCGGTGGTGGGCGGCCTGGTGGCGATCTTCGCCATCGACTACATCTACACCGCGATCTCGCTCAGTGGCCCCCAGCAGTCCGCTGGAGGTCTTGGGGGATGAATCCTCCGCCGGCCCCGCGGCCGATGATCGACGTCCAGGATCTGTACAAGAGTTTCGCCGGGTTCGCGGTCCTGAAAGGGATCAACCTCCGGATGATGGAGGGGACCACCACGGTGGTGCTCGGAGGATCGGGGAGCGGCAAGACCGTGCTGATGAAGCACATCATGGGCCTGTTCAAGCCGGACCGCGGGCAGGTGTTCGTGGACGGCGAGAACGTCTCCACCATGGGCCGCCGGGAGCTCTCCGTCTTCCGCCAGCGGATGGGGATGGTGTTCCAGAGCTCGGCGCTGTTCGACTCGATGACGGTGGGCGAGAACGTCGCTTTTGCGCTGCGCGAGCACAACACCGAGGGCCTCTCCGAGGCTCAAATCGAGGAGAAGGTGAAGGAAAAGCTGGCCGTCGTCGATCTGCACGATGTCGAACAGAAGTTTCCGGCCGAGCTGTCCGGGGGCATGCGCAAGCGCGTCGGGCTCGCGCGCGCCATCGTGCGGGACCCCAAGATCGTGCTCTATGACGAGCCCACGACGGGCCTCGACCCGATCACCACCCAGAGCGTCGACGAGATGATCATCCACGCCCGCGAGCGGCTGCAGGTCACGAGCGTGGTCATCTCCCATGACGTCGGGTCTGCCTTCCACATCGGCGATCACATCGCCGTGATCAACGAGGGACGGATCGTGGAAGAAGGTACGGCGGCGCAGCTGAGAAAGAGCAACGAGCCGTTTACCAAGGAATTTCTCGCGACCTGGTTCGGAAGGACATAGGATCGGCGCGCCGTGCAATCCTTCTGGACCCCGCTGCGCGTCGGAATCGTGGTCGCCCTGGCGGTGGCCGCGTTCGGCTTCGGCCTGTACCTGATCGGCGCGAACAAGTTCGGGGCGAACCGCACCTACAACGTGTACGCGATCTTCGACGACGCCACCGGGCTCGGCGTCCGCTCGCGCGTGCAGATCGCCGGCATTCCCATCGGCCAGGTGGACCGGATCGAGCTGGACCAGCAGCGAGCCAAGGCCAAGGTGTGGCTGCGCGTGGGCCGCGGCTTCGTGCTGCACCGGGACGCCAGCATCACCAAGCGCAGCGAGTCGATCCTCGGCGATTTCCTCCTCGACGTCTCGCCGGGCTCGCCGGACCAGCCGGTGCTGCAGGACGGCGACGAGATCCGCATCGTCATCCGGCAGCCGTCGATGAACGACGTGTTCCAGTCCCTGAACAAGATCGCCGGGGACATCTCCGACATCACCGGCAACCTGCGCAAGGTCCTGGGCGGCACCGAGGGCGAGGACAACATGCGCACGCTGGTGACGCGGCTCTTGCGCATCAGCGAAGGGATCGAGCGGATCATCAACCAGAGCGGGACCAAGCTGGACGCGACGCTGGCGAACTTCCAGCGCTTCTCCGGGGATCTGGCGAAGCTCTCCTCCAGCGAGAGCGACGACATCGTCGCCATCATGCAGAACACCCGCGAGGCCACCCGCGAGGCGCGCGACATCCTCCGGACCATCGGCCAGGTGGTGGGCTCGAACGAGCAGCAGGGGCAGCTGAAGGACACGGTGAAGAGCCTGAAGCTGAACCTCTCCAAGCTCGACGCGTCGCTCACCAACGTCCAGGAGATCACCGACAAGATCAACAAGGGGCAGGGGACCATCGGGCACCTGGTCAACGACGACAAGCTGGCGAGGAACCTGGACAAGGCCTCCACCCAGCTCACCAACCTCCTCGGCACGCCGGACCAGATGCGGATCGAGGTGAACGAGCGCAGCGAGCTCCTGATCGGCGCGCCCAGAGGCGGCACCCTGGACCCCAACGTCCCCAATCTGGTGACCTTCGCGCGCGATACCGCCTACAACCCGTGGACGAAGAACTACTTCGGGATCCGGATCATCCCCCGTCCGGACAAGTGGTACGGGCTGGAGATCGTGGACGATCCGCGCGGGTACACGCGGCAGGTGCGCACCGTCAACACCAGCGACTGCGGCGCCATCAACTGCTACCCGAACTACCCGAACGGGATCGAGACCATCTCCACCGAGCGCGTGCTGAAGTTCAGCGCGTACCTGGCCAAGCGGTACGGGCCCATCTCGGGGCGCTTCGGCATCCTGGAGAACACCGGCGGGTTCGGGATCAAGCTGCACCTGCTCAACGACGCCCTGACGCTCTCGGCCGACGCCTTCGAGTTCGCCAACCCGCTGAAGGACCGCCCGCGGGTGAAGCTCTACGCGGACTGGCGCTTCCTCAACCACCTGCTGATCACCTTCGGCACCGACGACGTGCTCAACAAGCCGCTGGTCGATCCGGAGCACGAGACCCGCATCATCCGCGGCCGCGACTTCTTCGTCGGCGCCGGAGTGTTTTTTACCGACGACGACATCAAGATGCTGATTGGACTATTGCCCCTCCGGTTCTAGGTCCAAATCCCTTCGTTGAACTTCTCCCCTCGCCGTGTTACCTGCCGCGCCCACCATGGCGACCGAGCGCACACTTTCCATCCTCAAGCCCGACGCGCTGCAGAGCGGCGTGATCGGGAAGATCCTGGCGAAGTTCGAAGAGGCGGGCCTCAAGCCCGTGGCGATGAAGATGCTCCGCCTCACCCGGGAGGAGGCGGAGGGCTTCTATGCGGTGCACCGCGAGCGGCCGTTCTTCGGCAGCCTCGTGCAGTACATGACCTCCGGGCCGGTGATCGTGCAGGTCCTGGAAGGCGAGAACGCGGTGGCGAAGAACCGCGAGGTGATGGGCGCGACGAACCCCGCCAACGCGGCGCCGGGAACCATCCGCAAGCTGTTCGCCAGGAGCATCGAGGCGAACAGCGTGCACGGATCGGACTCGGCGGAGAACGCGAAGACGGAAATCGCCTACTTCTTCTCACAGACCGAGCTGGTGAAGTACGACTGGAAACGCTAGCCGGCAATTTCGCGGCGGCCGGGATCTGCCGGTACAGTTGCGGGGCTCATGCGCATCGCGATCGCCGCGCTGCTCTGCACCATCGGCCTCCAAGCCTCGGCGAAGAAGCCCCGCGCGGTGCCGCCGCGCCCGGTCCCGCGGCGCGTGGTCCGCTGGGCGCACGCCGAAGCGAGCAAGGCCATCTACAAAGGGGAATGCCCGGTGCGGCTGGTCTTCACCGGGACGATCCTCGCGGCGGGCCCCGGCGAGATCACCTTCATGTGGAAGCGGAGCGACGGCGCGATCGGCCCCGCGCGGACGCTCACGGCCACCCGGCGCGGCCAGGCCTGGCGGGTGCGCGAAGAGTGGGAGCTCTCCGGCAGTACGCGCGGGTGGGCGCAGGTGTGGATTCCGGCGGAACAGTACGGGTCGTCGGTTGCCCGGTTCCACGTCCGCTGCAAGTAGGCGAGCGAACGGCGAATTCGCGCCTTTTCGGGCGGCCGGTTAGAATCGTGCGCCTTGGTTCCCAACTGGCAGTGGATCGCGTTCGGCGCCGGCTTGCTCGGCGCCGCCTTCTTTTCCAGCGCCGAGACGGCGCTGACCGCGCTGGGCGAGGCGCGGGTGCGCACGCTGGTGGAGAACGGCGGCCGCGGGTCCTCGTTCCTGCGGCTCTGGCTGAGCCACCCCGACCGCATCCTCTCCGCCCTGCTGCTCGGCAATACCCTGGTCAACGTCGGGCTGGGCTCGCTGACCGCCTTGATCGCCGAAGAGGCCGGATACGGCCACGGCCTCGCCATCCTCACCGGCGTGACCACGGTGATCCTCCTCCTCTTCGGCGAGATCACGCCCAAGACCTTCGCCAAGCGCCACGCCAGCAAGTACGCGGTCTTCATCATGCCTCTGGTGGCGCTGGTCTACTTCATCCTCTATCCGCTGGCCTGGCTGTTCGTGCAGCTTCCCCGCGGGCTCAGCCGGATGTTGGGCGGCGGCCCGGTCGCGGGCGAGTCGGTCACCTCGCAGGAGCTGGGATACCTGATCGAGCTCGGCGCCAAGCAGGGCTCGATCGACAAGCTGCGCGAGGAGCTCCTCTCCAGCGTGCTCGCCTTCACCGAGGTGCTGGTGAAGGAGATCATGATCCCGCGCACCCAGGTGGTGGCGCTCGAGGACACCGCCACGTACGAGGAGGCGCTGCGGCTGGTCACCGAGAGCGAGCTCTCCCGCATCCCCGTGTACCGCGGCAGCCTGGACGAGGTGGTCGGCGTGCTGCACGCGAAGACCTTGCTGGCGGACGTGAAGAAGGGCATCGAGCCCTCCGAGTTCCAGCTGGTGAAGTACGTGAGAAAG
>JBGQLA010000086.1:0-14307 GCA_041499865.1 Deltaproteobacteria bacterium
AGGTCCATTGCCGAAGACGCCGCGCCAGTGGCCCGCCAGCGCGTCGGACCCGACGTCGGCGTGGGCGGCGGAAAAGGTGGCGGAAAGGAGCAGGAAGGGAAGGGCGGCTCGCAGCTTCATCGGATTCTCCCACGGCGGAATGCCGGTTCGCGTTGGGGATCGGCTGCCGGCCGCGTAAATTCCGGCCGGAATAACGGCGCGGTCTCCGCGATCCGCGAGCGCGCGTGAAGCGCCGCAGCGCCAGAATATACGCGGACCCGGACCGCGCTCGTTTATTCCCGCCGGAATGCGCCGCGCGCTGCTCCGGTCACCGCGGCATGACCACCAAAACGAGGCGCGAGTTCATTCAGCTCCTGGGCGTAGGCGGCGCGGTGTTCGCGTCCGGGCTGGCCGGGGCGTGCAGCCGGAACGTTCGCGGGCCGGGCGGCGGGGCCGCGGACGACTTCTTCTTCGTCCAACTCAGCGACACGCACTGGGGCTTCAAAGGGCCGCCCAATCCGGATGCCGCGAACACGCTGCGCGAGGCGGTGGCAGCGGTCAACGCGCTCCCGCGCGACCCCGACTTCGTGGTGTTCACCGGCGATCTCACGCACACCACCGACGACGACGCGGAGAGGCGGCGGCGGATGCAGGAGTTCAAGTCCATCGTCTCCGGGCTGCGGGTGAAGACGCGCTGGTTCATGCCCGGCGAGCACGACGCGTCGCTCGATCGCGGCAAGGCCTACGAGGAGAACTTCGGCGCCACGCACTACTCGTTCGATCACAAGGGCGTCCACTTCGCCGTCCTCGACAACGTCTCGGATCCGGCGGCGGTGATCGGCGATGCCCAGATCGACTGGCTTCGCGCCGATCTCAAGCCGCTGAAGGCGGACTCCCCCATCGTCATCTTCACCCACCGCCCGCTCTTCGATCTCTATCCGCAGTGGGACTGGGCGACGAAGGACGGCGCGCGGGCCATCGACCTGCTGCAGCACTGGAAGAACGTCACCGTCTTCTACGGCCACATCCACCAGGAGCATCACTTCACCACCGGGCAGATCGCCCACCATGCCGCGAGGTCGCTCATCTTCCCGCTGCCCGCGCCGGGATCGCAGCCGAAGCGGGCGCCGGTGCCGTGGGATCCCGCTCATCCGGGGAAGGGGCTCGGTTTCCGCGGTGCGGAGACCGACGGAGCCCGCCTTGCCTGGCGCCTGACGGAGCACTCCGTGGAACGCGCGGCGATGCCCGCCGCCGCGAGGACCTACTGAAATGGGCGCCCTGCTGATTGCGGCGCTGCTGATCGCGGCGCCGGCGGAGGCGACGCCTGAGCGCGTCGTCCAGATCACCGCGAAGAAGTTCGACTTCGCCCCGGCGGCCATCGAGCTCAAGCTCGGCGTCCCTGTCGTCCTGGAGCTGCGCTCGCTCGATCGCAAGCACGGGTTCACCGTTCCGGACCTGAAGGTCGACACGCAGATCGATGCGGGCGGCGTCACCCGGGTGCGCATCGTCCCCGACAAGGCCGGCACCTTCGAGTTCCACTGCAGCGTCTTCTGCGGCAGCGGCCACGAAGAGATGAGCGGCCAGATCGTGGTCAGGCCATGACGCTGGACAGGCGAATCGCCGGCACGCTGGTGCTCGGGGCCGCGTTCCTCCTCGGCGAGATCCGCTTCGAGCACCGCGAGGTGCTGGGCGAGACCTGGCGAGGATGGATCCCGCTCAGCTACGCGGCGCTGCTCCTCGTCGCGGGCATCCCCGCCTGGGTCGCCTGGAACAAGGGAGGGCGCAAGGTCCTCGCCGCCCTGTTCGCGCTCGCCATCGCGGTGGGACTTCTGGGCGCCTGGTTCCATTCGGACGGGCGGCCCGACAAGTCCCTGGCGCGGGTGGTCCGGGCATGGACGCTGCCCCCCGGCAAGGACGGCGGCGTGAAGCCCCAGGCAGGGCCGCCGGTGCTCGCCCCTCTGGCCTTCTGCGGCCTCGGCCTGCTCGGGCTGCTCTCCTGCGCCTCCGGTGGACGCCCTGGACCGGTCCGGGAATACTGACCGCACCTTCGGGGTCATAAAGGCGGGAGCCCGTACTTGACCGAGGCCGCTAAAGTCGACGCGTTCCAGCGCGCCCTGGTGCCGCACATGCGCGCCGCCTGGAACCTTGCCCGCTGGCTGGTGCGCGACTCCGCGGATGCGGAGGACGTCTTGCAGGAGGCTTACGTGCGCGCATTCCGCCATTTCGACAGCTTCCGGGGCGAGAGGGCGCGCGGCTGGCTCCTGTCCATCGTGCGCAACGCCTGCTGGTCGTTCCTCTCCCGCAAGGGCGAGGCGCCGGAGCTCTTCGACGAGGAGCGCGACACGGCCGCGGTGGTGCCGCTGCAGCTCACGCCCGAGCCGGAAGCGCAGCTCGTCCGCAGCGATCAGGCGCGGCGGATCCAGGAGGAGGTCGAGGCGCTCCGCCCCGAGTTCCGCGAGACTTTCGTGCTCCGCGAGCTGGAGGGGCTTTCCTACAAGGAGATCGCCGAGGTGACCGCGGTCCCCGTCGGGACGGTGATGTCGCGCCTTTCCCGCGCGCGGCGCGAGTTGCAGGCGCGGCTGGGCGACGTTGCCCTGAAAGCGAGCGCGTCATGACCTGCGCCGAAACGATGCCGCTCTTGGAGCTGGAGCTCGACGGCGAGCTGGATGCGCGCTCGGTCCTCGAGGTGCGCGAGCACGTCTCCCGCTGCCCGGCCTGCGCGCGCCAGGCAGGATCGCTCCGCGCGCTCAGCGACGCGGCCCGCGCGCACCTGACCTTCTACGAGCCTCCTCCGGGCCTGGAACGCCGGCTGCTCCGGCCGCTTCGCCCGCGCCGGCCCAGGCTGGCCTGGGCAGCCCCCGCGCTGGCGGCGACCGTGGCCATCGCGGTGTTCGCCGCGATGCCCCGGGGCGATGGGCTGATGGACCAGGCGGCGACCGCGCACGCGCGCTCCCTGCAGCTCGACCACGCGATCGACGTGGTCTCCACCGATCAGCACACGGTGAAGCCGTGGTTCGACGGCAAGGTCGGTTTCGCCGTCCCGGTGCGCGATTACTCCGCGGAGGGCTTCACCCTCGCCGGCGGGCGGCTGGATTATCTCGAGGGGCGCCCCGCCGCGGCGGTGGTGTACCGGCGGGGGAAGCACGTGCTCAACCTCTTCGTGCTCGACGACGGGCGCGACGCGCCGCTCCGGCGCAAGGATGTGCGCGGGTTCAGCTGCTGGTGCTGGGCGTCCGGCGGGCTCCAGTACGTGCTGGTCGGAGACGTCGCCGAGCCGGAGATGGCGGCGATCGCCCGGCGGATGGCGGAAAGCCATCCGTAGCGCGAAATAATTTGAAAAACAGCGCGCGCGCGGCCGCAACCGTGAGGAATCGCGGCCGCCAGGCGTAGATCCGGCGAAGGTCGTGACTCGGCGATCCTTGACCTGCGAAATTGCCTCGCCGTAGGGACCACCCCCTGACTGGAAGGGGAGGTCTGCTCGTCACGGAGGTGGACGTCCTCGCGCCGGCCGACACGCGCGTCCTGGTGGGGGCCGGCAGTTCCTCGGTCGACGGCTCGATCACCACGCCGGGGAACAACGACCGGTTCCTCAACTGGATGTCACGCTTACTGCACGGGAAGTATGGCCAGCACGTGTCGGTGGTCAACGGCGGCATCGGGGGGGACACCGCAGCGATCCCGATCCCGCCGCAGAGCCGGCCGCTGCTTCAGGTATTGCCGGAGCGGTTCGACCGGGACATCCTCGGCACCAGCGGAATCACGGACGTGCTCTTCTACGCGGGAACCAACGACTTCGGGGACGGCATCCCGTCCAGCCAGAGCATCGACTCCCTGAAGAGCATGGTGGCCAAGCTGCGGGCCCTCGGGATCGGCGCGATCGGGTCCACGCTGATCAGCAATGTCCAGCAGAACGGGACCTCGCCGGCCACCTACACGGCCCACAACGACATCAACCAGTTCATCCTCACGCGGGGCAGCTTCGACAGCGTGGCGGACTTCTACAACGCGACCCGGGACCCGGCGAACGCGGACTTCCTGACCACGTTGATCCAGGACCGCTTCGCGACCCACAGCGATCCGACGGGCACGCCGGACTGGCTGCACCTGGGCCGCGCCGGCGCGCTGGAGGAGGCGCGCACGCTCGACACCGGCTTCTTCAAGCCGGTCCGCCACCGGCACTGAGCGTCAGCCCAGCAGCCGCAGCGCCGCGCCGCCGAGGAGCACGAGCCCCCCCAACGTGCTCACCGGCAGGCGCGGCGGCAGCAATCGCTCGAGGACGAGCAGGGCCGTCAAGAGCGCCATGGCCGGGACGCTCATCACGCCGGTGACGAACAGCACCAGCATGAGGATGCCGCAGGAGCCGACGGAGACGTGGCCGGACGAGATTCCCGAAAGCAGCGCGGGCTTCGCCCGCTCTCCCGCCCGCCTGCACCGCCGCAGGCAGGCGCGCTTGAGCGGCGAGAGCTGCGAGAGCCCGGCCGCGGCGAGCACGGCGGCGGGCACCGCGCGGCCGACCAGCGCCATCCCGTGATCGATCAGCCCTCTGTCGTGCAGCAGGGCGTGGACCAGGGCAGCGGCGAAGCTGAACGCCATCCACGGCGCCAGATACCCGCCGAGGAAGGCGACGAAGCGGCCGCGGGGGAGCTGGATGGCGTTGGGCAGCTCCGGCGGGATCATCATCCCCGCCATCATCACCGCCCACATGGCGAACAGCGGGCCCATGGACGCGCCATGATGCATCCCGGCCGCCGCGTGCAGCGACCACGCCCAGCAGAGCGCGGACGCCGCCACCGCCCCGAGCACGAGCGCGAGCTGCCCGCGGGAGATGCGGAGCAGGGCCTCCATCGCTACTCCGAAAGCCCCTTCTCCTTGAGCAGCCGCCAGACCTTCTCCGGCGTGATCGGGATGTCCACGTGCCGCACGCCGACGTGCGAGAGCGCATCGACCACCGCGTTCGCGATCGCCGGCGGCGCGCCCACCGTCGCCGATTCCCCGACTCCCTTGGCGCCGAAGGGATGGTGCGGGCAGGGCGTCACCGTCTTGTCCGTCTCCCAGCTCGGGGTCTCCATCGCCGTCGGGACCAGGTAGTCCATGAAGCTGCCGCCGGTGATGTTGCCGCTCTCGTCGTAGCTGATCTCCTCCAGCAGCGCGGGCGCGAGGCCCATCGCCAGGCCGCCGTGGATCTGCCCGTCGACGATGGTGGGGTTGATGATGTTGCCGCAGTCGTCCACCGCCACGAACCTGCGCACCTTCACCGCGCCGGTTCCCCGGTCGATGTCCACCACCGCGATGTACGAGCCGAAGGGGAAGGTGAGGTTGGGCGGGTCGTAGTACGAGACCGCCTCCAGTCCCGCCTCCATCCCCTGCGGGTGGTTGGTGTACGCAGCGAGCGCGATCTCCTGGATGGTCTTGCTCCGCGTGGGCGCGCCCTTCACCGAGAACTTCCCCGGCTCCCAGATCAGGTCGTCCGGCGAGCACTCGAGCAGATGCGCCGCCAGCTTCTTCGCCTTCTCGCGGATCTTGCGCGCCGCCATCGCGCCCGCCGCGCCGGCGACGGGGGTGGACCGGCTGGCGTAGGTGCCCAGCCCGTACGGCGCGGTGTCGGTGTCGCCTTCCTCGACCTGCACCTGCGACGCCGGGATCCCCAGCTCCTCGGCGACGATCTGCGCGTACGTGGTCTCGTGACCCTGGCCCTGCGACTTCGTGCCGAAGCGCGCCAGCGCCTTGCCGGTGGGATGCACGCGGATCTCGCAGGAGTCGAACATCTTCAGCCCGAGGATGTCGAACTGCTTGCTCGGGCCTGCGCCGACGATCTCGGTGAAGCTGGAGATGCCGATGCCCATCAGCTCCCCGCGCGCCCGCTTCTCCGCTTGTTCCTTGCGCAGCGCCTCGTACCCGACGATGTCCATCGCCTTGCGCAGCGCCGCCGGGTAGTTGCCGCTGTCGTACTCCCAGCCCAGCGCCGACTTCCAGGGGAACTTGTCCGCCGGGATGAAGTTCTTCATCCGCAGCGCCGCCGGATCCATCTTCAATTCCTGCGCCAGCACGTCGGTGATCCGCTCGATGCAGTGCACCGCCTCGGTGACGCGGAACGAGCAGCGGTACGCGATCCCGCCCGGGGGCTTGTTGGTGTACACGCCGTCCACCTCGGCGAATGCATTCTTCAGCGCGTACGATCCGGTGCAGATGGAGAACAGCCCGGCGGGGAACTTCGACGGGTTGGCCGCCGCGTCGGTGTAGCCGTGATCGGCGAGCACCTTGATCCGCAACCCCGTCATGGTGCCGTCCCGCTTCGCCGCCAGCTCCGCATGGATGTGGTAGTCGCGGGCGAAGGAGTCGGCCTGGAGATTCTCCATCCGGTCCTCCACCCACTTGACCGGCTTGCCGATCACCACCGAGGCGGCCACCGCGATCACGTACCCGGGATAGACCGGCACCTTGCCGCCGAATCCACCGCCGATGTCCGGCGAGATGATGCGGATCTTCTCCTCGGACAGCCCGACATGCCCCGCCACCAGCGCAAACACGGTGCGCACCGCGTGCGGCGCCTGGGTGGTCATGTACACCGTCAGCTTTCCAGTCACGCGATCGAAGTCCGCCACGCAGCCGCAGGTCTCGATCGACGCCACGTGGATGCGCGGCAGGTACATGTCCTGCGCCACCGTCACGTCGGCCTCCTCGAAGGCCTTGTCGTTGGCCGCGCGGTCGCCGGCCTGCCAGTGGAAGATGCGGTTGTCCTTCTTGTCCTTCTTGTCGGTGCGCAACACCGGCGCCGACGGCTCCAGCGCCTTGTACGGGTCGATCACCGGCGTCATCGGCTCGTACTCCACCTCCACCGCCTCCACGCCGTCCGCGGCGATGTAGCGGTCGGTGGCGATCACCGCCGCCACCTCCTGCGCCTGGTACATCACCGTGTCCGTCGGCAGCACCATCTGCGTGTCCGACATCAGGGTCGGCATCCAGTGCAGGTTGTACTTTGCGAGCGTCTCGCCGGTGATCACCGCCAGCACGCCGGGGATCTTCAGCGCGCGGCTGGCGTCGATGGACTTGATCTTCGCGTACGCATACGGGCTGCGCACGATGTCCATGTGCAGCATGCCGGGAAGCTGGACGTCGTCGACGTAGTTGCCCCGGCCGCGGATGAAGCGCGGGTCCTCCTTCCGCTTCATCGAGTGGCCCATGCCGCAGATTTCCGGGCTCGTCCTGGGAGTGGCCATGGGATCCTCCTACTGCTGCCGCAGCCGCTCGGCCGCGGACTGGATGGACTTGACGATGTTCAGGTACCCGGTGCAGCGGCAGAGGTTGCCGCTGATCGCCTCGCGGATCTCCGCCTCGCTGGGATCCTTGTTGCGCGCGAGCAGCGCGCAGCCGGTCAGTATCATCCCCGGCGTGCAGTAGCCGCACTGCAGGCCGTGCTTCTCCCAGAACGCTTCCTGCACCGGGTGGAGCTTGCCGTTCTGCTCCAGCCCTTCCACCGTGGTGATCTGCGCGCCGTCCGCCTGCACCGCGAGCACGGTGCACGACTTCACCGGCTCGCCGTCGAGCAGCACGGTGCAGGCGCCGCAGTGGGTGGTGTCGCAGCCGATGTGCGTGCCGGTGAGGCGCAGGTTCTCGCGCAACAGGTGCACCAGCAGCAGACGCGACTCGACGTTGACCCTCTGCTCGACGCCGTTGACGGTGAGCCGGATGTCATGTCGTGCCATGGCTATCGCCCTCCCGCGCGCTCGACGGCCTTCTTCAGCGCGCGCGCGGCGAGCACCCGCGCCATCTCGCGCTTGTACTCCACGGTCCCCCGCCGGTCGGCGTTTGGCGCCGCAGCCTCCGCCACGCGCCGCGCCGCGTCCGCGATGTTTGCCTCCGTCGCTCTCTTGCCGGAGAGGAACTGCTCCGCCGCTGCGGCGCGCGCGGGCACCGGGCCGGCGTCGGTGAGCGCGAGGCCCACTTGCGCAAAGCCGCCGTTCGCGTCCAGCGTCACCTGGGCCGCCGCGGCCGCGGTGGCGTAATCGCCGACCTTCCGCTCCAGCTTCACGTACGCGCCCCCGCTGCGGTTCGGCGGCAGGGGAATGCGGATCTCGGTGAGGATCTCGTCGGGCGCCAGCGCGGTGGTGAAGAGGCCGCTGAAGAACTGGTCGATGGGAATCACCCGCTCGCCTTGCGGCCCCTGCGCCACCACCGACGCGCGCAGCGCCAGCATGGTCGCGGGGTGGTCGTTGGCCGGGTCGCCGTGCGCCAGGTTCCCGCCCACGGTGGCGCGGTTGCGCACCAGCGGATCGGCGATCACCCGGGCGGTGTCGATCAGGATCGGATAACGGGCCTTGACGATCTCCGAGCGCTCGAGCACCGCCTCGCGGGTGCGGCCGCCGATGCGCAAGAAACCGCCTTCCTCCCGCACGTACTCCAGGCCGGGGATGCGCCCGATGTCGACCAGGTGGTCCGCCGAACCCAACCGCAGCTTGAGCAGCGGGAGCAGGCTCTGGCCTCCGGAGATCACTTTCGCCGACTCGCCGAATCGCGAGAGCAGCGCGATCGCTTCCGGGATGGAAGCGGGTGCGTGGTAATCGAACGCCGCCGGGATCATGTCTCCTCCTTGGTTCAGCGGAACAGCATCCAGAGCAGGCCGGCGATCAGCGCGACGCCGACCCAGAACACCGGCGCCCGCACGGCGGCGCGCGCGCCCATCGCGCCCACGTCCAGCGCTTCCGGCTTCGCGGCCGGTGGCGCCGGCTGCGCGGGCGCCGCGGCGGGCGCCGGCGCGGCCTCCAATTCGGCGCGCACGCGCTGCGAGAAGACCTGGAACATCTGGTCGCCCACGTCCTGCACCATCCCCCGGCCCATCTGCGCGAGGATGCCGGTGATGTTCACCCGGGAGGTGGTGGTGACCTCCGTCTCGCCCGCGGCCTTCTCCAAGAGCCTGCTCGTCAGCCGGAGGTCGGCGCCGCCGCGGCCGCGCACGTCCTGTCCGGTGGCAACGATCTCCGCCGTGCGCGACGCGGCGTCCAGCTTCTCGAACGCGACCTTGCCCTTGTAGCTGGAGGAGACGGGGCCGACCTTCACCGTCATCGTCCCTTGCCATGTCTTCTCGTCGATCTTGCCGGTGATCGCCGCGCCGGGCAGGCAGCGGGCGACCTTCTCTGGATCGGTCAGGAAGCTCCACACCTGCTCGGGCGTGGACCGGACCACGAACGTCTTGACGATCTCGAAACCCATGCGTGGGCCTCAGGCTGCGAGAAAACGGACCGGGTCGGCGAGGAACTTCTCGCGGCAGCGCGGATTGCAGAAGAAATACTCCTGCCCTTGGTGCGTGGCGCGGTGGCGCGCGCTCTGGATCTCCACGGTCATGCCGCAGACCGGGTCGGTCGCCGTGAGCAGAACCTCGACGGGCGCGGGCCTCGCCGAGGCCGCGCGGCGGAGCTGGACGATCTCCGCGAGGATGCTGAGCGCGACCTCCTCCGGCAGGCGGCCGCCGAGGTCGAGGCCGGCGGGATTGTGCACCTGGTCGAGCGCCTCCCGCGACACGCCCCGCTCGAGCAGCGCCTCCCGCATCTCGGCGAATCGCCTGCGGCTCGCCACCACCGCGATGTACCCGCAGCGCGCGGAGATGGCGGCAGCCAGGCTCTCCTCGTCGTTCTCGCCCATGGTGGCGATGACCGCGAAGGCAGCGTCTCCCGCGCTGCTGGGCAGGCCGCCGACCGCCTCGACTCCGTAGCCCATCACCTCGCCGAGCCGCGCGAGCGCGCGGGCGCAGGGGGATTCGCCGAAGATCAGCAGCCGGGGAGGCGGCAGCATCGGCTCGAGATAGATGTCCACGCTGCCTCCGCTGTGGCAGGTCATCGGGAGCGCCGTGACGCCGGGGCGCTCCTGCGCTCGTGGGTCCGGCGAGAGGGACACCAGCCGCGGCTTGCCGTCGGCGAGAGCGAGCCGCGCTTCCCGCTTGACGGTGGGCTGCGTGCAGTTGCCGCCCAGCCACCCGTGATACGCGCCGTCGGCGGTGATGATCGCCATGTCGCCGGCCTGCGCCGAGCTGTAGGGCTCGCGCCGCACCACCATCGCGAGCACGAACGGCTCGCGCTTGCGCGAGAGGTCGGCGGCGAGCTGCAGCAGCTCGGCGCGCATCAGGCGGCCTCCAGCCTTGCCCGGACGCGCTCCACGTCCTGCGGCGAATCGAGATCGGTGAGCGTCTCTTCGGGCCAGCGCAGCTCGAGCGCCTCGGCGCGGTGCTGCTTCACCACCCGCTTGCCGCACCCGTCGCCGTCGATGCTCCGCAGCTCGGGAAAGAGCGAGCGCGCGTAGACGATGGGGGGCGCGACCACCTCGCCGTAGACGGAGATGGCGAGCGGGGCGCTGCCGCGGCGAAACGCGTCCACCAGGGCGCGCACCATCCTGACACTGACCAGTGGCATGTCGCCGAGCAGCACCGCGGCCGCTTGCGCGTCCTCCGGCAATGCGGCGATCCCTGCCTTGAGCGACGCGTGGATCCCGCGCGCGTACTCCGGGTTGAGCACGGGCGTGCAGCGCAGGCCCGAAAGCTCCTTCTCGACGCGCGCGCTCTCGTGCCCGACCACCACCAGCACCGGATCGAGGCCCGCCGCCAGCGCGGTCGAGACCGCGCGCCGCACCAGCGTCCGCCCGCCGACCTCGAGGAGCATCTTGTTCGTGCCCATCCGGGTGGAGAGGCCGGCGGCGAGCACCACGCCGGCGACGCGGTCAGCGGTCATGGATGCCTCCGCTGCGCGCGCGCAGATGGATGGGCTGGCGCCGCGCGTTGACCGCCAGAAGCTCGGCGACGATGCTGACCGCGACCTGCTCGGGGCCATCGGCGCCGATGTCCAGGCCGATGGGCGCGAACACCTTCGCGGGATCCACCGGAGCTTCCCCGAGCACTTCCTCCCGGCGCACGCGGGGGCCGAGCAGCCCGACGTAAGCGAGCGGCTGATCCGCCAGCGCTTGCATCCAGTCGCGGTCGTGGACCAGCGCGTGCGTCTGCACCACCGCGAAGTTCCGCCGCGAGATGCTGAGCGGGAGCCCGGCCACGCCGTCGGAGGGGCGCCGCAGCGCGAGCCGCAGCGGGGGAGGGAACCGCTCCGGCGTCAGGTATGCGGGCCGGTGATCGACGACCGTCACCTCGAATCCCGCCGTCGCCGCCAGCGAGGCCAGCGGACGCGCGTCGTCGCCCGCGCCGAAGATGAACAGGCGCGGCGGCGGCCGGAGCACGTCGACGAATGCGGCGTGCTCTCCGGATTCCAGCGTCACCGCGCCGCCGTCACCCTCGAGGATCGGCCCCGCCCGCTGCGACAGCTCGCGGTCCAGCGCCGCGGATCCGGTGCTCCCGGCGAGGACCCCGCGCGCGAGCACGAGCGTCCTGTCCTCCAGCGGCCCGCGCACCAGCGTGATCGGCGCGAAAGGAACGCCTGCGCTCGCCAGCTCGCGCATCTGCTTGCCGGGCCCCTCCATCCACGCCGGATCGATGCGCTGGACGAAGACGTCGACGGCGCCCTCGCACCCGAGACCAAGGCCCCAGAGCGTCTCCTCGTCGGAGCTGGTCTCGTAGTGCAGCATCCGCGGAGGCCCGCCGCGCAGGACCTTCAGCGCCTGTCCGCGCACGTCGGCCTCGAGGCAGCCGCCGCTCACGCCGCCTTGCGTCACACCGCTTTCTTCGATCAACAGCTTCGCGCCGGGACGGCGGTAGGCGGAGCCGGAGATGCGGACCACCGTGGCGAGCGCGGCGCAGTTCCCCCCCGCGACCAGGCTGGAGAGCCGATCGAGGATCGCCGCAGTCTCGACCCAGTGCTTCACTGGACCCCCGGGGCTGCGGATTCTAACGGGCGCCGTTTCCGATTCCAACCGGGGGGCCCCGATTCGCTGGTTTGACGCCCCGGCCGGGCGCATGCTTTGACATCCGACGAAGAGGCGACCCTGGATCGCATCGCACAGCTCCTCGAGCAGCTCGATCGCGAGGCGTACGTGGCCGATCCGGCCATCGCCACCTCGCTGCACCTCGCGCTGGAGTTGCACAAGCCGCTCCTCATCGAGGGGCACGCGGGCGTGGGGAAGACGGAGATCGCCAAGGTCCTCGCGCGGATGCTGGGCACCGACCTGATCCGCCTGCAGTGCTACGAAGGCCTCGACGCCAGTACCGCGCTGTACGAGTGGAACTACGCGCGCCAGCTGCTGCACATCCGCCTTCAAGAGCGCGACGGCCACGCGGCGGCGGACGCGGAGGCGAAGATCTTCAGCGAGCCGTTCCTGCTCAAGCGCCCGCTGCTCCAGGCCATCGCGCACGAGGGGCGGCCGCCGGTGCTGCTGGTGGACGAGATCGACCGCAGCGACGAGGAGTTCGAGGCGTTCCTGCTGGAGGTGCTCTCGGATTTCCAGGTGACGGTGCCGGAGCTGGGCACCATTCGCGCCCGCGAGCGGCCGCACGTGATCCTCACCTCGAACCGCTCGCGCGAGCTCTCCGATGCGCTGCGCCGGCGCTGCCTGTATCTCTGGATCGATCATCCGCCCTTCGAGAAGGAGCTGTCGATCGTGCGGCGCAAGGTGCCTGGCGCGAGCGAGGCGCTGGCAGCGCAGATCGTCGGGCTGGTCCAACATCTGAGGATGGCGAAGCTGGCCAAGATCCCGGGCGTCTCCGAGACGCTGGACTGGGCGGCCGCGCTGGTGGTGCTCCACGCCGAGCATCTCACCAGGGAGATCGTCGGCGAGACGCTGGGCTGCGTGCTGAAGGACGAGGCCGACCTGCGCAAGGTGCGCGCGGAGATGGAGTCGGGGCGGCTGCCGGTGGGCGCGCCGTGAGCGGCGATCTGGTGCATCGGACGTTGACGCTCTGCCGGGAGCTGCGCGGGCGCGGCATGACCGTGACCACCTCGCACGCGATCGACGCGATTCGTGCGCTGCGTGCGGTGGGCGTCGCGTCCCGCCAGCGCGTGTACCTGGCGCTGCGCTGCGTGCTGGTGGCCCGCCCGGAGGAGCTGGAGCTGTTCGACGAGGTGTTCGCCGGGGTGTTCTCGCCGCCGGCGGAGGACGCCGCCGAGGGGCCCGTCCGCGTTCAACGCCGCTCGCCTCCGCGCGACCCCACGGCGACGGTGTCGCTTTCCTCCTGGGGAGAGCAGGGGGATGAGTCGGACGAGGGAGAGGAGCCGGAGCCGGTCCCCGCTGCCAGCGACACGCCGGCGCTGGCCGAGAAAGACTTCAGCGCCTTCGGCGCGGGCGAGCTGGCGGAGATCCAGCGGATCGCGGCGCGCATCGCCCGCCGCCTGGCGGCGCGCCCGAGCCGGCGCTGGAAGGCCGCGGCGCGGGGAACGCGGATCGACCTGCGCAGGACGATGCGCCGGTCGCTCTCGAATTCCGCGGAGCCGCTGGACCTGCGCTTCCGCCGGCGCAAGCCGCGCAAGACGCGCATCGTGGCGCTCTGCGACGTCTCGGGATCGATGGACCTCTACAGCCGTTTCCTCTTGCAGTTCCTCTACGCGCTGCAGGGCACGGTGGCGCGGGTGGAGAGCTTCGTCTTCTCCACCAGCCTGCGGCACGTGACCGGGCTCTTGCGCGAGCCGGAGTACGCGGACGCGCTGCGGAGCCTCGCGGGCGAGGTCCACGACTGGTCCGGCGGGACACGGATCGGCGAGTCCCTCGCGTCGTTCAACTCCGGATGGGGCCAGCTCGTCGACAAGCGCACGGTGGTGGTGATCCTCAGCGACGGCTGGGATACCGGCGAGCCTGCAGTGCTCGGCGAGGCGATGGAGACGCTGCGGCGGAGGAGCCGCAGGCTGATCTGGCTCAATCCGCTCCTGGGGAGCCCGGACTACGAGCCGCTCACGCAGGGGATGCAGGCGGCGCTGCCGCACGTGAGCGTGTTCGCGCCGGCGCACAACCTGATGTCGCTGCGGGCGTTGGAGCGGCATCTGCTCGCCTGAGGAGACGGCGATGAAGGCACGGCGGATCTTGCGGGGAGAGAAGCTCGCGGCGGGCATGGTGCTGACGCGCGACGCGGGCGCGTTCAGGAAAGGCCGCATGCTCGCGGCGGCGGATCTCGTCGCGGTCGAGAACGCCGGCTGGACCGAGCTGGACGTGCTCCAGCTGGAAGCGGACGACGTGCACGAGGATCCCGCCGGGCGCAGGCTGGCGGCGGCGGTGGCGGGCGAGGGCGTCGCTCCGGGGGAGATGGAAGGCGGATCGTTTCCGCTGGTGGCGCAGCGTCGCGGGCTCGTCGAGTTCGACGCCGGGCGGCTGGCGCACATCAATCTCATTCCCGATCTCGCCGCTTACGCGCACCCGCGCGGGTACGTGGCCGTCGAAGGCGACGTGGTCGGACGCGTGAAGGTGGTCCCGTTC
>JBGQLA010000087.1:0-14239 GCA_041499865.1 Deltaproteobacteria bacterium
GCGCTGCAGCCGTACGTGAAGGTGGATGCGAAAGCGGTGGTGCTCGAGCACGTGCGCGTGATCGACGGCACCGGCGCGCCGGCCCGCGACGACCAGACCGTGATCATCGTGGACGGCAAGCTCGCCGCGCAGGCGCCTGCAGGCGCGCAGCGGCTCGATCTGCGCGGGCGCACGGTGCTGCCCGGGCTGGTCGGGATGCACGACCACCTCTTTTATCCGATGGGCGGCGCCATCTTCGGCGAGATGGCCTGGAGCTTTCCCCGGCTGTACCTCGCCGCGGGCGTCACCACCATCCGGACCGCCGGAAGCATCGAGCCGTACACCGACATCGAGATCAAGAGAGCGATCGACGCAGGCAAGGCGCCGGGGCCCGCCATCTGGATCAGCGGGCCCTACCTCGAAGGGCCCGACTCGTTCGCGCTGCAGATGCACGCGCTGCGCAGCCCCGACGACGCGCGCAGCTTCGTGAACTTCTGGGCCGACCAGGGCGCGACCTCCTTCAAGGCGTACAACACGCTGAGCCGGGAGGAGCTGGGCGCCGCCATCGACGCCGCCCACAAGCGAAAGCTCAAGGTCACCGCGCACCTCTGCTCGATCGGCTTCACCGAGGCGGCGCGGCTCGGCATCGACGACCTGGAGCACGGGCTGGTGGTCGACACCGAGTTCTTCTCCGGCAAGAAGGCGGACCAGTGCCCCAATCCGCGCGAGGCGGTGGTCGAGGTGTCGAAGATGGACCCCGCCGATCCCCGGCTGGCGCAGCTGATCGCGGAGCTGGTGAAGCGGAAGGTGGCGATCACCTCCACCCTCGCCGTCTTCGACGCGTTCACCGAGGAGGGCTTCCGCCGCGCGCTCACGCCGGCCGTGCTGGAAGCGGTCTCCGCGGACACCCGTACCCGGCTGCTCCAGGCGCACCTCGCGCGCCCTCCCGGGGTCTGGCCCGCCGCGGTCAAGCTGGAGATGGCGTTCGAGCGCGCGTTCGTGCAGGCGGGCGGGCTCCTGATCGCGGGCTGCGACCCCACCGGAAACGGCGCCGTGCTCGCCGGCTTCGGCGACTGGCGCGACGTCGAGCTGCTGGTGGACGCGGGCTTCACTCCGCTGGAAGCGCTGAAGATCCATTCCCTGAACGGCGCCATCTGGCTCGGGCAGCAGGACCGGATCGGGACCCTCGCGGAGGGCAAGGACGCGGATCTGATGGTGGTGCAGGGCGACCCCTCGAAGAACATCTCCGACATCGAGAAGGTGGAGATCGTCTTCCGTCAGGGCGTCGGGTACGATTCGCGCAAGCTCTTCGACTCGGTGCGCGGGCTGGCGGGGATGCGATGAGACGTCTCTTCCTCCTCGCGCTCTGCGCCTGCGCCTGCGCCGTGCCGCCGCCGCCGCCGGGGAGCGCGGGGCCCTTGGAAGCGGTGCAGGACCTCGCCGCCGCGCTGCAGAAGGGTGACGCACCCACCGCCTGGTCGCTGCTCTCCACCCGCACGCAGAAGGAGGCGGACGCAGTCGCGGCGCGCGCCCGCACCGCCGCCGGGGATGCCGGACCCGAGTCCGGCCGTGCCATGCTCTTCGCCAGCGCGCTGCCCTCAGGCGCGGTGGAGGGCCGGGTGGTCAGCCAGAGCGGCGACTCGGCCGAGGTGCAGGCGGGTGGCGACGGCGGGACGCGCGTCTATCGCGTGGTGCGCGAAGGCGGGCGCTGGCGCGTCGACCTCGACCTGCCGCGTTGATATCTTGTGGGGCGAAGGAGAGGACCGATGGCGGATCTCTTGCACCCGAACGACACCGAGCAGGACGATTCGCCCGAGACTCCCATCGATCCCGGCGAGTTCGTGGTCGCCATCGCCGCCGAGGATCAGATGGAGGCGCAGCTCCTGATCTACGCCTGCGAGGAAGCCGGCATCCCGGCGATCCTGCAGTCGCCGCGCAGCGGTCCCGTCGGCACCATCGCCTCCCCCGTGGACGGATTCAACATCCTGGTTCCGCGCAAGGTAGCGGCGCGCGCCGTCGCGCTGATGACCGAGCGCAAGCGGGTGCTGGAAGCCGATCCGGCCGGCGCCGCCCGGGCCGCCGAAGAGGAAGAAGCCGAAACCGAATAGATTCGGGGACCGCACGAACCGCGTCCGACAACCCGGGGACACGATACGAGTTCTGTCCCGGACGTGACGCAGAACGGCAAAACGTGCGGCGGCCCCGGCGCCGGTTCAGGGCGGCAGGCGCGCGAGGATCTCCTTGAAGCGCGGCGACCCGCGCAGCGGATCGAGATCCGGGTCGTGCTCGATCCAGGCGCGGAAGCCGCGGCCCGTGCCCACGGCGCGATCGAGCAGGTCGAGGGCCTTGTCCCGCTGTCCCGCACCCGCGAAGTTGCACGCGGCGTTGTAGAGCACCGAGAAGTCGTGCGGCCGGAGCTCGACGGCCTGCTGGACCCGGGCAAGACCTTCCTTCTGCTTGCCCATGGCCACCAGCGCTCCGCCCGACATATAGAGCGCGCGCACGTCGTCCGGGCTGTTGCGCAGGACCCGGTCTGCCGCTTCCAGGGACCGCTTCCTCGCCTCCTGCGCCTTTGCCGGCTGCCCCAGCCTCTCGTAGGGCATGGACAGCAGGCTGAGCGCGTCGTAGTCGTCCGGGTTGCGCTTCGCCGACTGCTCGTAGGCCCGCGCCGCGTCGGCGTAGCGCTGCACCGAGAAGAGGAAGCGCGCGTAGTAGTACCAAGCGTCCCGCGCGCCGGGAGAGAGCGCGATCGCCCGCCGGAAGCTCTGGTCCGCCTCGTCGTTGCGGCCCAGCAGCGCGAGGACGTTGGCGCGGGAGACATGCGCCTCCGCCAGCTCCGGGTCGAGGCGCAGCGCCTCCTCGCTCGCCGCCAGCGCCTCCGCGCGGAGCGACGCCTGCGCGTCGACGGGGACGAGCAGCCACTGGATGAGGTTGATGTCCGCATCGGCGAGGCCGGTGCGCGGCTGCGCGAAGCCAGCGTCCAGGGCGATGGCCCGCTTGAACATCTGCCGCGCCAGCTCGACGTTCTCGGTCCCCAGGGCACGGAAGTACTGCCGGCCTCGCAGGTACATCTCGTAAGCCTGCGGGTTGGCGGTGCCCGACCGGCGCAGCCGGCCCGACTCGTCGGAGGTGACCCGGAGGCGCAGCGCCGCGACCACGGAGCGGGCGATCTCTTCCTGGATGGAGAACGCGTCCTGCACGCCGCGATCGAACTTGTCCGACCACAGCTCGTATCCGTCGCTGCTCACCAGCCGCGCGCTCACCCGCAGCCGATCTCCCGCGGTGCGCACGCTGCCTTCCAGGAGCGTCGACACCCCGAGCACCTTCGCCATCTCGCGCACGTCGGCGGGCTTGCCCTTGAACTGGAACGAGGAGCTCCGCGCTGCGACGCGCAGGCCGGTGACCGTATAGAGCGCGTCGAGGATCTCCTCGGCGATGCCGTCGCACATCCAGTCCTGGTCCTTGGCCGGGCTCAGGTCGGCGAAAGGCAGCACGGCGATGCTGGGCGTTTCCGCCGCCGCCGCGATCCGCGGGTGCGACTTCCAGAAGTACCAGCCGACGCCCGGCGCCGCGATGGCGACGCCGATCGCGACCAGGATCAGCAGCAGGCGCGCGCTCGGGGCCGGCCCGGTGCGCTCGATGCGGCCCCCCCTCACGTCCAGCGCCCAGGCGAGGATCAGCACGAACGGGAATCCGATGCCCAGCCCGATCACCGTGGCGGAAAGGACCCATTGGGGCAGATCGAGCCCGTGCATCACCGGCTCGATGATCTGGAGCACGGCGAAGGAGACGACCCCGTAGCCGATCAGCGTGCGGAACACGCGCCGTCGTTTCATCTCCTCGAACCAGGACGCGGAGTGCACGGCGGCGATGATAACGCGTTCGATCCCGGCCGACGCGTTCCGCCGGCTGTGAGGTCCGGGAACGGCCGTCCGGGTCAGCGAGAGGCGGTCTGGATGCGCGCCACGCGGCGCGAAGCGTCGAGCGGCCGCGCGAAGGCGATGCCGGCCACCTTCCACTTCTTGTACTCGGCCTGCCGGCGCACGAATGCGCCGAGCGGCTCGTCGATCACCGCGTGCTCCTTGCCGGTGCTGGCGTGGCGCACCGCCAAGCCGTCCTTGGTGCGGACCACGAAGCCCATGTGGGTGATGCGCACCACCCGGCCGGGATCGTTCTCCCGCACCACCATCGACACCGTTCCCGGGGCGATCTCGCCGGCGTGCTTCTCCACCTGGTCGAGCGGGAGGTAGCGGACCCGGTACTTCCCGTCGGGGATGTTCGCGGAGGCGAGGCGCTTCAGCGCCGGCAGCTGCGCCCATTCCTTCTTCACCAGCGTGAGGGTGGAAGTCGGCGCGCGGCGATCGAGGGAGGGGACCTCGTCGGCGAGATACCCCTTGCGGGTGTTCGCGGGGAGCCACTGCGCCTCCGTGAAATGGTTCCGGGTCTGGAAGCTGGGTTTTCCGTCCGCGTACCGGATGTCCGTCAGGACCGCTTTCGCCTGGTCCAGGCTGCCGGCATTCGCCATCGCCAGGACCGTCTCGACGTAGGTCTGGCAATCGACCCCGTCGGTGCGGAACAGGGGACCGGGCTCGGGCCCCGACTCTCCGTCGCCCAGCGGGAGGTCGGTGTAGGGCACACCCACGAACAGCTCGCTGAGAGCGCCGATCCGCTCCGCGAAGGGAAGGCGGTGCGCGTCCGCGATCTTCGCGTCGAGCTGGGCCTCCGTCATGGCGAGGACGGGAGCGGCGGAGAGGAGCGCGGCGAGCAGGGCGGCGGTCATTGCGGGGGATGGTAGGCGGCGAGGGCCGCTCAGGCAAAGAACTGCCACAATTTTGACAGGCATCCACTCCCGGAATACCAAGAAGACATTGGCAAACCTCGACGAAACGAAGTCCTGCGCGGCGGTCCCGGAGCGATGACGCGCGCCTGCGCATCGCTTGCCTGCTGCCTGGCGCTTGCCTGCGCGAGCGGCCCCGGGCTGCGCAAGCGCGCCGATTCCATCGCGGCGGATCTGGCGGCCGCCCGCGAGCAAAGGGCCGAGACCTGCGCGCCCAAGGAGCTGGCCACGGCGGAGGCGAACCTGCGCTCCGCGCGCCTGGCGCTCGACCAGGGCGATTCCGGCCGCGCCGAATCGCTCTTGGAGGTCGCCTCGCCGGCCGCGCGCGAGGCGCTGGCGAAGAGCAAGGATTGCAAGACCGTGACGGTGCGCGAGAAGGCGCCGGAGCCGCAGCAGGCCGCGCCGCCCATGACTGCGCAGGCGCCGTCGGTGTCGCTCAAGGACAGCGACGGCGACGGCGTCCCGGACGTGGACGATCTCTGCCCCGATGCCCCCGGACCCGCCGAGCGCCATGGGTGTCCGGTGTTCACCGACCGCGACGGCGACGGGGTCCCCGACGACATCGACCGCTGCCCCGAGTTGCCCGGTCCCAAGGAGAACTTCGGCTGCCCGTGGCCGGATCGCGACGGCGATCGCGTCGCGGACAAGGACGACAAGTGCCCCGACGAGCCCGGCCCGCCGGAGAACCAGGGCTGCCCGCGCAAGCCCACCACGCTGATCGTGGTGAAGCGCGACCGGATCGAGCTGAAGCAGCAGATCCACTTCCAGCCCAACCGGGCGGTGATCCTCACCGACAGCTATGACGTCCTCAACGAAGTCGCCCAGGCGTTGAAGGACGCCAACCCGACCGTCCGCATCGAGGGCCACACCGACAACGTGGGGAAGCGCTCGGAGAACCTGCAGCTCTCGCAGGACCGCGCGGACGCAGTGAAGGACTATCTGGTGAAGGAAGGCGTTTCCCCGGGGCGGCTGAAGGCCGTCGGGTACGGGCAGAAGCGGCCCATCGCCTCCAACTCCTCGCGCGCCGGCCGGACGCTGAACCGCCGGGTGGAATTCAGGCTCGACACCAAGTGAATCCGGTCGTGCGGGTGGGCACCGCCACCGCACCGGACGGGGCAATCCTTTCGTGGAGGGCGGAAGGCTCCGGGCCTCGCGCGCTGCTGGCGTGCAACGGCATCGGCGTCTCCACCTTCTTCTGGAGGCGCCTCTCGCAGCATCTCGCCGGGCTGGGCCCGTTCACGTTCGTGATCTGGGATTACCGCGGCCACGGCCGCAGCCCGGTCGCCGGCAATCCGGAGAGCATGACCGTGGTGGGCTGCGCGCGGGACCTGTGGACCGTCGCGGACGCCGCCGGCTTCACGAATGCGGCCCTGCTCGGCCATTCGATGGGGACGCAGGTGATCCTCGAGGCGTACCGGCAGCATCCCGAGCGCACGCTGGCCCTGCTCCCGATGCTCGGAGTGGCGGGGAACGTCTTCGGCAGCTTCCTCGGGGGCAAGGCGCTGGAGCCCGCGGTCCGGATGCTGGTGGAAGTCGGCGCCGCGAACGCGCAGCTCGCCCAGCACGCGCTGCGCGCGACGATCCGGCTGCCCGGCGTGTGGCAGGCGATGCGCGCGTTCGGGATCATCCATCCCGACCTCTGCCCGCGCGAGGAGTTCGAGCCCTACTTCGCGCACCTCTCGCAGCTCGATCTGCGCGGCTATTTCGCCCTCGCCCGCGATCTCCTCTCGCACGACGCCGGCGATCTCCTGGAGCAGGTCCGGGTCCCCACGCTGGTGGTGGCGGGCGAGCGCGACCTGTTCACCCCGCTCTACCGTTCGCGCGAGATGGCCGCGCGGATCCCCGGCGCGCAACTCCTGGTGCTCCGCGAAGGCAGCCACGCCGCGCTGGTGGAGCAGCCGGAGCTTCTCGCCCTGGCGGTGGAGAAGTTCCTCGCGCGCCTGCCTACTTCTGCCGGTACGTGATCCGGCCGCGCGTCAGGTCGTACGGAGAGAGCTCGAGCTTCACCCGGTCGCCGGGGAGGATGCGGATGCGGAACTTGCGCATCTTGCCGCTCGCGTACGCGAGCACCGAGTGCTTGTTGTCCAGCTCGACGCGGTAGTTCCCGCCCGCGAGCTCCTCGCGGACCGTCCCCTCGACTTCGATCCCTGGTTCTTTCTCGGACATCTGCGGCGGTCTTCTACCCTGCCTTGGGCGCGGCCGCTACCGTTTCCGGAGCCGCCAGGTCGGCGAACTGCTTGAAGTTGTCGTTGAACAGCTTCGCCAGCTGCCGGGCCTTTTCGTCGTACGCCGCCTTGTCCGGCCAGGTGTCCCGCGGGTTCAGCACCTGGGTGGGGACGCCGGGCGCGTCGGTGGGCACCTCGAAGCCGAAGATCGAGTCCTTCGCGTACTTCACGTGGTCGAGCTTGCCGTCTAACGCGGCGTTGAGCAGCGCGCGGGTGTGCTGGATGGACATGCGCTTGCCCACCCCGTACGGCCCGCCGGTGAAGCCCGTGTTCATCAGCCACACCCGGGTGTTGTGCCTGGCGATGTTGGTGGTGAGCAGCTTGCTGTAGACGGTCGGGTGCAGGGGCATGAACGGCGCCCCGAAGCAGGTGGAGAACGTCGCCTGCGGCTCCTTCACCCCGATCTCCGTGCCCGCCACCTTGGCGGTGTACCCGGAGAGGAAGTAGTAGGCCGCCTGCGCCGAGGTCAGCCGCGAGATCGGCGGCAGCACCCCGAAGGCGTCGTAGGTGAGCATCACCACGTTCTTCGGCTGTCCGCCCTGGCCCGAGCGCGAGGCGTTCGGGATGTAGTCGATCGGGTAGCAGGCGCGGCTGTTCTCCGCCAGGCTGGCATCGTCGAAGTCCAGCTCCCGGGTCTCCGGGTCCATCACCACGTTCTCGAGCACCGTCCCGAACATGTGGGTCGTCGCGTGGATCTCGGGCTCGGCCTGCGGCGAGAGGCGGATCACCTTCGCGTAGCAGCCGCCCTCGAAGTTGAACACGCCGTCCGAGCCCCAGCCGTGCTCGTCATCGCCGATCAGGGTGCGCCTGGCGTCGGCGGAGAGGGTGGTCTTGCCGGTGCCCGAGAGCCCGAAGAACACCGCGGTGTCGCCCTGCGGGCCGATGTTCGCCGAGGCGTGCATCGGCATGGTGCCCTTCTGCGGGAGCACGAAGTTCATCAGCGAAAAGGCGCTCTTCTTCATCTCGCCCGCGTACTCGGTGTTCGCGATCAGGGTCAGCTTCTTCTGGAAGTCCACCAGGATCGCCGTCGTCCCGTTGGTCCCGTCCTCCTCCTTCGAGGTCTGGAACGAGGGCAGGTCGATGATGGTGAACGGGTCGGTGACGCCCGCGTACTCGCCCGGCTTCGCGGGCAGGAGCATGGTCCGGATGAAGAGGCTGTGCCAGGCATGCTCGGTGATCACCCGCACCGCGATCCGGTGCGCGGGGTTCGTGCCGACGAAGGCGTCGAGGACGTAGATCTCCTTGTCCTCGAGGTAGCGCTTCATCTTCTCGAACACGCCGTCGAACTTGTCCTGCGGGAACGGCTTGTTGACCTTGCCCCACCAGACGCTCTTCTCCGTCACGGCGTTCCTGACGATGAACTTGTCGTTCGCGGCCCGGCCGGTGTGCTTGCCGGTGGTCACCGCCAGGGCGCCACCCGGCGCGATCTTGCCTTCCCCGCGCCGGACTGCCTGTTCGAAGAGGACCGGCCTGGGCAGGTTCCAGTGCGCCTTCTTCACTCGGATGGAGCCGATCTGGTTCTGCTGCTCGGGCATTTTTGCCTCTCGGGAAGGCAGGGCGGGTGGAAGTAGCACACGGTGCGCCGAATCGGCAATCCGGGCAACCCGCTCCCGGCGTCGCGGCGTTTCGAATCAGCCCGGCAATGCGCCAATCCGCACCGGGGTGCGGGGAACTTTCGATAATGAAAAACCATCGAGAAGTTCTCGCGGTTCGCAGCCCTCGCCGGCCTCGAGGCCGGCGAGGCGCGCCAGGGATGCGACGAGCTGCCGCGGGTCGACGCGCGAGCTGCGCAAAGCGGACAGCGAGAGCGGCCGGTCCCGCTTGGAAAGCCGCTCGCCAGCCTGCGATAGGACCAACGGCGCGTGGGCCCAGCGAGGTTCGCGCTGCCCGAGAAGCCGGTGGAGGAGGATCTGCCGCGCGGAGGAAGAGAGCAGATCCGCTCCCCGGAGCACCTGGGTGACGCCCATCGCGGCGTCGTCCACCACCACCGCCAGCTGGTAGGCGAAGATCCCGTCCGCCCTGCGGAGGACGAAGTCGCCCACCAGCTGCCCGGTATCGAACGCCTGGTCCCCCAGGATCTCGTCGTGGAATGCGATCGCTCCCGGTGGAACCCGCAGCCGCAGCGCCGGCGCCCGCAGCTTGCGTCGCTCATCGCGCTGCGCGCGTGTCAGGGACGCGCAGGTGCCCGGATACCGCGGCCCTTCGTCGCCCTGCGGGGCGCTGGCGGCGGCGATCTCGGCGCGGGAGCAAAAGCACTCGTAGACGGCGTCGCCGAGCTTGCCGAGCGCCTCCTGGTAGGCGGCGGCGCGCTCTGACTGGAAGAGCGGCGCCCCGTCCCAGTCGAGCCCCAGCCAGCGAAGCTCCTCGAGCTGCTGCTGCGCCATCCCGGGCCGGACCCGGGGGGCATCGAGGTCCTCGACGCGGAGCACGTACCCGCCGCCGCCCTTGCGCGCCCAGAGCCAGGAGAGCAGCGCGGTCCGGGCGTTTCCCAGGTGAAGCTCACCAGTCGGGCTGGGGGCGAATCGTCCACGCTCGTTCATCGTCTAACCGCTCAGATCGCTCAGGGATGACATGAACATCGACGTCTTGTCGACACGGCAGGTGGCCACGCTGCTCGGGGTGGGTGAAGCCACCGTCAAGCGCTGGGCGGATGCCGGCGAGATCGATTGTTTCCGCACTCCGGGCGGACACCGCAAGTTCCGCCTGCGCGACGTGACCGCGTTCGTGCACCGGCGGCAGTATCAGGCCGCGGGGCCGCTGCCCGCCCCCGCGGCGCAGGGGACTGACGCGCTGGGCGAGGAGGCGGTCCGGCACTTCCAGCAGGTGGCGCTGCGCGGCGATTCGTCGGCGCTGGTGGCGCAGCTCGCCGGGCTGCGCCTGCGCGGGCACTCGCTGCCGGAGCTCTTCGACGAGGTGGCCGCGCCCGCGCTGCACGGCATCGGGGAGAAGTGGGCCCAGTCAGGGCTCTCGGTGGCCGAGGAGCACGTGGCATCGCAGGCGGTGATCGATGCGGTGGCGCGGGCGCAGCCCTTGGCGGAGCCGCCCGGCGAGCCGGTGCGCCCGGACCGGGGCTGCGCAGTCGTCGCCGCGATGGCGGGGGAGCTGCACGACATCGCGGCGCGCATGGCGGCGTGCCTGCTGCGGGCGCAGGGGTTCGAGGTGCTGGCGCCGCTGGCGCAGACGCCGGCGCGCGACCTCGCCGATCTCGTCCTCCGCTCGCGGGCCGCGCTGGTGGCGCTGAGCAGCACCATCAGCACGGAGGTGGGCGAGCAGGTGGCGTTGGCGGCCGCGGCGGCGCGGCAGACGGGCGGGCAGGTGGTGGTGGGCGGAGAAGGGATGCGCAAGGCGCGCTTGCCCGAGGACGTCCGCCTGCTTCGCTCGCTCCGTGAGCTGGAGGCCGAGGCGCGGGGGGCCGGCCGCAAGCGCGCGCGGACCTGATCGCACATCGCGCCTGTGGTATGACGCGCACCCGTTTCACCGGAGAAGGCGTTTCGATGAGCGACAAGCCGGAAGAGCAACAGCAAGCGCCGGGCGCGCGGAAGGGGCAGCCCTCGTTCGAGGAGATCCTCCAGGGCGTCGAGGTTGCCGAGCCCAAGGCGGCGCCGCCGCCGCCCAAGAAGAGCGCGCAGCCGACCTTCGAGGAGATCCTCGCGTCCTCCCACCCTCCGGCCGGGACGTCCAAACCGCCGGAGCGCAGGAGCCGGCCGCCGCGCCAGAAGGAAGAGCGGAAGATGCCGGTCGTCGTGCGCAAGCCGACGCTGGGAGCCGCCGTCGCTACCGAGCCGCCTGTGAGCAAGGACGAGGCGGAGGAGATGCCTCTGCCGTCGACTCCCACCGAAGATCCGGGGTCGATGTTCGCGCAGCCCTCGGCGGAAGAGACCGGCGACTTCGCGGCGCTGCTGGAGGAATCCCCGCAGCGCAAGCCGGGCAAGCTGCGCGTCGGACAAAAGATTTCGGCGCGCCTCGCCCACCTCGGCGGCGAAGTGGCCTTCCTCGATCTGGGCGGGAAGGGCGAAGGGATCATCGATCTCCGCGAGCTGCGCAACGACAAGGGCGAGCTCCTGGTGCAGGCGGGCGAGGCCATCGACGGCTACGTCCTCTCGCTCGGCGAGGGCAACCTGGTGATCACGCAGTCGGTGCCGAAGGGCGCCGGACGCGAGATCGTGCACCAGGCGCTCGACTCGAAGATCCCCATCGAGGGTTTGGTCAGCGGACAGAACAAGGGCGGGCTGGAGGTCGACCTGGGCGGGATCCGCGGGTTCGTGCCCACCTCGCAGATCGACATCCGCTTCGTGGAAGATCCCTCGCAGTTCGTCGGGCAGCGACTCAAGTTCCGGGTGACCGAGCTGCGCGGCGGCAACGCCATCCTCTCCCGCCGCGCCTTGCTGGAGGAGGACCGCGCCGCGCAGGCCGCCGAGCTGCGCAAGCGGCTGGAGGTGGGCGCGCAGCTGGAGGGAACGGTCACCTCCGTGCGCGACTTCGGCGCATTCGTCGACCTGGGCGGCCTCGAGGGGCTGGTCCACGTCTCGGAGCTGTCCCATGCGCGGGTGGCGCACGCGCAGGACGTGGTGAAGCCCGGCCAGCGCGTCAACGTGCAGGTGCTCCGCATCGAGAAGGACGAGAAGGGCCACGACAAGATCGCGCTCTCGCTGCGGGCGCTGGAGCAGGATCCCTGGGATGCGGCGCGGCCGCAGCTCAAGGAAGGCGCGCGGATGCAGGGGAAGGTGGCGCGGCTGCAGCCGTTCGGGGCCTTCGTCGAGCTGTTCCCGGGCGTCGACGGCCTGGTGCACGTCAGCGCGCTCTCCGACCGCCACGTGCAGCACCCGCGCGAGGTGGTGAAGGAAGGCGAGACCATCTGGGTGCAGGTGGAATCGATCGACGACGCCCAGCGCCGCGTCGCCCTCCGCCGCATCAGCGAGGACGAGGCGCAGGCGCCCGAGGCCGCGGCGAAGCCGGCGCCGGCACGGCGCGCGCAGGTCGGCGACGTGGTGCAGGCGACGGTGGACAAGTGCGAGGCGTTCGGCGTCTTCGTCCGCTGGGAGGGCGGGAAGGGGCTGGTCCCGAACTCGGAGCTGGGGACGCCGCGCGGAAGCGACAACCGCAAGACGCTCCCCCCGGGCACGCAGTTCAAGGCGCAGATCGTCGACATCGACGACCGCGGCCGCTACCGCCTCTCGCGCAGCGCGGCGGAGCGCGCGGAAGGCGCTTCCGATTACCGCGAGTACCAGCGGCAGATGAACAAGCGCATGCCTCCGGGAAAGGGCTTCGGCACCCTGGGCGACCTGCTCCGCGCCAAGCTCCAGGAAAGCGAAGACGAATAAACACCGCAACACCGCCCCGAGCGGAGCTCGGGGCGGAAGATACAGATACGAGATGCTCGTCCCACGCGCCCAACCACGAGGGCTTCCAAACAAAACGGAATGGAAATTCACGAAACCCGGGGAATTCGGGGACACAATACGAATTTCGTCCGACCCGGCCCCGTCAAGGCCGGTGCAGCTTCGCCTCCAGCCGTCGCTCCACCTCCGGCCATTCCCCATCGAGAATGGTGTAGTACGCCGTGTTCCGCGGCCTCCCGTCCGCCGCGGGCTGGAACGCGCGCAGCAGCCCATCGAAGTGCGCGCCGAGCCGCTCGATGGCGCGCCGGGAACGGGTGTTCCGCTCGTCGGTCTTGAGCGTCACGCGGAAACAGCGGAGGCTCTCGAAGGCGTGCCGGAGCAGCAGCAGCTTCGCCTCGGTGTTCACCGCGCTGCGCTGCACCTTCTCCGCGAGCCAGGTGTAGCCGATCTCGGCCGCGTCGAGGACGTCCTGCCCCGGACGCGGATCGACCCCCGCCGCCCATTCCCAGCGCTGGAGATCGAACAGGCGGGTGCAGCCGACGAGCTCGCCGGAAGGAAGGCAGATGGCGAACACCAGCGCCGCCCCGCGCTCCATCTGCGCGACCGCCTCTTCCACGTACTCGGGGACCTGCGCCGGCGCAGGCACCATCGCCCACTCGAACGTGCCGCGCGGCCCGGACGCGATCGCCTGCACCGCCGCAATGTCGTCGCGGGAGAGGGGGCGGAGAACCACCGACGTTCCCCGGAGCGTGACGGGGGCGGCGCTCATCCGCACAGCTCGTCGCGCATCCAGGCGTGCAGCGGCGCGTAGGCGCGCGCGGCCGCCTCGGCGCGGTCCAGGGCTTCCGCCGTGTGCAGCCAGGCCGCCGGTTTCGCCCGCTTCGTCGTCGCCAGCCCCTTGTACTTCGAGAGCTCGGCGCGCGGCCCCTCGGGATCGAATCCGCGGGGAGGGCGCTGCAGCTTGTCGGAGATCTCCAGCTTGAGGCCGCCTTTCTTCGCGAGCGCCAGCGCCGCATCGAGCCGCTCCGCGGAGGCCGGGCTGTGGAGCAGCTTGCGCCAGCGCTCCAGGCGCGCGTCCTCGAAGGCGTAGATCCCGCCTCCGAAGATCACCTCTCCCGCGGCCACGTGCAGGTACACAGCGGGCGCATCGTGCTTCTCGGCGCCGTCCCAGAGCAGGGCGGCGACGTGGGTCTTGTACGGCCGCTTGTCGCGGGAGAAGCGGATGTCGCGGTTGAGCCGGTAGATGCTGCCGCCCACGCGGGGCACGAACACCAGGCCCGGCATCGCGTCGCGCAGCCGCTCCGCCAGCGCGCCGCACCACTCCAGCATGGCGGGGAGGATCTCCGCGTCCCAGGCGGAGCGGTGCGCCTCGAACCAGTCCCGGTCGTTGTGCTCGGAGAGCCCGTGCAGGAAGGCGAGGCCGCCCTCGGGGAAGCCGTGGAACACGGATCTCAGCGGGGGCAGTTGCGGAGGAGGTTGAAGTAGTCCTCCTCGGTGCGCGGCTCCTTCGGCTCCTTGACGCTGATCCCGCGGATCACGCCCTCCTTGTCGATCGCGAACGTGCCCCGCTTGGCATAGCCGGTTTCTCCGAGGAACACGCCGTACTTCTGCGCGACGTTGCCCTTGGGATGGAAGTCGGAGAGCAGCGTCGCGGTCAGGCCTTCGTCCCGCTTGAAGGCGCGCAGGCTCCAGCGGTTGTCGACGGAGACGCCGATCACCGCCGCGTTCTCCCGCTCGTACTCCCCCTTCCGGCCCGCGATCTGCTTCAGCTCCTGCGTGCAGATGGGCGAAAACGCCGCCGGAAAGAAGACGATCACCACGTTGCGGCCGCGAAAGCTGGAGAGGCGGGTGGGCTTGCC
>JBGQLA010000088.1:0-14239 GCA_041499865.1 Deltaproteobacteria bacterium
CGATGCGGAGCGCCCCTGCCCAGAATGCGGGATGGCACTCTGGCCCCGCCCCGTTGTCCGCCCGATGCGGTTCCACGACCTGCGGCACACCACCGCGACCTTGCTGCTGCGCGCTGGTGTCGCTCCCCACCTCGTGCAGAGGATCTTGCGACACCAGGACCTGCGGACGACGCTCGGCACATACAGCCATCTGGACGTGGATGATCTGCGCGGCGCCTTGGCGAATCTGCCCACCGTGGATCCGCCTGACGATGCGAAGCCCGCCACGGCAACCGAAGCGGCAACGGGCACTGATCAGGCTTCCAAAGTGCTGCCGTTTTCTACCCGGCTTCTACCGGCGCCGGATTCCCGAAGCAGCGAAGCCGGACCCAACGCTCAAAACGCGCTGGATCCGGCTCCTACGCCCTTTTTATTGGAGCGGAACACCGGGTTCGAACCGGCGACCTTCGCCTTGGCAAGGCGACGCTCTACCAGCTGAGCTAGTTCCGCGAAGCGGGTCGGGGTTTAGCCTCGCTGTTCCCCTGTGTCAAGCGTGTAGAAAGCGCGCACATAGTCGATCGCAGAGGCGATTCCGGGCACCAGCGAGAGGTACAGGAGCCAGGTGCCGACAGACTGGAAATCCGTCACCACCGTGCCGAACAGGTAGTCGATGGCGAAGTGGTAGTGGAGCATCAGGCAGATGATCCCGCAGAGCTGCAGCGAGGTCTTCCACTTCCCGCCCTGCGAGGCCGAGATCACCAGCCCCTCGGTGGCCGCGATGGTGCGCAGCCCCGAGATGAGGAACTCCCGCGCCACGATCACCACCACCACCCACACCGCCACCCGGCCGAGCCGCACCAGCATCACCAGCGCGGAGAGGACGATCACCTTGTCCGCCAGCGGATCGAGGAACTTCCCCAGCGTGGTCACCTTGTTCGAGATGCGCGCCAGCCAGCCGTCGAACCAGTCCGAGAGCGCGCAGACCGCGTAGACCATCGCGGCGATGAAGCTGTTCCGCCGGTTCTCGTAGTAGAGCAGCCAGAGCAGGACGGGGATCAGCGCGATGCGCCCCAGCGTCATCAGATTGGGCGCGTTGAGCAGTTCCTGCCGCAGCCGCTCGCGGCGCGTCATCTCAGCGTCCCGGGGCGGCGTCGATCAGCGCGCGGCCCTCGCCCGCGAGCTCCAGCGCCACGCCCATCTCCGGAGCCTCCTCGACGATTGCGACCAGCCGCGGCTGGATCAACGGGCCGTGCCACCCGATCAGCTGGTCCATCGGGATGCGCAGCGGCTCGCCCTTGCGCACCTCGACCGCCTTGGGCACGCCGCTCGTCACCAGCAGGAGCTTCCCGCGCCCGCGCAGGTGGACCAGGTGCAGATCGGTGCCGGTCTTCGAGGGCACGCGGCCGTTCTCGAAGAGGATCGACTCCTCGAAGGCGAAGAGCACTTCCTCGCGGAAGTACGCCGGCTCGTCGTTGAGCTCGAGCGCGGTGAAGCAGCGCCCTTCGCGCGAGATCACGTACCGCCCTTCGCCGCTGGCGCGCAGCATCCGCCGCGTGCCCTCGCCGAACGGCTTGTCGGTGGCCTTGCCGCGGAAGCGCTTCAGCTCGGGCTTCATGGTGACCGATCCCCAGGAAGCCACCAGTCCGTCGAGCCGCGTGAGCATCTCTCCGCGCACGTAGATCAGCACCTCGGAAGCGCCGATGTTGAAGCCTGCCGGCGCGTTCGCCGCCGGGGCACGCTTCGCCGAGGCGTACTGCGACATCGAAGGCGCAGCGCCCGGCATGGCCGGCGACTTCGTTTCCGGAGGCGGCGGCGCCGAGGGTTCGGGGGCGTTGGCGACGATCGCGCCTTTCGCGGTGCGCGCCGCTTCCGCCGCTACCGGAGGAGCCGCCGGCCCGCCCGGCGTGGTGGCTACCCAGCGCGTCTTCGCCGCCGGCGCCGCGTCCAGACCCTTCGGCCTGGGGATCTCCAGCGTGTCGCCCTTCTTCGGCGCGGTCTTCTCCTCGGTCGCCGGCGCGAACGGCTGCTCCGCCGCGAGCGCGACCGCGGCGCTCTCCGCCACCGCCCGAACCGGGCTCTGCTGCAGCGCCTGCGCCATCCGGTCGGCCATCGCGTCGTTGCCGGCCTTGAGGAACCACTCCCGGGCGCGCGCCAGCTCGCCCTTCTGCGCCAGGGCCAGCCCGAGGTAGTTCTGCGCCTTCTGGTGGTCGGGCGCGAGATCGAGCGCGGTCTCGAAGCAGCGCACCGCATCCGGCGACGCGTTCTGCTTGAGGAACACCAGCCCGAGGTTCACCCGGAGCGTCGGATCGCCGGGGTGGTCCTCGATCAGCGAGCGGTAGATCTCCTCCGCCCTGGGAAGCTCGCCCAGCTTGAAGAGCGACAGTCCGAGCAGGTTGCGCGCGCGCTGGTTGCGCGGCTTGTAGCGCAGCGCCTTCTCCAGCGCGATGCGCGCGTCCGCGGGATTGCCCTGCGACAGCGCCTCGTTCCCGGCGGAGAGCGCGCGATCGAACTCCTGGTTGTCGGCGAGGTCCGAGTCATCTTCGTCGAAGATCGCCCGGTCCGTTGCGCGGGTCCGCGGATCGATCACTTCGCCGCCTCGGCGATCAGCTTCTTCTTCTGCGCCTTGAGCTGCTGGTAGTACGCGAACACGCGCTTGACGTACTGGCGCGTCTCCTGGAACGGAGGGACCCCGCCGTACTTCCGGACCGCATCCGGGCCGGCGTTGTAGGCGGCGAGGGTGAGAAGCAGGTCGCCGTTGAACTGGTTCGCGAGCCAGCGCAGGTAACGCGTGCCGCCCATGATGTTCTGCGCCGGATCGACGGGATCCTCGACGTACATCTCCCCCGCGGTGCGCGGCATGAGCTGCATCAGCCCGATGGCGCCGGCGGTGGAGATCGCCCCGGCGTCACCGGCGCTCTCCGCCCAGATCACCGCGCGCACCAGCTCCGCGGGAATGTTGTGCAGCGCCGCCGCTCGATCGATCTCGTCGGGCGGCGCATCCGACCGCTTCTCCCACCACTGCCCCGCGCGCTTCGGCGAAGCCGGCGCAGGGTCGGACGAAGGCGGCGTCTTCCGCGGGGCGCGAGCGTGCCTCGTGGGCGGAACATCCTCGACGTGCAGCACGCCGTCCTTGT
The DNA here is from genome assembly GCA_041499865.1 of Deltaproteobacteria bacterium. Classification (GTDB taxonomy): domain Bacteria; phylum Myxococcota; class Myxococcia; order Myxococcales; family 40CM-4-68-19; genus 40CM-4-68-19. The sequence continues at coordinate 3,114 of JBGQLA010000088.1, forward strand.
CGGTCCAGGTGTGCAGCGGCGGCCGGGCGACGGCCGGCAGCGCCAGCAACGAAATGGAGAGGAGAAGCCGGACCATACTCAGAGTGGGACGATAACCCCTTGCCATCCTTGGGGGCAAATCTTCATGCGCCTGCTTTCTGGTAGAGGTCATACATGCGTCACCAGCACGACTACCTGGTCCTGGGGTCCGGAATTGCTGGCCTTTCCTTCGCCCTGCAGGCGGCCAGGCATGGCTCCGTCGCCCTGCTGGCGAAGCGCGGCCGGTCGGAGAGCAACACCGCGTACGCGCAGGGCGGGATCGCGGCAGTCTTCGGGCCGCAGGACTCCTTCGAGCAGCACATCCAGGACACGCTCACGGCGGGAGGGGGACTCTGCCGCGAGGAGGCGGTGCGGGTCACGGTCACCGAGGGGCCGGCGCGCGTCCGCGAGCTGATCGAGCTCGGGGCGGAGTTCACCCGGGACACCAGCCCGCTCGGGTTCCACCTCACGCGCGAGGGCGGGCATTCGCAGCGCCGGGTGGTGCACGCGGCCGACCTCACCGGCAGGGAGGTGGAGCGGACGCTGCTCGAGGCCGCGGCGCACGCGGGCGTGCAGTTCTTCGAGGATCACCACGCCATCGACCTGATCCTCGCCTCGCGCCTCGGCGCCGGACCGGAGCGCGTGCTCGGCACCTACGCCCTCGATACGAAGTCGGGCGCGGTCCACAGCTTCGTCGCCCGGGCGGTGGTGCTGGCCACGGGCGGCGCCGGCAAGGTCTACCTGTACACGACCAACCCGGACGTCGCGACCGGCGACGGCCTGGCGATGGCCCACCGCGCCGGCGCGGCGGTGGCGAACCTCGAGTTCATCCAGTTCCACCCAACCTGCCTCTACCACCCGCAGGCGAAGAACTTCCTCATCAGCGAAGCCCTGCGCGGCGAGGGCGGCATCCTCAGGAACCGCGCGGGCGAGGCCTTCATGGAGCGGTACGATCCGCGCAAGGAGCTGGCGCCTCGCGACGTGGTGGCGCGCAGCATCGACAGCGAGCTCAAGCGGCGCGGCGACGACTCCGCCTTCCTCGACATGACCCACCTGGGGAAGGCGTTCCTCGTCGAGCACTTCCCGCACATCTATACGACCTGCCTCAGCTTCGGGATCGACATGGCCGTCTCTCCCATCCCGGTGGTCCCCGCGGCGCACTACGTCTGCGGCGGCGTGTGCACGGATTTGGAGGCGCGCACCACCCTGCCCGGCCTGCTCGCAGCCGGCGAAGTGGCGTGCACCGGGCTGCACGGAGCGAACCGGCTGGCGTCGAACTCGCTGCTCGAGGGCCTCGTCTTCGGCCACCGCGCCGCCGCGACGGCTCGCGAGATCGCGGCGCAGTCGCCGCGAGCGCCGGCGGTGCCCGACTGGGACCCGGGGCGCGCCGTGACCGCCGACGAAGGCGTGATCGTCAAGCAGAACTGGGACGAGATCCGGCACCTGATGTGGAACTACGTCGGCATCGTCCGCACCGACAAGCGGCTGGCGCGTGCACAGCGGCGCCTCGACAACCTGATGGGCGAGATCCAGGAGTACTACTGGGGATACCTGGTGGACCGCGACCTGCTCGAGCTGCGCAACCTCGCCGAGGTGGCGCGCCTGATCGTGGCCTGCGCGCAGGAGCGGAAGGAGAGCCGCGGCCTCCATTACACGCTCACCTGGCCGGCGCAGATCGCGCCGCGCGACACCGTGCTGGTCCGCGGCAAGCCGGCTCCCGCGGCCTGGCCGAGGTGACCGGCTGCCCGGCGCTCGTGTGCGCGGGCGACGCTGGTGGTGGCCGACTGTATCCATTTGTAAACGCGCAGGAATCTTTGAATGCCTGTTCGCGGATGCTACAGAAATTGCATGGCAGCAAACGTGATTTCGTATCGCGTGCTCGTCGTCGACGACGAGCTGCTCGCGTTGAATCTCGTCCAGCGGGTGTTCGCGTCCGAGACGGACATCGAGCTCCGCACCGCCACCTCGCCGACGAAGGCCTTGGAGGAAGCCGAGCGCCAGGACATGGACCTGGTGGTCACGGATCAGCGGATGCCGGAGATGAACGGGCTGGAGTTCCTCTCCCGGCTGCGCCAGATCAGGCCGGACGCCCAGCGCATCCTGGTGACCGCCTATCCCGACATGGAGGTCGCCCTCAGCGCGATCAACGAGGGGATGGTCTACCGATTCGTGCTCAAGCCGTGGGACCTGAACGACATGCGGGTGAGCATCCGCCGCGCCCTGGAAGCGAAGCGCATCGCGGACGAACACCGGAAGCTGACTGCGCAGCTGAAGACGCAGTTCGAGGAGCTGGTCCGCGCCGAGCGGCTCGCCACCGTTGGCCGTCTCTCGGCAGGCCTCGGACACGAGCTGGCGAACGCCGTCACCCCGCTCCTGCTGCACGTCGAGCTGCTCGCCGATCAGTTCCCTCCCCTGCACGCTGCTTTCCAGGCGGCCACCGAGGTCGTCGTCAAATGCAAGGACGACGCGCTCGCCGCGCTCGCTTCGGCGCTGCGCCGGGTGAAGGCGCCGAATGCCTCGCTGTTCAACGAGACGCTGGACGCGTTGCGTGCCGCGGGAACGCAGCTCCAGGCGCTGGTGCAGGGGATCAAGAGCGTCGCACGGCACAGCCCCGAGCCCGTGCCTTTCGACGTGAACCAGGCAGTGCTCTCCGCGGTGCACTTGCTGGGACACCGGTTCAAGTCGGGAATCCGCCTGGAGCGCGAGCTGAACGCGCTGCCCGCGGTGCGCTGCCGAGGCTCCGAGATCGCGCAGGTGATGGTGAATCTGATCGGGAATGCGGCGGATGCCGTCGAGGGACGCAGCGGGCCGATGGTGCGCGTGCGGACCTGGGAGGACGGCGGCAAGGTGCACGTGGAGGTGTCGGATACCGGATCGGGGATCGATCCCGCGGTGCGCAGCCGCCTCTTTCAGCCGTTCCTCACCACCAAGGAGCCGGGCCGCGGCACGGGATTGGGCTTGAGCATCTGCAAGAGCATCGTCGAGTCGCATGGCGGCTCGATCTCGGTCGACTCCGAGCCGGGACGCGGCGCGCGCTTCTTCTTCGCGCTGCCTGCGGTCGCCTGAGCCACCCGCCCGGCGGGCTACGGCGGCTTCGGCGTGGTGGCCGGCTTCTGTTCCGGCCCCGGTTGCGCGGAGGGCGGCGACTCGGGGCCGCCGTCCAGGCGCCAGCGGAACTGCATCTTCCCCAGCGCCCCCGCGACGATCAGCTGCGTCTCCGCCGGCGTGAACGACGGAGGCGCGCCTGGCGGAGGAATCGGCTCCGGGAACTTGAGCAGGTACGCGACGGAGTACTCGTCGAGATAGGGGTAGAGCGCGCGCAGCTCCGCGTTGAAGGGGTTCTCGAAGCGCCGGACGTGCTCCGGGGCGTGTTCGCCCATGCCCATGTTCAGCGCCAGCCGCCAGACGGAGCCCGTCTCGTTCCAGTCGTTCGCGGTCTTGTCCGGCATGTACACCACCGCGAAGAAGCTCGGGTTCCGGTACTCCTGGCGCAGCCGGGCCAGCGTCTCCGCGGCCTGGTCCGGCAGCTCCGCACGCATCCGCGACAGCTCCTTCGCCTGCGAGTCGACGAAGTCGGGAGAGAGATAGACGATGCGCACGAACGCGCGGGTCTCGAGGCCGCTGTAGAGCGCCACCTGGCGCGTCCACTTCTTCAGCGCCTTGCCGTACTCGCCGGTCAGCTCCGGGTCGGGAAAGGGCAAGGTCCGGCACGCTGTCAGAAGCGCCAGGATGGCGAACGCCAGGAGTCGCCTCACGGGAAGTCGCTCCGGGTGAACAGCGAATGCAGCTCGACGCCGGCAGCCTCGATGGCCTGGCGGCCGCCCTCCTCGCGATCGATCAGCGACACCACCCCCAGCACGTGCAGCCCCTCGCTGCGGCAGCGCTCGATCGCGCGCAGCGTGGAGGCGCCGGTGGTCACCACGTCCTCCACCACCACAACCTGCGCCGGCGACGGCAGCCCTTTCTTTCCCTCGATCCACTGGCCTGTGCCGTGTCCCTTCGGCTCCTTGCGCACGTAGAACGCCGGCAGCGGGCTGGCCTGCAGCCAGCTGGTGAGCGCGACCGCGCTGGCGATCGGGTCCGCCCCCATCGTCATCCCGCCCACCGCCTGCGCGCCGGAGAAGTGGGCGCGGATCTCGGAGAGCACCAGGCGCCCGACCAGGTAGTGCCCCTCGGCGGTGAGCGAGGCCTGCTTGGTGTCGATGTAGAAGTCGCTCTCCTTTCCCGAGGAGAGGACCACCTTGCGCTTCTCGTAGGCGAGCTCCGTGAGCAGCTCGAGCAGGCGGTTCCGCTCGCTCATCTGGTGCCCGCCACCTTCGCCGCCGCTCCGCGCGCGCGCTCGTCGAGCCAGCCCACCACGTCCCGGAACACCGCGTCGCGCTCGGGCTCGTGGAAGAGCTCGTGCAGCAGCCCGTCGTACTGCTTGTACTGCTTGTCCTTGGAGGTGGCGTGCTCGAAGAACTGGCGGCCGGCGGCGGGATCCGCGATCGGATCCGCGGCACCGAAAAGGAGCAGGAACGGGGTGACGAACTCCGTCGCCCGGCGCAGCACCGTCTCCTGCGCCCTGGTGCTCTCGGTGAACCAGCGGGGCGTGGCGATCTGCTGGTAAAGCGGGTCGGCGCGGGTGGCGGTCTGGATGCGCACGTCGCGGGTGAGCTGCTCCGGCTTGAGGTCGTTGCGCATGGGAAGGCTGGGCAGCACGCGCGACATCAGCTTGCCGGCGAGGATCTTCACCGGCGAGACCTTCAGCTTCAGCCGGAAGTACGGAGAGGCCAGCACCGCGCCCCGCACCGCGTCCGGATGGTCCAGCAGGTAGCGGGCCGCGATCAGCGCCCCCTGGCTGTGGCCGAGCAGGAAGACCGGCGCCGCGCCCGACTGCTCCTTGACGCGCGCGAGGAACAGCTCCAGGTCGGAGAGGTACTCCTTGAACGCATCGACGTGGGCCCGCTTTCCCCCGCTCTGGCCGTGACCGCGGCAGTCGAGCAGGTGCGCCGTGTACCCGGCGGCGGCGAGCGCGCGCATCACCTCGCTCTGCCGCCCGAGGTGCTCGGCGTACCCGTGCACCACGGCGACGTGACCCGCCGGAGCGGCGGCGCGCTCGGTGTGCCAGAAGAGCCGGATTCCGTCGCGCGCGCTGAAGAAACCTTCGTCGATCCGCTCGTCGGCCACGCTGCCTGCCTCCTTGTGGCGCGGAAAAACCACGGCCGTGACGCGCAGTCAAGGCGCGAGCGACTTCAGCTTTTTCTCGATTTCCGCGCGCACGCTCGCGTCGTCGCGGTCTGCGCGCTCGGGAGGATCGATCGCCGCCTCCGCGGGATGCGACGACATCGAGACCAGCGCGGAGAGGGCGCGGCGGAATGCCGCGAGCGCCTCGTCCCTGTGGCCCGAAGCGAGCAGCGCGTCGCCGAGGTGGCCGAGGATCACCGGATCCTGCGGCGCCAGCCGATCCGCGCGGCGCAGCTCCGGCAGCGCATCGCCCGCGCGCCCGAGCCGGAGCAGGCAGAACCCGTACGAATCGGCGATCGCGCCGTCGTCGGGCCGCAGCTCGACGGCGCGCGCCAGGAGCAGCTCCGCCTCGCGCAGCTCCGCCGGGCTCCCGCGTTCGGTCAACGTATACCCAATGTAATTCAGCGCGCCGGTGTGCTCCGGCTGGACGGCGAGCACCTTGCGCATGGTGGAGAGCGCTTTCTGCCGCGCGCCGGCCCGGTCCTGCGCGTTGCCCAACGCGTAGAGAAGCCCCTCGGTGGGCGGATGCGCGCGGCTCGCGGCGGCGAGCAGCTGCTCCGCCTCCGCCACCTTTCCCGCGCGATCGAAGACTTCGAGCAGCGCCAGCCCCACCCCTTCCTCGCCGGGGCGCTGCGCGAACAGGGTGCGCAGGCGCCGCATCGCCTCGTGGGCGTCGCCCGATCGGCCGCGCGCGAGCGCAGCCTGGATGCGCGTGTCCAGCACGAGGGCGCCCGGGTCCATCCCGAGGAAGGCAGGGACCGGCGGCGCTCCGCGACGCGCCAGCAGCCGCCGCTCCACGCGCTCGAACGCCAGGGCGCCGTCGTGCGCGCGGCCGCGCTGCACGAGCGCGAGCGCCCGGTAGAAGGAGAGCTCCGGATGATCCGGGTAGAGCCGCAGCGCGGCGTCCAGCGCGTTCTGCGCCTCCGCGCTCCGGTGCGCTCCCATCAGCGGGACCGCGACCCGGAGCAACGCGCCGGCGAGATCGCGGCGGTCCTCGTCCCGGTCGGTGGACTTTCCGTCCCAAGGGGAGGTGTTCGCCGCCAGCGCCAGCAGCTTTCGCGCGTGGCCGGTGACCGCCTCCAGATCGCCGTCGCTCAGCGCCACCCGGGCGAGCGCGGCGAGGATCTCCGGGGCTTCCGGGCGTTGCGCGAGCAGCTTGAGATACCGCTCGCGCGCCTCGGCGTATCGCCGCTTCGACTCCAGCCAGCCCGCCTCCGCCGCGAGCACCTCGGGATCGGACGGCGACGCGCTCCGCGCCTCCGCGAAGGCCCGCTGCGCCGTCGCGTCGATGCCGTGCTGGGCGGACCAGCGCCCGATCTCGACCCAGAGCAGGGCGGTGTAGTCGCGCAGTCGCTCCGCGACCACCTCTTCGTCGTCGAAACCCTCGAGCGCGCGCTGCTGCGCCGGGTGGAGCCGATCGCGGAGGCGCTCCGCCAGCGCCTCCGCGCCCTTGACGTCGTCGACCGAGAGGAGAACGCGCGCCAGATCGCGGTACGCCTCCGGGTCCTCGGGCTGCGCGTCGATGGCGGCTTGGAGGTGCTCGCGGGCCAGCAGGACTTGCCCGCGCGACGCGGCCAGGCGCGCGCTGAGCAGCCGCGCGGGAGCGTGCCGCGGATCCAGATCCAGCGCGCTCCTCAGCTCCTCCTCCGCCTCGGCGATGCGGCCCTGCTTCAGCAGCACCTCCGCGAGCACGGTGTGCAGGTGCGGGGATTGCGGATCGTAGAGCAGCGCCTGCCGCAGCTCCGCGACCGCGGTCGCCGGATCCTCCGCGTTCTTCGCCAGCAGCGCGTCGAGGTAGTGCCGGTAGGCGCGCGCGCTCACCTGCGGCTCCGCGGACTCCTCGGACTCCTCGGACTGCGAGTCCGCAATCGCTTCCCTGTGCACGGCGGCGCCGCGCTGCCCACCCGGCGCATGCGCGCATCCCATCGCCAGCAGCGCGAGCAGCAGATGCTTCACGGGCAGGGCGCTCCGGCGCTGCGGCTGTTGCAGGAGTCGCGGCCGGGGCGGGGCCAGGCAACGGCGCTGGCCTGCACCGGCGGCGCAGGGAGATCGACCGCCCACACCCAGCCCGCGCCGTCCGGGACGTAGGCGAGCCCGTAGTTGCCGGCCGCCTCGATCGCGGGGACCGGCGGCGCAGATCCGTACGCGGCGACCGAGAGCAGCGAGGCGACGCCTCCGCCGCTGACGATCTTCACCGAGCCATCCTTCTGGACGACGAGCACTGTGCCCGACGCTGCCTGGAGGATCGCCGGCGCGGAGATGACGCCCCCGAGCGCCTGCGTCCATTCGGCCGCGCCGGTCGACTGCAGCCAGGAGGACACGTTCCCCGCGTCGTCCGCCGTATAGATGTGGGTCCCGTCAAATACCGGCGCGCTGGAAAGCGCGCCGGGCGCATGCGGCCACGGTGTCGGGTACGCGTCGCTCCAGCAACTGCTCCCGGTGCATGATGAAGGAGATTTTACACGGTGGAGGTCGCCCGTCGACGTTCCGAAGACCGCATTCATTGGGGCGCCGGGCATCAATGCGGGGGCATCGAGCAGGGCGACAGTGCCGTTATAAGTCGATGCAGTCCCGAAATTGAAATTGAAGTTGCTGCCAGTCTGATCGATCGAAGTAAAGGTCACGCCGCTGGCAAGGAAAACCTTTCCGGGTAACGCGCTCACGCCCGTCAACTCGGCGGAGCCATTGATCAAGTAGAGATTGTCGGTAGAGCCGCAGCTATTCAGGGGATAGACGTACAGATTGCTCGGATTCGGCGGAGTCGCCAGGATACCTGTCTTGCGCGCCGTCGCGAGGACGATTGCGACTTCAACCGAGGTGCCGCTTGGCCCGACCGCCGTCGTGATCGCGGGTGGCGCGCCATACGTTATCCCCGGCTTCGAGCATGTCGTCTGCGTGCTTGGCGATGTGACAGTGGTCAGCGTGCCAGTGCACCCGTTGGTACAGGAAACCGCGGGTGACACCGCATAGACGTAACCGCTCGGCCCCAGCGCGAGATCTGCGCCGACACCCGCGGCGACGGATTGGGTCCAGGTCTGGGCGCCGGTCGCGCTCAGCGCCGTCACCTTGGTGACGCTGCCGATCGCGACGCGCCCGTTCGCCGGCAGCAGCACCGGCGAGCCCGTCGGCGGGCCTGCGATCTGCCGCCTCCACCGCCAGAGCGAAAGGAGTGCGATGCCGTCTCCGCTGGTAGCGCCGCTCGAAGCGGCGCCCATGCCGGCGTTCTGCAGCAGGTCGGCGCCAAGGCCGTTCACCGGCAGGACCACGCTTCCGAATGCGTCCGCGGCCGGAAGCGACGGCGCCGCGTCGCCGAAGTCGACGGTCGCCTGGAAATGGTGCGTCTTGTTTCCGTTCGTGCACGGCGCTCCGTCGGCGCCGATCTCCGAGGCGGCCACGGTCTTCCCGCCGGTCACCAACACGGACGCGGAGGCGGTGCCGACGCCGCAGTCCGTGACGTCGAAGGAGAGCACCGCGACGTCGTCGCGCAGCAGGTGCGTACCCAATTGCCGGCCGCAGACGGCCGAGGCGTCGCAGACGCCGGGAGGCTGCGCTGCCGCGTAGTTCACGGACGGCGCGGTGACGGCCGGCGCCACCGCGTCCACCAGGATCGAGTTCACCGGCGCGCTCGAGGCGTGCCCGAGCAGGTCGGTGGCCAGCAAGGAGAAGCGCATCGGCCCTTCTCCGCGCATGCCGCTGACCGGAAGCTGGAAGTGCACCGTTCCTCCCGCGCCGGCGATGGGCGGCGGATCGAGCACGGTGCCCGGCAGGACGTCGGCAGGGTCGAGGTGGAGCGCGACCGACGAGACGCCCGCGCCCGGATCGGTCACCGCCACCGCGATCTCCACGTCGGGCCTTCCGGCGCCGCCCGCGAACCACGTCGTGCCGTTCTCGCCCACCGTGCCCGCGCTCACCGTCGAGATAGTCCCGATCGCCGGCGGCGCGTCGTCGATCTGCAGCACGCCGTTTCCTACCCCCGCGTTGCCGGCGCGATCCGTCACCGTCACCTGGAACATCCGCAGCGCCGCCGATCCGATGGCCTGCACGTCGCGCGGCACGCGGAAGGTGAACCCGCCTTGGACCGCGGTGCCCGGGAACGTGCAGCTGGACGCGGCGCAGTTCGCGAAGGTGAGCACCGCCGAGACCGGATCGGTGCCGTCGCGTGTCACCTGCGCCAGGACGTCCAGCCCCGGGCCGGAGCGCGAGAACCAGCCTGCCCCGTCGTTTGGCGTGGTGACGGAGACGCTGACCGAGGGCGGGACCGCGATGCAGATTCCCTCGGGTGCGCAGACCGCGTCTGTGCGGCAATCGGAGTCCTGCGCGCACCTGCCCTCTGCCGTGGGCCTGCATGCGGCGAGCGCCGCCAGCGCGATGCACGCGGCGGCGCTCTGGCGCGTCATCCCGAGCGGCCGGCAATCTCAGCGAGCTGGGCACGGCCCGCGTCAGGAGAGAGCTTCCAGACCATCTGCCCGTTGGCGTCGAAATCCAGGTCGAACAGCCCGCGCCCGGTGAGCTGGCGCATCCGCGCGGTGGCCTCGTCGCGCGAGAGCCCGCTGGCCTTCGCCACCTGGTCCACCTGCACCTGCCCGGAGTTGTTGCGGGCCAGCGTCATCGCCACCTCGGAGAAGTGCCGGTCGTCGGTCTCTTGCTCGAACCGGGCCCGCTTGCGCCCGGCGAACACGATTCCCACCCCGACGGCGAGGACGATCAGGCCGACCACCAGGCCGGAGAGATCGGCGAAGCCGGTGAAGCCCTTCAGCATCACGACGGAAAAGGCGCCGCCGAGGACTGCGACGAAAGCGCCACCGATGGTGAGGATTCCGCTGGTGCGCATGGTCGCCCCTACTGGAACGATACCTTGGGCACCCCGCGCGCGCCGCTTTCCGCCTGGAAGTATTCCTTCGGCGTAAAGCCGCCGATCTTCGCCCACCACGCGCCCGGGATGCGGCGGATGTCGCTGTTGTACTGCTGCACGGCCTCGTTGTAGCGCTTGCGCTCGACCGCGAGCCGGTTCTCGGTGCCGGCGAGCTCGTCCATCAGCCGCTGGAAGGTCTCGTTGGCCTTCAGCTGCGGGTAGGCCTCGGTGATCGACAGCAGCTTGCTGATGGCGCCCTCGAACTGGTTCGCGGTCTGGATCTTCTCCGCGCGCGAGGAGGCGCCCATCATCGCGGCGCGAGCGCTGGCGATCTGCTCGAACACGCCCTTCTCGTGGCTGGCGTACCCCTTCACCGTTTCCACCAGGTTGGGGATCAGATCCGCCCGGCGCTGGAGCTGGTTCTCCACCTGGCTCCAGGCCGCCTCGACCTGCTGCTCCTCGCTGACGATCCGGTTGTAGCCGCAGGGGCCGCAACCGGCGGCGAGCGCCAGGATGAGAAACGGGGCGTACTTGCGCATCCGCATTGAGCTTCCTCCCGCCGCAGCAGTCTAACACGCGCCCTGCTCTGCGCCGTTAAACCGAAAGGTGCGCCTGCGCCTGGAGGTAATCGCGGACCAGCGCCCGCGCAGCAATCACCGCGTCGCGCAGCGGAAGGCCGCGCGCGAGGCCGGCGGCGACCGCGCTCGCCAGCCGGCAACCGGTGCCTCGGGCCCGGGCGGCGATTCGCGGGGCCTCGAACGACTCGGTCCCGGCGCGCATGGCGAGCACGTCGATCGGTGTCCCGTCGAGATGACCGCCCTTCATCAAGACCGCGTCGGGACCCTCGCGCAGCAGCCGTGTGGCATCCGCGGTCCCACCACATAAAGTCCGTGCTTCCGGTATGTTGGGTGTCAGGAGGGCCCCCCTCGCCAGCTCGAGCAGCAGGCGCGGCGGCCCGTCGAACAGCGGCGCCCCGCTCGACGAGGCGAGGACTGGATCCACCACCACCGGAATGCCGGCGGGCAGCAGC
>JBGQLA010000089.1:0-14101 GCA_041499865.1 Deltaproteobacteria bacterium
CACGTGCTGCTGGGGAACGGCATCGCCGGCGTGGTCTTCGGCTGGATGTTCCGCCGCCGCGGGCTGGAGGGCGCGATGGTGGCGCACGGCGCCGCCGATCTCTGGCTGCAAGCCGCTCTCCCGGCGCTGCTCGCGTGAGGTGGCGCCTCTGTGGCGCCACCTCGCGTCCGCGAGCGTGGCGCGCCTTTTCCGCCTCTTTTCACCCATCCGCGCTGGCACGCCGGCTGCTCTAGTCCCGCCTCGAGCGCCACGCGCTCCCCAAACCCGGAAGGAGATTCCCATGAAGACGTTCGCGAAGTTCGCCGCGCTGATTCCGCTGATCGCCGCCTGTGGCGGGGCCGTCCACTCCAACTCGCAGGCGCTCGAAACCGAGTGCTCGCAGACGCTGCCTGCCAACGCCGACGCGCTGCAGATGCATCGCGCGCTCAACGCCGCGCTCGAAGGCGAGGTGGACCCCTGCGGCGGCGCCGTCGCGCGCGGGCCTTCCATGAACCTCTCGCTCCAGCGCGTCGACGCGGCGCTGAACGCGGACGGCCAGCGGGTGTTCAGCCTGGTCTTCCGCGTCGCCCCGAACGCGCACGCGTTCTAGGCACACCCGTTTTCCGGGGGCGGGGGGCGCGCTCGTAAGGGCGCCCCCCGTTGTTCTCTTTTGAAGCCAATCCCGAAATCGGTCGCCCGCTTCTTGCGGCACCCCGATCGCGATGCTACGCTCTGCCTGTCTGCTCCGGTGGTAATTGTTACAGCCATCGGGGCCTCACCGCGTCTTCGGCGGCGGGGGCGGCGCGCAGCCGCGCACCTCCGACGCTCGAGACGCCATGAGCGAGGCTGGGTGGCCCAACCAGGTTCACTCTCCGGTTTCAAAAAGCGGCGCCTGACCGGCGCCCCGCCGCCTTCGCGCGACCTGCGCGCGACCGCGCAAGAAGGATCTTTCGATGTCCAACATCCTGGTGATCAACGCCTCGGGTCAGGAGACCCGGGTGGCGCTGATCGAGCAAGGGACGATTTCTGAGTACTACCTGGAGCGGAAGAACGAGAAAGGGATAGTCGGCAACATCTACAAAGGAAAGGTCGTCCGGGTGCTCCCCGGGATGCAGGCCGCGTTCGTGGACATCGGCCTGGACAAGGCGGCCTTCCTCTACGTCGGCGACATCGTCTCGGACCCCACCTTCCCCGGATTTTCGGAGGAGATGGACATCAAGGCCGGGACGGTCGAGGGCGACCCTCTCGAGACCGCGGATGACCTGCCGGAGCCCTCCGAAGAGGTGGTTCCGCCGGGCGCGGAGGGTGCGGCGGCCGAGGCTCCTGTCGCGGCGTCATCCGACGGAGAAGCGCTGCCGCCCCAGGCGGAGACCACCAGCGCTTCGACGGAGGTGTCGTCGCCCTCGGAAGCCGCCGTAGCGCCAGCGGCCCCTCCGTCAGGGAGTACCGTCGCTCCGGAGGCCGCCGCCGGAGAGCCGGCGGCGGTGGTTGGCGTCCCGGCGGAGGTGGTTCTCGAGCTCCACCCCGACGATGCCCTCGACGACGAGGAAGTCGAGGACGAAGAGGACGAGGAGGAGCTGGACGAAGCCGACGCCGCCCACGCTGCCGCCGAGGAGGCGCTCGCCGCGGAGCACGCCCGCTCCATCGACTCTCCTCCCGCGGCGGTGACCCCGGCCGCCGGAGAGGCGCAGGCCCAGCCGGCCGGCGAGCCGCAGACGCCGGAGGCGGGGGCGCGCAGCATTCCCACGGACCAGCGACCCGCAGCGCGCGAGGGGCGCAGGGGCCGCCGCCGGGGAGGCAGGGGCCGCCGCCGCGGTGGCGAAGGCCCGCGCCCCGCCGGGGAACAGCCCAAGGTCGAGCGCCGCCAGGAGGGCGGCAAGCCGTGGCAGGCGAACCAGGAGCGCCGCGGCGGCAACGGCGAGAAGCGCAACGGCAACGGGCACAAGCGGGCCCAGATCCAGGACCTGCTCAAGGAGGGCGACGAGGTCCTGGTGCAGGCGGTGAAGGACCCCATCGGCACCAAGGGCGCGCGCATCACCTGCCACATCTCGCTTCCCGGGCGGCACCTGGTGTTCATGCCGACGGTCGATCACGTCGGCATCTCCCGCCGGATCGAGAACGAGAAGGAGCGGCGCCGGCTGCGCGAGCTGGTCGATCGCTACCGGCCGCCGGGCACCGGCTTCATCGTCCGCACCGTGGCGGAGAACGAGGCCAGCGAGAAGCTGACGGCGGACATCAAGTTCCTCCTCGGCCTCTGGAACGAGGTGGGGAAGAAGCGCGAGCAGATGAAGGCCCCCGCCTGCGTGCACCCGGACCTCGACCTGATCCTGCGCAGCATCCGCGACCTCTTCTCCGACGAGGTGGAGAAGCTGGTGATCGACGACCGCACCGAGTTCGAGCGGGTGCGCGCCTTCGTCGAGCAGGCCGCGCCGGAGCTGAAGGAGCGGATCGAGCTCTACTCCGGCGAGGAGCCGATCTTCGACGAGTTCGGCATCGAGCAGGAGCTGATCCGCGCGCAGAACCGCAAGGTGTGGCTGAAGAGCGGCGGCTACATCGTCATCGACCAGACAGAGGCGCTGGTCGCCATCGACGTGAACTCCGGGCGCTATGTGGGGAAGAAGGGCGCCGGCGCGTCGCTGGAAGACACCATCACCAAGATCAACTGCGAGGCAGCGAAGGAGATCGTCTACCAGCTCCGCCTGCGCAACATCGGCGGCATCATCATCATCGACTTCATCGACATGGACAAAGGCGCGAACCGGGAGAAGGTCTTCAAGACCCTCCAGGAAGCGCTGGCCGCCGATCGGGCGAAGACCAACGTCCTCAAGATCAGCGACATCGGCCTGGTGGAGATGACGCGCAAGCGGGTGCGCGAGAGCATCACCCGCCTGACCACCGAGATCTGCCCGACCTGCGACGGGCGCGGTCACGTGCGCAGCAAGATCACCATGGCCTACGACATCATGCGCGAGGCGCAGCGGGCCGCGGGCAAGCACCGCGAGGACCAGCTGGTGGTGTCCTGCCATCCGGAGGTGGCGAAGCTGCTACAGGGGCCGGAGCGCGAGGCGATGCGCCTCTTGATGATGAAGCTGAACAAGAGCATCGCCGTGCGGCCGCAGCCGCAGTACCACCTCGAGCAGTACGACCTGCACGCGAAGTGGAGCCGGCCGGAGCTGCAGCAGGCGCAGCGCGGACAGGGCCGCCGCGACGGCGGGCGCCGCGACGGGAACCGCGGACAGCAGCAGCAGCCGGCCGAGCCGCCCCGGCCGCCCGCTGAGCCGGCCCCGGAGACGCCCGCGGTCAAGGTGGGCGACTGAGCGCGACGATCAGAGCCCGGCTCGCGGCCCTCCGCGACCGGGCACATTCCATCCCGGGAGTGCGGCGGTTCATCCGCGCGCTGGTGCTCGTCGGCCGCGGCTTCCGCGGCGAGGCGATCTCGCTGCGCGCGTCGGCCCTCACCTACCTCACCCTGTTCGCGCTGGTGCCGCTCCTGGCGGTGCTCTACAGCGTGGTCGACCTCTTCAGCGGCGAAGCCCAGATCCACGATCGGGTGCAGAGCTACATCAACGCCCAGCTCGGCGTCGGGGCGGGAGCCGCTGTCGCCGGCGCGCTGACCAGCTTCACCAACAAGGCCACGGTGAAGGCGCTGGGAGCGATCGGCTTCGCGGTGCTGCTGGTGTCGATCATCTCCCTGCTCTGGAACATCGAGAGCGCCTTCAACCACATCTACGCGGTGAAGAAGCCCCGCTCGCCGGTGCAGCGGCTGCTCAAGTACTGGTCCTTCCTCACCCTGGGGCCGATGTTCCTCAGCCTCTCCATCTACGTGACCTGGACGATCTCGCGGATGCAGGACGTCCACGCCGCGCACAACCATCCGAACCACAGCGAGATGCTGCACGTGCTGGCCGCGCTCTCGTCGGTGGCGATCACCTACCTGGGCCTGGCGTTCCTCTACAAGGTGATCCCGAACGCGCGCGTCCGCCTCCGCTCCGCGCTGCTGGCGGCGTTCGTCGCCGGCACCCTGTGGGAGCTGGCGAAGTTCCTCTTCGCCTGGGGTTCCGGGCGCATGGTGCAGGTGCACCGCATCTACGGATCCTTGGCGGTGCTGCCGATCACCCTCACCTGGATCTACATCTCCTGGGTGATCGCGCTGGTCGGGTGCCGGCTCTGCTATGCGATGGACGCCTCGCGCAAGCCGGAGCCGCACCCGGCGCTGCAGGCGGCGGCCGCGCGGGAAGCGTTCGTGGCGAGGCTGACGGTCGCGCTGGCGCAGCTTCACCGGGAGCGGGGAACGCCGATCCGAACCCAGGCGCTGTCGCACGAGCTGGGAACGACCGGGCGCCTGGTTCGCGAGGGGCTCGCGGCGCTCGCGCGCGGAGGGCTCGCCGTGGAGGCGAAGCAGGGTGGGTGGCTGCTGTCGCGCGAGCCAGCCCGGATCACACTGGCCCAGGTTCGCTCCGCCGCGAGGATTTCGCTCGGCTTCCCCGCCCAGGAGAGGGACGCCGTCACCGAGGCGGTGGTCGAGAGCTTCGCCCGGGCGGAAGGGGCGGCGGAAGCAACCCTGGATGAATCGCTCGAATCGTTCCTGCGACGCTTCGAGGCGCCGCTCGCGCCCGCGGCGGAGCCCCGGACGCTCGGGGTAGGACAAAGTGCGCGGAAGCCCGCCTGATTTTCGTGCCGGGCGGCGCTTGCCCGCGCCCCGGCCGGTCATGTAACGTTCCCATCCGTCGAACGTTTTCGACCGCCGGACCCGCGGAGTGCACGCATGCTGAAGAGCGATCTGATCGCCATCCTGGTGGCCAAGCGCCAGCTCACGCAGAAGCAGGCCGAGCTCACCATCGAGACGATCTTCGAGTCGATGAAAGCCGCACTCTGCAAGGGCGACAACATCGAAATCCGCGGTCTTGGCGCATTCCACGTCAAGAACTACCAGGGGTACAACGGGCGTAACCCCAAGACCGGAGAGGTGATCCCGGTCAAGCCGAAGCGCGGGATTCTCTTCCGCACCGGCAAGGAGCTGCGCGACCGGGTGAACCGCTCGCACGCGCCCCAGAAGCAGCAGGTCGCGGCGCCGAAGTCCGAGACCGGCACGGCGTAAAGCCGCGCGGCTCCGCGGTTAACGCGCAGCCTGCAGGACCGGCTCGAGCACCGGCCAGACGACGTCCGCCACGCGGCGATGGCCCGCCGTGTTCGGATGCAATCCGTCCCCTTGGTTGAAGCGCGGATCGCCCGACGCCCTCGAGCAGGAAAGGCACGAGCGTGAGCCCGTACTCGCGCGCCAGGTCCGGATAAACCTGCTCGAACTCGCGCCTGTAGCGACGGGTACGCTTCGTCCGGCGCAGCGCCCAAGCCTACGCAGCGGTGCTCGCGTCCATGGCGTGTCCCTCGACTGGCAGTGAGAGCCTGAACAGGGCTCCGTTCGCGCCGGCCAGCGCGACCAGCTCGCCGCTGTGCAGGCGAGCGATCTCCGACGAGATCCACAGCCCGAGGCCGTTGCCGTTCTCGCCCTTGGTGGAGAAGAACGGCTCGAAGATCCGCTCGCGGAGCGGCTCGGGAATCCCCGGCCCGGTGTCCTCGACTTCCACCACCGCGCCGCCCGGAGCGGCGCGCACCCGGAGAATGAGCCGCGCTTCCTTCTGCCCGGCCATCGCGTCCAGCGCGTTGAGCATCAGGTTCACCAGCACCTGGCCGAGCAGCGTCGGCTGACAGGACACCAGCGGCACGTCCGAGGCGTACTCGCGCTCGAGCGTCACGGCCAGCGCTTTCACCTTCTGGGAGACCAGCGTGAGCGCGAGGTCCACCTCCTGCGGCAGCATCACGTCGCGCAGCTCGGTCCCGGCGAAGCGCGCCCCCTGCCGCATGGCGATCAAGACCTCGCGCATCCGCCCGGTGGCGGCGCGCGCGGCCATCACCTTCTCGCGGACCGGCGCGGCGAGCGAATCGTGCTCGAGGCTCTCCAGCTCCACCGAGACCCAGGTCAGCGGCGTGGACAGCTCGTGCGCCAGGCCGCCCGCCAACGTTCCCAGATTGACGAGGCCGATCTGGCGCGCCACCTCCACCCGCGCGCGATGCTCCCGCCTGCGCAGCCCGTCCTGCAGGTGGGCGCCCGCGACGGCCACGATCGCCACGGTGATCAGATACGAGGCGGTCGTGAGCAAGGGAAGCGCGTCGCCCGGCTGCAGCCAGAAGAGCAGCGGCAGCAGGGAGACGGAGAGCCCCACCAGCTGGACGGCGATGGACTGCCGGGCGGTGAGAGGGATGAGGATTCCCGTTCCGGCGAGCACCACGATGTTCGAGGTCAGGTAAGGGCTGTGCGCGCCGCCGGTGGCGAAGACGCCCGCCTCGATGGTGGCGCAGGTGACCGCGACGGCGATGGCGGTGAGGGGGACGGTCGTTACCAGGCGCTGCGAGAGGCGGGCGACCAGCGCCAAGGCCAGGGCGGCGGCGAGGCGTGCGCAGAGCAGGGGCACCCAGAAGTCCGGGGCGGTAGCGCGATCGAGCAGCGTGAATCCGATCAGGATGGGAGCGGAGAGCAATGCCGCGGTACGGAGCGCCGTGCGCTGGTTGGCGGCGAGCTCCGTCTCGTATTCGGGCAGCGTCACCGACAGCCGGCCGTCGCTCATCCAGCGACCGACAGTATGCGGCGATCGGCCTGGTGTAAATCTTCCGCGCTGCAGGGGCGGGTAGGTTTGACAGCCCCCTGCCTGCGCATATACTGCCGCGTTTTCGCGGGTCTCCCCTGCGACGATCGAGGCCCTTCGCGGGCCGGAAGGTGGTGATTCGGAGAATGCCGGGAGTGCGCGTCAAGGAAGGCGAGTCGTTCGAGAACGCCATGAAGCGCTTCAAGAAGCAGTGCGAGAAGGCTGGAATCCTGAGCGAGATCAGGAAGCGCGAGCACTACGAGAAGCCGTCGGTCAAGCGCAAGAAGAAGGCGCTGGCGGCGAAGAAGCGCGCGCTCAAGAAGGCGCGGAAGGGAATGATGTAGAGTTCTTCCGCTGACCGATCACCACAATGACGAGATGGGGACACCAATGATGGTGTCCCCTTCCCGGTTCCCCGGAGGCCCCGCGGCGACGGTTCGCGCGGGGCCTTCGATCGAGAAGATGATGCTCGCCGAGCGCATCGATCAGGACATGAAGACCGCCGCGCGCGCGAAAGAGGCGCGCCGGCTGAACACCATTCGCATGCTCAAGAGCCAGATGAAGTACCGCGAGATCGAAAAGGGCGCCGCGCTGGACGATGCCGACGTGATCGCGGTGATCGGCTCGATGATCAAGCAGCGCAAGGACTCGGCGTCGCAGTACACCGCGGGCGGGCGGCCGGAGCTGGCCGCCAACGAGAACGCGGAGATCGTCATCCTCGAGGCGTACTTGCCCCGCCAGCTGACCGACGCGGAGCTTGTGGCGCTGGTGCAAGAGTCCGTCGCCGCGGCGGGCGCGAAGGGCCCGAAGGACATGGGAGCGGTGATGAAGGCATTGATGCCGAAGGTCGCCGGGCGCGCGGAAGGCAAGCGCGTCAGCGACGCGGTGAAGGGCGCCTTGTCAAAGCCCGGTTCGTAGCCGCTCCCGCACGAAGTGCGGGTTTGCGGCTATGCTTGAACGTGATCATCACGTGGTTGGACTTGTAGTGTGCGTTCCAGGCGTTGAATGTCTTCGGCGGCGAGACGGTTGGCGACTGTTTCCGACGAGAAGCTGCAGGAGCTGCGGGACCGGGTGGACCTGGTCGCCGTGGTGCAGCGGCGCGTGCCGCTGAAGAAGAGCGGGCACGACTGGAAGGGCCTCTGTCCCTTCCACGGGGAGAAGACCCCGAGCTTCTACGTGGTCCCGGACAAGAGGATGTTCCACTGCTTCGGCTGCGGCGTCTCCGGGGACGCGATCAAGTTCGTCATGCAGGTGGAAGGGCGCAGCTTCCGCGAGGCGGTGGAGCAATTGGCGAACGAGGCCGGCGTGGACCTGACGCCGGCGGACCCCGAGGAAGCGCGCCGCTCGGCGCGCAGGGCTTCCCTCGCCGAGGTGAACGAGAAGGCCTGCACCTTCTACGAGCGCGTCCTCTGGGAGCATCCCAAGGGCGAGGTGGCGCGCGAGCACCTGCGCAAGCGCGGCATCACCGAGGACACCGCCCGTGCCTGGCGGCTCGGCTACGCGCCGAATCTCTGGGACTCGCTGATCAAGTCGCACGCGCTCAAGGGCGTCGATCCGCTGCTGGTGGAGGAGGCGGGGCTGGGCGTACCGCGCAAGAAGGGGCCGGGGCTGTACGACCGCTTCCGCGGGCGCCTGACCATCCCCATCCGCGAGAGCGGGCGCATCGTCGGATTCGGCGGGCGGCTGCTGGAAGGCCAGAGCGAGGCGAAGTACCTCAACTCGCCGGACACGCCGCTTTACCAGAAGGGGCTGACGCTGTTCGCGCTCGATCGCGCGCGCGATTCGGTGCGGCGCGAGGAGGTGGCGCTGTTCGTCGAGGGATATTTCGACGCCATCGGCCTGCACCAGGCGGGGGTGCTCACCGCCGTCGCGACCTGCGGTACGGCTCTCACCGACAAGCACCTCGAGCTGGTGCGCAAGGCGGGCGCGAAGGAGCTGGTCTTCGTCTTCGACGGCGACGAGGCGGGAATGCGCGCCGCGCAGCGCGCCTCGGAGATCGCCGCCGCGCAGGGCGTGCCGGCGCGCGTGCTGGTGCCCCCGGGCGGCGAGGATCCCGACGAGACCGTCCTCCGCGTCGGCGTGCAGGGGTTCCGCGACATGCTCGCGTCGGCGCAGCCCTCCCTCGAATTCCTCCTCGACCGTGCGCTGGGGCGGCTGCCCAAGGGTGCGCCCGTCGAGGCGCGTGTGCGCGCCGTCGACGCCGTCAAAGGCATCGTGCAGGCGGCGCCCAGCCCGCTCGCCCGCGACCTGTACCTCGAGAAGGTCGCCGAGAAGATCGGAGCACCGGTGGACGCGATCCGCCGTGCCCTCGCTGGAAAGTCCGCTCCTCCTCCGCCCGCGCGGCAGGCGCCGCCGCCGGACGCCAAGCCGCTGCCGCTCTCCGTGCTCAAGGCCGAGGTGGTGATCCTGGCCGCGCTGGTGCGCCACCCGGAGCTGGCGCCGGACCTGGCCCGCTCGGGAGCGGTAGGTGAATTCATACATCCGGCGCTGCGCGAGGCCGCGGACGCGGTGTGCTCCGGCGCGGATGCGCAGAGCGCAATCCGCGCGGTTGAGCCCGATGCCCTGCGGCAGCGATTGCTCGATGCGGTTGCCGAAATGGAGCAGGCAGGCGATGCGACTGACGCGAAGCGTCTATCCAGTCTCTTGCGAAAACATTCACAAAGCGTGGCCTTGGAGCGGAAGGACCCCGCTTCGCCGCGGGTTCCAAGAGCTTGAAACGATCTGAAAAAAAAGGGCGGTAAGCCCTACCGTCGATTACTCTCCACCCTCCCGATCGCCGCAGCCTACCGGAGTTGACCGAAAATGGCCGACAAGAAGTCCGCAGCCGCACGCAAAAAGCATGACGTTCGCAAGGCTTCGGCGAAGGCGGGGAAGCCGGAGAAGCTGGCGAAGTTGTCCGCGAAGGCCGAGGCGCCTGCGGCCAAAGTAAAGCGCGGTGAGAAGGAGCGGGCGCCCAAGCAGGCGAAGAAGGCGGGGAAGGGCGGCGACGAAGAGGCGGAGCCGGAAGAGGCGGTCGAAGGGGACGAGCCCGAGCTGGAAGCCGCCGTCCCGGACGTGGTCGACGACGACGAGATCGCCGCCGACATCGACGAGGACGAGGACGAAGAGGGTCTCGTCCGCACCAAGAAGGGCAGCAAGGCCACCGAGCGCAAGGAAGTGAAGGACCTGCTCGCGCTCGGCCGCGACAAGGGATTCCTCACCTACGACGAGGTCAACGACGCGCTGCCGTCGGACATCGTCTCCTCCGACCAGATCGACGACGTGATGTCGATGTTCGGGGACAACGACATCGCCATCGTCGACGAGGCGAACAAGGTCAAGCTGCCGGAGACCAAGCCGCCCGAGCCGGAGCCGGTGGCGGCGAAGGAAGAGGAGCAGACCACTCCGCAAGAGCGCGCCGAGCAGGAGGAGGAGGACGCCTACTCCAAGTCCAACGATCCGGTGCGCATGTACCTGCGCAAGATGGGCTCGGTTTCGCTGCTCACCCGCGAGGGCGAGGTGGAGATCGCCAAGCGCATCGAGGACGGCGAGAAGGAAGTGCTCGAGGCCGTCCTCCACTCCAGCATCGCCATCAAGGAGATCATCCAGATCGGCGAGCGGCTGCGGAAGGGCAAGATGCGCGTCCGCGAGGTGATCCGCGACGCGCCCGACGAGGACGACGAGACCTTCGACGAGCAGGGGCGCACCGATCAGGTGGTGAAGCTGATCGACAAGATTCGCCGGCTCGACCGCGAGAACGAGCACTACGCCGAGCTGATGCTCTCCAAGACCCGCAAGGTCTCCGAGGGCAAGCGCAAGGAGTACCGCGACGCCGTGGCCCGCAACGAGGCGGCCATGGCGGAGACGCTCTCCGAGGTGAAGCTGAACAAGCGCCAGATCGAGCGGATCATCGAGAACCTCAAGAAGCTGATCGAGCGCGTCGACCAGGTCGAGCGCGAGATGCGGCAGATCGAGCACCGCGTCGGCGTCCCGCTGCGGGAGCTGAAGGGGCTCTTGCGCGAGGCCGAGGACGAAGGGAAGCCGGGCCTTCTGGCGCGCAAGAAGCTCAAGGTGCTGGGGCTCTCCGAGGAAGAGGTCGGCGAGGTGGCCCGCACCATCGCCGCCGCTCCGCGGAAGGTGAAGCGCGTCGAGGAAGAGGCGCTGCTCCCGATCGACGAGCTGAAGAAGAGCTACAGCGCGATCATCGCCGGCGAGCGCAAGGCCGAGAAGGCGAAGGCCGAGCTGGTGGAGGCGAACCTGCGCCTGGTGGTGTCGATCGCCAAGAAGTACACCAACCGCGGGCTGCAGTTCCTGGACCTGATCCAGGAGGGCAACATCGGCCTGATGAAGGCGGTGGACAAGTTCGAGTACAAGCGCGGGTACAAGTTCTCCACCTACGCGACGTGGTGGATCCGCCAGGCCATCACCCGGGCGATCGCCGATCAGGCGCGCACCATTCGCATCCCGGTGCACATGATCGAGACCATCAACAAGCTGATCCGCACCTCGCGCTACCTGGTGCAGGAGATCGGCCGCGAGCCCACGCCGGAAGAGATCGCGGAGAAGATGGAGCTGCCGCTCGACAAGGTCCGCAAGGTCCTGAAGATCGCCAAGGAGCCCATCTCCCTGGAGACGCCGATCGGCGAGGAAGAGGACAGCCACCTCGGCGACTTCATCGAGGACAAGGCGATCACCTCGCCCTCGGATGCGGTGATCAACATGAACCTCGCCGAGCAGACCCGGAAGGTCCTGGCGACGCTCACCCCGCGCGAGGAGAAGGTACTCCGGATGCGCTTCGGCATCGGGGAGAAGTCCGACCACACGCTGGAAGAGGTGGGGCAGGACTTCGAGGTCACGCGCGAGCGCATCCGGCAGATCGAGGCGAAGGCGCTGCGCAAGCTGCGCCACCCGTCGCGGTCCAAGCGGCTGCGCAGCTTCGTGGAAAATTAAGCACCAGTCCGACGCAATCAGTGCCCGGTTGGAGCTTCGCTGCGTTCCCGGTGCCAGGACAATCCATCGGGCGCGATCGCGCTGAAGCTGCTGTGATCAGAGCTCCTCCGTAGGACCTCGCCGCAGCTCGAGCGCGATGTGCGCTTATTCAAGTTCGAGTCGCGTCGGCCAACGCCGCGAGCGGAGCGGTCGCGGAACGGCCGCACCGCGCCTCGTCAGAACCCGAACCCCAACCCGCCGTGGACCGCCCAGTGCGGGCTGAAGCTGGTGCTGGTGAAGATGATGTTCCCGGCCAGGCTCAGGCTGAGGAAGCTGGTTCGCTGCTCGAAACCGAAACCGAGGCCGGTCCAGAGGCTGCTGTTCGCGGCGGCCGCCTGCGCGTTCACCTGCGCGGAGCCCCGATCGAGGCCGCGGTTGACGCGCGTGTTCCCTGCCAGGAACAGCTCGCCGACGAAGTGCTGCCCGCCCTCGCCGAAGAAGCGACGCACGGCGAAGCCGAGTTGCAGCCCCGGGAAGCCGCCGCCGGCCCCGGCCTCGAGCGCATCGTGGTCGTCGAGCAGGTAGCTGACGCAGCCGCCGACGTACCCGTAGGGTGCGAACTCGTTGCCGCCCTCGGCGCGGACCACCCACGTCGCCTGGGCGCCGGGATCGCGTCGCCCTCCCTTGGACAGATCGATCTCGTCGGCGAGCGCGAACGACGGGGCAAGGGCAAGCAGCAGGGCGAGCGTCCGCACCCGCGCAGTATCGCCCTCGCGGTGGGCGCACGCCACCTCCCGGGGTAGTGTGTGTGCAAACCCGTGGGCCCGTAGCTCAACGGTCAGAGCATCCGGCTCATAACCGGTCGCATGCAGGTTCGACTCCTGCCGGGCCCAGTTTCTTTCTGTCCGCTGGAACGAGGGGCTGCCCGCGAGCGTTGACAACTCGGGGCCCAGGCGCGAAAAAGCAGGCCCGCCAGGGAGGCGAACGTTGTCGCGAGAGAAGCTGAAGGCGCTCGAAGCACTGCAACAGGTCGATCTCAGGATTCGCGAACTCACCGCTGAAGCCGAGAAGCACCCGGCCCGCCTCAGACAGATCGAGGCAGAGCGGAACCAGGCAAAGACCCATCTCGACGCGACCCGGGGCAAGCTCGCGGACAACGAGCGCGCCCGCCGGCAGAACGAGCAGCTGCTCCAGCTGGAGAAGGACAAGGTGCGGAAGTGGGAGTCGCGCCTGAACGAGCTGAAGACCCCGCGGGAGTACGCGGCGCTGGCGCGCGAGCTGGACATCGCCAAGAAGACGAACCTGACCGCCGACGAGGAGATCAAGAGGCTCGCCGGAGAGTACGCCGAGGTGAAGAAGCAGGTGGAAGGGGCCGAGCAGGCGCTCGGCGAGAAGGAGGCGGTGGTCGCGCGCGAAGGCGAGGAGATCAAGAGCGCGCTCGACGACCTCCAGGAAGGGATGCGCGAGCTGGAGGCGGAGCGGAAGCGCCTGGTCGAACTGTGCGATCGCTCGCTGGTCAGCAAGTACGAGCGGATCCGCAAGCAGCGCGGCGGCGTCGCGGTCGTCCCGGTGGTGGGTGGCACCTGCAAGGGGTGCCAGCGCAACGTTCCGCCGCAGATGGCGAACCAGCTGCTCACGGGCAACGACATCCTCACTTGCCCGAACTGCCACCGCTTCATCTATGCCGCGGATGAGCCGCAGGCCGCAGCCAACGTTTAGGTGATCGTCACCCCCGCGCAGCTCCTGCTCGCCATCGCCGAGCACGAGACGCTGGTGAAGACCTGCGCGGCGTTGGGGCTGACGCGCGAGGCCGCCCAGAAACTGCTGCGGGGAGCGGCGCTGCAGCTGCAGCAGGAGAAGCTGCCGCTGTCCGAGCCGCAGAAGCACAAGCCCGCGGCAGCCACCGGGCGCGTCGTTCGCGTCTACTCCGATGGCGCGGCCCGCGGGAATCCCGGTCCAGCAGGGGCGGGAGCGGTGCTGACGGACGCGACGGGCGCGGTGATTGCGCGGCTTGGCCGGTACCTGGGCACCAAGACGAACAACGTTGCCGAGTACGAGGGGCTCCTTCTCGGGCTGAAGCACGCGCAGGAGCTGGGCTACCGGCAGGTGGAAGTCCGCGCGGACTCGCAGCTCCTCATCCGGCAGCTCAAGGGCGAGTACGCCGTGCGGCACGCCGGGCTCAAGCCGCTGCACGCTGAAGCGCTCCGCCTGCTGCACGCCTTCGACCGCTACCAGCTCGAGCACGTCCCTCGCGAGGAGAACGCGCTGGCCGACGAGATGTCGAACCGGGCCATCGACGAAGAGATGCGCTGAATTGATTCGCGGGCCCGCGCATCCTAGAATTGCAGTCGGTCAGAGCCGTCCGGACGGACGCCGGCGCCTTCAAACAGCGCGGGAGGAAAGTCCGGGCTCCACAGGGCAGGGTGCTGGCTAACGGCCAGCCGAGGCGACTCGCGGGACAGCGCCACAGAAAACAAACCGCCGGCGCAAGCCGGCAAGGGTGAAACGGTGCGGTAAGAGCGCACCGCGCCCGTGGCGACACGGGCGGCACGGCAAGCCCCACCCGGAGCAAG
>JBGQLA010000090.1:0-14026 GCA_041499865.1 Deltaproteobacteria bacterium
AGTCGCAGTGGGGGAAGTACCACTGGACGCGATCCTCGCCGCCCGCCAGCGGCGAGATGTACAGCCGGTAATGCGGCGCATGCGCGATGGCGGCCGCCGCTTCCGCGCCGGGGAGGATCAGGATCGCGGCCGCCACCGCCGCCCAGCGCGGCGCGGGCAGCTTGAGGCGGTCGATCACCTTGGTGGCGAAGCAGGCGGCGAAGATCAGGAACGCGGGCAGCACGGAGACGAAGAAGCGGCCCCACTTGGAACCGGATGCCGAGTGCACGAGGAACCACACCGCGAGCCACGAGAGCAGCAGCTTGTGCGCGGGCTTGCGCTGCACCAGCGCCAGGGCGATGCCGCCCAGCGCGAAGAGGAACGTCGCCGGCGCGAGCTTGACCGCCGCGAACACCGCGTAGAACCACGGCGGGGTGCCGCGCAGGCCGTACTCGATCAGGTTCGGATGGATGCGGCCCATGAACAGCAGCGACCCGTGCACGGTCTGCTGCCCGGTGGCGTAGGTCTTCGCGTACTCCCAGGTGCTGGGCAGGAACGGCGACCAGTTCACGCAGACCCAGAGCGCGAAGGCGACGCCGATCAGCTGCAGCCAGCGCCGCGGCGGCACCCGCCAGCGCGTCTCCCGGCGCACCCAGAGGTAGAAGACGACCGGGATCGGGGTGAGAAAGAAGAAGTACTTCGAAGCCAGCATGCCCGCGAGCGCGGTGGCGCCACCCAGCTCCCAGCGCCGCGGGTCGCGTCCGTCGTCGGCGGCCGCTTTCGCCTCCGCCATGCACCAGAGCAGGAGCATGAGGAACAGGCCGAGGAGCGTGTCCTCCTTGGCCACCCGTTGATATCCGACCAGCGTGACCGAGCAGGCGGCGAGGGCGGCGGAGAGCAGCGCGGCGGTGCGGCCGAAGAGCCGCCGCGCGAGCAGCGCCACCACCAGCACCGAGAAGCCGCCGGCGATGGCGTTCGGCAGCCGGGTCATGGTCTCCGGCGCCCAGCCGAAGCGCGATCCGACGGCGATCGCCGAAGCGATCAGCCACTTCATCAGCATCGGATGCTCGACGTCGTCGCCGGAGAAGATGCCTTGGAGGTAGCGGTTGGCGGCGAGCCACTTGTGCACCTCGTCGTCGCCGAATCCTTCCGCGGAGAGGCCCCGCAGGCGAAGCCAGAGCGCGAAAGCGGTCAGAAGGGCGAGCGCGAGCCCGGCCGGCCACCCCCAGGGCGCGGTCCGGCCGCGCAGATGTTCGGGAATACCCTCCATCGAGCGTCGCCCTTCTACCTGCGAATCGCGCCGCTGCCAAGGAACTGGCGCATTCGCACCCACCCGTTAAGCTGGACCGTCAGCGTGCCCCGCAACTCGTCCAGCCTGGCGGCGCTCTGCGTGCTGCTCATCTCCGCAGGGACCGCCGGCGA
Source organism: Deltaproteobacteria bacterium (assembly GCA_041499865.1). GTDB lineage: Bacteria > Myxococcota > Myxococcia > Myxococcales > 40CM-4-68-19 > 40CM-4-68-19. Next base: position 1,402 of record JBGQLA010000090.1, read on the forward strand.
GGAGCCCCGGCCACCGACCGTCACGCCCATCGACGTCCACGCCTTCCGGGTGCTGGAGAGCTACTCGGGTCCGGTGAGCTACTACAAGATCGTCGAGGACCCGCAGATGCCGTTCATCCGGGCGGTCTACCGGCCGCCCCTGGAGACGGTGACCCTGGGCGCCGAGGTCCCGGAGAACCTGCGCGGCCGGACGAAGAAGGTGCGCTGGAAGTGGCGGGCGCAGGTCCTTCCCAAAGGGGGGAACGAATGCCGGGGCGGGTACGGTGACTCCGCCGCTGTGGTGTACGTCAGCTGGAAGCGCGGGCTGAGGTGGTACTCGCTCAAGTACTCCTGGAGCGCGGTCGCTGAGAAGGGCCGCGTCTGCGACCAGAAGCGGAACCTCTTCGTCGCGCAGGACACGGTGATCCTCGAAACCGGCGGCCCGCTGGGCCACTGGCGCGACGAGGAGATCGACCCCAGCGCCGAGTTCCGCGCCCATTTCGAAGGCGGCAATCCGAACGCGGACGTTCCCGACTTCGTAGGCGTCGGATTGATGAGCGACGGAGATCAGACGATGTCGATCTCCGCCGCCGACTACGCGGGGTTCGCGCTGGTCAGCGAGTAACCGTCAGCCGGGATCGGGCTCCGGCACCGCCGGCGCGACGTCGGAAAGCTGCGGCGAGCGGAAGCGGAAGAGGCTCTGCTTGCCGAACAGGGCCTCGCCCTCCAGCACCAGCACCAGCACGCCCCCGACGAATCCGGGCACCACCTGGGTCAGGTGATAGACGAAGATGAAGGCGAGGGCGGTCTCCTTCGGGATGCCGAAGGCGATCAGCGCCAGCGTTCCCCCGGCCTCGAACGAGCCTGCGTTTCCCGGCGAAGGCACCGCGGTGGCCACGTTGAAGGCGGTGAGCGCGGCGAAGGCCTGCATGGGGGTGAGATCGAGCCCGAGCGCGTGACCGGCGATGACGATGACGAACGTCTCCCACAGCCAGGGGAGCGGCGCGATCAGGGTCTCGACCAGCAGCAGCCGCTTCCAGTGGTTGGCGGCGAATCCGTCGCGCAGGTTGGTGAGCCACTTCGGCCCGCGCCGCAGGAGCCCGCTGCCCATCAGCGCGAGCAGGATCCCCACTCCGACCACCGCGCCGGAGATCGCGAGCAGGGCGCGGAAGAGCCAGGCCGGCGGCGGGCCGAACAGGCAGAGGATGGGGAAGGCGGCCACCCACCCCCACTTGTCGCTCCAGAAGTCGACGATCTCGGTGCCCAGCAGCTTCGCCCGGGAGATGCCGGTCCGCTTGCCGAGGTACTGCACCCGGAGCAGGTCGCCGCCCCGCGCGGGCAGCAGCACGTTGAAGAAGAAGCCGACCATCATCGCCCGGAAGGCCTGGCCGTACTCGAGCGCCAGCACCGGGCGCATCACCACCCACCAGCGCAGCGACTGCAGCGCCATCAGCACCAGGCCGCCGACGGCGGCGAGGAAGAGGGGCTGCTCGGCGACGCCGTGCAAGGAGTCGATCAGCTCCTTCTGCGAGATGCCGAGATAGAAGACCACCGCCGCCGCGGCAAAAAGGCCGGCGAGCAACCCGACGGCGGTCCGCATCCACAGCCGGTCGGTCACAGCACTCCCGTCAGCTCGCCGATCCGACGGAGCGTCAGCGGCGCCTGCGGCTCGGAGCGGCAGGCGTCGAAGCACGAGCCGCAATTGGGCCCGGTGTAGGCGCCCGGCAGGAACTCGGAGTAATGGGCCACCGGCGCCAGCTCGGCGCAGGGCTGGACCATCCCTTTCGGGGTGACGTGGATCATGATCTTCCCGGCCTGGCAGCCGTCGACGTTGCGCGTCTCGTAGAATTCAGGGAGCGTCTCGAAGAACCAGTCCGAGGTCATCACGTTGCCGAGCTCGCGCTTGAGCCGGACCAGGCGCCCGCAGACCTCCTTGAACTCGGCCATCTTCTCCTTGCTGACGAAGTGCTTCTGGTTGCCGTTCTTCAGGTCGTTGTAGCCCGAGAAGGCGATGTTGATTCCCCACTTGTGCGCCAGCCGGATGAGCGGCTCGGCGTCGTGCATGTTGTCGACCATCAGCATGGAGGCGAAGGTGAAGCAGCTGAAGCCGCGGGCGACCATCTTCGGGACCGTCTGCTCGAGCCGCTCGAAGAGGCCCGGCAGACCGCGCTCCTTGTCCTGGCGCGCGTCCGGGTAGTTCATGGAGATGTTGATCTGGTTCACGCCGGCGGCGACCAGCTCCTCGATCTTCGCCTCGGTGAGGAAGCCCCCGTGCGTGAGCACGGTGATGTAGCGGAAGCCGGGAAGCTCCTTGATCTGCCGCACCAGGGGCGCGAGATCGCGGCGGAGCAGCGGTTCGCCGCCGGTGAAGACCACCACCAGGGGATCGAAGCGGCGGATGACGTCGGCGAAGTCCGTCATCTCGTCGCGATCGCTGATCTTCCAGTAGTCGCAGAAGTCGCAGCGAGCGTTGCAGCGCTTGGTGACCTCGATGGAGACGGTGAGGGGGCGCTTGTTGAGGGTGACACCGAGAAACTTGCCCGCTGCGCGAAGCTTCTCCAGCGGGCTCAAGGCAATCTTCATTCCGTACCCCTGAAAGCGCGCACCGTTAGCATCTGACCGCCCTTCTGGCAACGTTCTCGCCGCGGCGCGGCGTATTCCGGTGTTGACTGCCGTCAACCTCGCGCGGACACAAAAAAATCGAGCAGCCGCCGGGCCACGGCGCTCCAGGAGGTCGGCTGCGCCTTGCCACCCGAAAGGGCGTGCAACCGCCGCGCTTGCTCGCGGGGCAAGGTCCTCCCCCGCCACACCTGTCGCGACAGCTCCGCATCGAGCTCCCGCAGCAGCCGCTCCTCGCCGCCCACGGCCGCGCGGGCTTCCGCCGCCGCGCAGAGCCTCTCCACCGCCTCCGGCCGATCCTCGAAGACGGATTGCAACCGCTGCGCGAACGGACCCGGCGCAGGGCGCGAAGGCGGCGGTGGAGGAAGCTCCGGGGAGGGCAGCGCGGGCGCTTCCCATTCGAACTCGTCGCCGTCCCAGCGATCGGCGCGGGGGATCCGGTTTCCGCGGCTGTCGAAACGCAGCTCCTCCTTGGCGCGCGTGGACGGCGGGGCGCCTGGAAAGGGCGGACGGAGTCGCTCGTCCGGGCCGGAGGAGGGCGGGCGCGCCGCGACGACCTCCATGGGCTTGGGCGGCGCGACGGGCGGGACTTCCACCACGGTTCCGATCGATCTCCGGAAGGGCGATCGGCGGATGGCGGGCGCCAGCGTCTTTCCCTGGCCCAGCGCCGGGGGCTTCTCCTTCGCTTTCTCCGCGGGCTTCCCCGGCGCGACCGCGGGCTGCGCGAGCGCCGCCGGGTTCTTCGCCGCATCCGCCGGCTCCACCGCGGCGGACGCCTGCTCCGCGTCGCGCACCAGCGGCGCAAACGCGTCGGGAAGATTCGGAGGCCAGGCCGGCGCGAGGCCGAGGCGCTTCGCCGCCGCCGGCGCACGGCGGTTCGCCGCACAGGTCTGCTCGAGCAGCCGCTTCCAGCCGGCGCGGTGCCCGGCGGGAAGATCCCCGAGGCCCAGCGCGAAGCGGGCGGCGATGGCGCCGGCATGCAGGTCCGGCGCGCCGGCCAGCAGCTCCTGGATGCGGGCCTGCCCGACGGCGGAGGCCCCCGCATGGACGGCGCGCGCGAACGCGCCTGCCGGGAGCGTGATCTGCGCCGCCTCCCCGCCGAGCTGCAGCGCCGCCGGCAACCCGGATTCGACGAGCTTGCGCCCGGCGGCCCCGAGCCGGGGATCGGTGGCCAGGTCTCCGGCGCCGGCGAAGAGGTGCCCGACGAACGGCGCCTCGATGCCGGCTTCCAGCAGGCAGCGCGCTGCCCCGAGCCGCGCCCCCTTGGGCGCCCGCAGATCGCAAGCGACCTCGAGCAGGATGGCCCCGGCCTCGCCGTGCTCGGCCAGCTCCCTCTGCTCGTGCCCCGGCGCGGAGAGGGCGTTGGCGAGCGCCGCGAGCGCGGCCTGCTGCCGGTGGCGCAGCTCGCGCAGGTAGTCGTCGAGGGTCTTCCACTCGCCCGCGCGATCCTGGCGGAGCGTCGCGAGGACGGACATCTACCGGCGCTTCCCCATGGTCGCGAGCGTGCCGCGGGAGAAGATCCAGAGGTGCGCGGAGAAGAGCGCGCCCCAGGCGAGCGCCACCCACTGGACCCAGAAACGATCGGGAGAGAACCGGCGGTTGATCACCGCGCAGGCCAGGAGGCCGAAGGTCATCACCAGCGCGTGGATGGTGAGCAGGACCCGGTGGTTTTCGCGGACGAGGAATCCTTTGCCGGCCATGCGCGGTTTCTACCGCGAAAACGAGAGCACCGTCTGCCCCCTCGAGATCCGATCGGCGCCCACGTGCAGCGCGACGATGGCGAGCAGCGCCAGCCAGCCGCGGGAGCCGCGCAGGTGCGGCCGCACCCGGTCGAGCAGCGCCAGCGCGGCGGCGCACTCCAGCGCGAACGGCAGGTATCCGAGATACCCGGGCAACGGCATCTCGAACAGCTTGGGCGCGCGGTCGAAGAACGGGATCGAGTAGACCCACCCCCGGGCGCACCGCCAGTTGAGCGCTTCCCAGACGAAGCCGAGAGGGAGGCCCAGGGCCATCGCCCGCAGCGGCACGGCCACGCCCGCCAGCGCCGCGCAGAACGGCCAGAGGAAGATCCAGGCGAGCGGAAAAGCATGGCGTGGAAACGCGAGCGCCACCGCGAGCAGGCCGAGGCCCGCGGCCGCCTTCCATGCCCGGCCTTCGGGCGCGGGCCGCGGCTCGACGTCGCGAAGCTGCGCGAATCCCAGCCGGGCAGCGGGGAGCACGGTGGCGAAGGAGACCAGCGCGAACGCGCTGCTCGCCCAGGGATCCGGAGAGACGCCGGCGTACCCCCAGTTCCTCAGGCGCAGGTTCACCAGCTCGAACACGTCCCAGAACAGGACGCTGGCGGCAGAAGCCGCCACCCAGTCGCCGGCGGTCCGCAAAGGTGAGGCCCCACGCCGCCAGCGCGAAAACCCATCGAGCGCGACCAGCACCCCGGCCCAGGCGAGGGGGAAGCGAAGCAGATCCACGCGGTGGCTGAAGCCGGATGCGACCAGGACGGCGCAGACCCAGGCCAGGCCAAAGAGGAGCTGGAACACCGCGCGACCCTACACGAAGCGAGAGCGCCGGATCCCCGCGAGAGGACCCGGCGCCCTGCAAATCGCAGCCCGCACCCGGAGAGCAGGCTGCGCCCCGCAAGCTACTTGGGAGGAGTGGTGCTGCTGCTGTCGCTGCTGCCGGAGGTGCTGGAGCCGGACTTCACCGAGCTCGAGCCGCTCTTCGACCGCTTGCCCTTCGACGCGCGGCCCATCACCTCGATCTTGTCGGCGCGGTTGGAGGCGGGGTCGAAGCTCGCGCGCACCTGCGTGCCCTCGCGGATCCCCGAGATGCCCGAGGCGACCGGCTGGCCGCGGCGGAGCACCTGGGTCTGCGAGTCGACGGTCAGGGTGACGCCGCCCGCCGCCTGGTCGAGGGTGATGCTGTTCTGATCGACGTGCGCCACCGAACCGGTCACGGTGCGGAGGTTGGCCTGGTCGGAGGGAGAGCCCGAGGTCGGTCCGCTCATCCCGGAAGTGCCGCTGCTGCCGCTCTGCGCGGACCCGGCGGCGCCGGTGTCGCTGCTCTGGCCATACATCGTGCCGCTGCTGCTGCCCGAGGAACCGCTCGGCCCGGAGGTGCTGCCCGGCGAGCTGGAGCTGCCCATGCCGCTGGAGGAGCCCGAGCTGCCCATGCCGCTGGACGAGCCGGCGCTACCCGTGCCGCTCGAGGTATCGGAAGTGCCGGAGGTACCGCTCGGTCCGAGCGTGGAGCCGGAGGACCCGGTGTTGCCGCTCTGCGACGAGCCGCTCGAGGAGCCCGGCGATCCGTAGGTGGAGCTGGACGCCTGGTTGCCCGCGCTGGCGCTGGAACCGGTCGAGGGCTGCGTGGAGCCGCTCATCGAGCCCTGCGATCCGCTGGTGGGGGCCTGCGCATTCGCATTGGTGTCGGTTCCGGTCGAGCTCGTCGAAGCGGATCCGTTCGAGGGCGTCGAGGTGCCTTGCTGCGCGGTGGCCTGGCCACCCGCGGTCGTTCCGGCGCCCGACATCGAACCCGGCTGCGTGGTCCCGGTGTCGTTCGCGGACGTGCGCGTGTTCTTGCTGCTGCTGCTACAGCCGAAGACCAGCGCGACGGCCAGCGCCAAACCAGATGCGTACTTCATGTGTTGCCTCCTCAAGAGGGGTTGTTTTGAGCGACGCTCTGTTGGGGGGCGCCGCACCACGCCGGGAAGTCCCGGCTGTGGGGGAAGAGGTAGCCATCGCGCAGGCGGCATGGAAGCTTCTCTTGCGCCCGGTCCGACTCCTGCCGGACGTGCTAGAAAGCGATGTGCTCGCCCGCTGTCCGAGCTGCCACAACACCTTCAGCACGGAGCGGACCGGGCGCCAGATTTGTCCGGTCTGCGGCAAGCCGCTGGTGGTGCCGGAGCCGCCGGCCGCCTCCGCCACCGCACCCACGGCCGAGTTGGTCTCCGAGCCCCAGGGCACTCCCTGGGAACGGCGCGGCGAGCTGGGGTTCTGGGCAGGCTGGGGCCAGACCGTGCAGCAGGCGCTGCTCGAGCCCGGCCGTCTCTTTGCCTCGGCGCGCCTGGACCGGGGCGGAGCGCAGCTGGGATTCGCGGTGCTCACCTCGTCCGTGTTCTGGGCCATCGGGCAGATCCTCGAACGGCTCCTGCTCCGCGGGCAGACGGACCGGATGCGGCAGCTGCTCGCGGCGGCCTCCCGGAACCCCGACGTCGCGCCGATGCTGCAGCGGATGCTGGACGTCCAGTCGCGCGCCAGCTCGCCGGGCGCGGTGCTCGCGCTCGCCGCGCTCACGCCGGTCTTCACCTTCGTGATGCTCTACCTGAACGCGGGAGTCACCCACGCGGTGGCGGCCGTCCTCGGCCAGGCCAAACGCGGGTTCCCCGCCACCTTCGCCGCCTGCGCATACGCTTCCGCTCCCCTGGTGTTGCTGGCGGTGCCCGCGTGCGGATCGATCGTCGGCGTGATCTGGCTGATCGTCCTCACCGGCATCGGGATGAAAGTGACCCACCGCATCTCGACCGGCGGTGCCGCGGCGTCGGTGCTGGTGCCGTACCTCGTGCTCTGCTGCCTGACCTTTCTCGCCATGGGAGCGCTCGCGATGGCGCTGCGCAACGCCGTGGGGCAACCGTGAGGATCGCCCGCGCCGGGCCGCCTTCCATCCACGCGGCAGGCTTCGCCGGCGTCGCCGCCCTGCTGCTGCTCGTCGCCGCGGCGCTGCCGATCGATGCGCCCCTGCTGGCGCTGTTCGCCTGTCCCTTCCGCACCGCCACCTCTTGGCCCTGCCTGGGCTGCGGCTTCACCCACGCCTTCCAGCTCGCGGTGCGCGGGCAGATCGGCGCGGCGGTGTCCGCGAGCCCGCTGGGAACGCTGCTGGCGATCGCCGGCGCCGCGCACGCCGGGTGGACCGCGCTTCGGTTCGCCGGAGTTCCCTACGCGCCCGCGATCGTTGCCGGGGCGCGCACGCGCTGGGCCTGCCTGCTCGCGCTTGCGGCCAACTGGATCTTCGTCGCCCTCCGGACCCGCCCGTGATCTGGTTGTGGCTCGCCGCCGCGTATCTCTGCGGCTCGATCCCGTTCGGGCTGTTGATCGCCCGCATCGCCACCGGCAAGGACGTGCGCGCGGTGGGCTCCGGCAACATCGGGGCGACGAACGTCGCGCGCGCCGCGGGACGGCCCGCGGCGATCGCCACCCTGGTCCTCGACGCGTTGAAAGGCTTCGCCCCCGTCCTGCTCGCGGCGCGCACGCCCGGGGCGCCGCCGATGCTCGCCGCCGGCTGCGCGTTCGCGGCGGTGCTCGGCCATTGTCATCCGGTCTGGCTCGGGTTCCGCGGCGGCAAGGGCGTCGCCACCGGGCTCGGCGTGTCGCTGGCGCTCGCGCCCTGGGCGGCGGCGGCCGGAGCCGTGACCTGGCTCGCGATCTACAAGCTGACCCGCGTCTCCAGCGTGGGTTCCCTCGGCGGAGTGGCGGTGGCGCTCGCCCTCGCCTCGGCGACGGCCAGCCGCTCCGCCGTCTACGGCCTGATCGGCGTGGCGCTCCTCATCGTGCTGCGCCACCGGGCGAACATCCGCCGCCTTCTCGCCCGCCAGGGCGGCTGACGCTGCCGGGAAAGCGAACGAGCGCCGGCGCCCACGTGCCTTGTGGCCGCGCCCGCCCGGACTCCAAGGTTCTCCGGACAACTTCGGAGGAGAGAGATGGCGACGTACGACCGCACCCAGGGAACCACCAGCATGCCCAGCGAGGCCGACGCGCGCCTCGACCGGCCGCTGCGGCTCGACTGGAGCGCGCTCTTCGGGGGGACCCTGATCGGGTGGGGAGTCCTGCTCCTGCTCTCGCTGATCTCGATGATCGTCGGGCTGGCGGTGATCGATCCGTTCGCGGCGAGGCCCGCGGTGTCGGATGCGGGCGCGGGCATCTGGGGCGCGGCGAGCGCGATCGTCGCCTCCTTCATCGGCGCCTTCGCGGTGGTGCGGCTCGCGGGGGATCGGCGCCGGAGCGAGAGCCTGATGCACGGCGCGGTCTCCTGGGGAATGTCGATGCTGCTCGCCGGCCTGATCGCGCTGTTCGTCGCCGGCGCCGCCGCCTTCTCGCGCACGCCGGCGAACAACACGGCGGTGCACAAGCGGACGCGGGGCCAGACGGCGGCGTTGGTGGAGACCACCGGGAACGGATCGCTGGTCGCGATCTTCGCCACCGGGGGCGCGGTGCTGGCGCTGGTCGGTTCGCTGCTCGGATCGCTGGCGGCGGCGAGCCGATCGAGCGGCATCCCCTTCTCCAACGAGCTCCGCGGCCGGGGGCGCGCGACGAACGCGGAACGCCCGCTGACGGGCACGGTGGTGACGCAGGAGAGCGACGTGCGGCGCGACCAGACGACGATCCTGCCCCCGACGCACTGAAGCGCCGGGCGAGGATCATCCGATCCCTTCGTTGAAGCCTTTGTCGAACAGGTCGGCAATCGCGTCCGCGCATTGCTGGGCCTGCTCGCCTTCGGCGCGCACCGTCACCGTGGTCCCCATCGGCGCGGCGAGCATGAGCACGCCCATGATGCTCTTGCCGTTCACGGGTTGCCCGTCCTTCACCAGCGTCACGTCGCAGGGGAACCGGTTGGCGGTCTGCACGATCAGCGCGGCCGGGCGCGCATGCACGCCCATCTTGTTGCGCACCGTGCAGTTCTTCTCCACCGTCTCTTCCGCCATGCGCTCCCGCCAACCGATTGCTTTTGAATACCCGCAGATTGTGAACCGCCACAAGCAGCCCTCCGGGAGCGGCTTGCGGCTACCGCGCCTAGAGGAGCCGCGTTCCGAGTAACGCTCCCAGGAAAAGTGCAATGTAGACGGCGCGCGTGGGGCCCAGCCGCGGCAGCGCCGCCCAGGCCAGGACCACCGCGGAGGCGACCAGCAGCGCCTGGTAGGGCCGCCCGGGGATTCCGGCGTCCACCACCCCCCGCGCTGCGATCGCGCCCGCGAGCGCCGCCCCGCAAGCTTTGAGGAACGGCGTGCCGCTCGCCATGTGCGCGCGGGCGACCGCCTCGACCACGCCTTCGGCGCGGGCGTACCCCACGGAGAAGAGCCAGACGCGGGCGGCGAGGTGGACCACGTTGTAGAGGACGATGAACACCAGCACGCAGCCCAGCCCGAGGAACGGCTCGGTGGCCGCCGCCGCCAGCGCCGCGGCGGGGCGCAGCGCCAGCCAGAAGAAGCCGTCGCCGAGGGCCGCAAAGGGCGGCCCGAGCGCGCTCTTGAAGCTGGAGACGCTCTGCGGCGGCGCCTCGCCGCTGGCGACGCGCTCCTCCAGCCGGACCGCGCCGCCGAGGATCGCCGCCGCCATGTAGGGATGGCAGTTGAAGAACTCGAGGTGCCGGGCCGTCGCCTGCGCGCGGGCGGCGGGATCCGGGTAGAGCTCGTCGAGCGCCGGGGCGATCGCGTCCGCGAAGCCGAGGTTCTGCATTCCGCGCGGGTTCCAGGCCGCCTGCAGGAACAGCGAGCGGAGGAAGACGTGGGCGAGCGCGGCGGAGGAGACGCGCCTGGGCTGGGTCAGCGCCGCGGCCGGGATCACCAGATCCCCCGGACGACGAGGGTGATGGCGATCACGCTCGCGGCGCAGATCGCGGCCAGCGCAGGCGCCCGCGGATCGCGGATGGCGCGGACGGCGCAGGCCGCGGCCACCGCCCACACGGCGTACCAGGCTCCCTCGAGCGAGAAGAGCGCCACGCCCGTGCAGCGGACGCGGACCAAGGCGAGAAGGGGAGACGCGAGCACGCCCACGGCGCAGATCCCCCCGGCCGCCCCGAAGGGCAGCAGCAGCCCGCGCAGGTTGACCCGCGCGGCGGCAGGGTCGCCGCGCGCCACCCGCGCCAGGGCCTCTTCCATCAAGTGCGCGTTCCGCCGCTCCGAGGCGCGCTCCAGCCGCCGGCCGAAGAGCGCCAGCGGCAGCAGCAAGGCGAGGCCGATCGCGGCGAGCGGCGCATCGACGCCGGTGCCGGCAGCGATCCCCGCCGGCACCACCATCGCCGTCATGGCGCCGGCGAGCAGCGATTCGTTGTCGGGCAGGCTCCCTCCCAGGTTGACGCCGCCGAGGAAGAGCAGCTCGAGAGGGATTCCCAGCACCAGCCCACCCTGGGCGTCGCCCAGCGCCCACCCGAGCACCGGCGCGAGGACCAGCGGCCGCGAGAGCATCAGCTGCAGGGCGCCCTTGCGCTCGACGGCGGAAAGGCCCCCGATCAGCGCGGCGATCGCGGCGAGCAGGAACAGGTGCGGCGCGCCGCCGGGCGGGAGCGGAAGCATCGGTCCCTTCTTTACACCCGGTCAGCCGGCGGCGAAGCGCGCTTTGAGCTGCGGCAGGCGCAGCGGCGGCTCGGAAGGCACCGCGCGCACCTCGACCCGCGTGCCGCGCCGCTCCAGCTTCTCCAGCGCTTCCAGCTCTCCGGCGTCGAGGAACACCGAGGCGGCGACCTGCTTGCGGCCGGCGCCGAAGTGGACGTTCCCCAGATTGAGCAGCGGGATCGGCACCCCGGACTCGTGCAGCGCCACCGCGTCGCGCACGTCGCGCAGCAGGACCAGCGTGCGCGGCGACCTCGGTCCGCTGCCGCCCGGGCGGAGCACCTCGGCGGCCGCCTGCAGGCGCAGGACGTCGAAGCTGACGCCGGGCGGAATGGCCAGCGCCATGGCCGATCGCGCCAGGACGTTTCCGGCGGCCTCGTCGTCGGCGACAAGGATGCCTTCCGCGTCGAGCGCGGGAAGCCAGGCCTCGAGGACCTGGCCGTGCACGAGGCGGTTGTCCACGCGCACCAGCGCCACGCCCGCCGGCGACTTGCTCAACCCATCCTCCGCATCGCGGCGCTGACGTGGCCGATCGCCCGCTGCCCCGCCTCGACGAGCTCGCGCGCGATCTCCGCGATCGGCTTCCCGCTCGCGCGCAGGCTGGAGAGCTTCAGCAGCATGGGCAGGTTCACGCCGGTGACCACTTCCACCTTGCGATCGTTGAGGAAGCTCACGCAGAGGTTGGTGGGCGAGCCGCCCAGCAGGTCCGTGAGGAGCAGCACGCCTTCGCCTTGATCGACGCGCTCGATGGCGGCCTTCAGGTCGCTGCGCATGTCCGGCGAGGTGGCCACCACGCTCAGCGGCGCAACCTGGCGGAGGTCCCCGACCACCGCTTCCGCGGTCCGGATCATCTCCTCGGCCAGCTTGCCGTGCGTCGCGACCACTACGCCGATCATGGGTGGAATCTAACGCAGGCCGGCGTGGGACGCAGAAAACCTGCGTCAGCTCTTGGAGACCTTGAGCTGGATCTTGGGCGGTGGTTCGGCCTCGGGGGGCGGCGCTTCCCGGGCGGGGACGCCGTGCACTCCCGGCGCGGCGGAGCGCCAGGCCGCCGCGGTGAGCACGAAGAGCGGAAGGTTGATCGCCGCCAGCGCGATCAGCGTCGCTCCGCCATGACCTGCGAGCAGGTGCGCTCCGGCCAGCGTGCCGGCGGTGAGCTGCGCGACGACCGCAGCAAGGACCACATGCCGCCGTTCCCTGGGACGGGCCGCCGCGACCAGGCAGGCGGTGGCGACGGCGCTGGTCATCGCCACTGCCGTCACGGCGAGGGGAGCCGACTCCGGCGACATGCCCAGCGCCATGGCGCAGGCGAGGGCCGCGGCGAAGTACAGGACGGCGAGCACCCGGCAGAGCGCGGCCAGACGCCTTTCCTGGGGCGTGAGCGAGGGTTGCGGCACGCGGCGCTTCTACCACACCTCAGGCCGACGGCCGCCGATGCCGCATCAGGATGCGGCCGAAGTCGCGCGTGTGGGCGCGCGCCACCACCAGCGAGAGGCGCAGGCTCTCGCCGCCGCCGTTCAGCTCGACGGAGCTCATCTCTCCGTACGAGAGGCCCATCCGGCCCGCGTGCGGGAAGCCGTCGTCGATGGAGAGGCGGTAGCCGAGGCAGAGATTGTCGCCGTCGGCCTGCGGCTCGAGATCGAGCGACATCGCCAGAGGCTCGCTGTGCGGCCCCATCCCCTGGGCGAGGCTGAGGTGCACGGGGCGGCCTTCCTC
>JBGQLA010000091.1:0-13976 GCA_041499865.1 Deltaproteobacteria bacterium
CCGCTTCTTCACCTTCATCAGGCCGTGGTGATCGGCGTCGAGCACCTGGCGGGCGTTTTCCACCTCGAGGTTGTCCTCGCTCGACACGCCCCAGGGCAGATCCGCGATCCACTGGAGCCACGAGCGCGCGACCGACTTCTCCGGCGACTGCTCGGGCAGCTTCTTCAGGCGCGCCAGCTCCTTGTCGACCTGGGCGCGCACGTCCTCCGGCAGCTGCAGCGCGGCGATCTTCTTCGTTAGATCGTCGCCGTCGGCGGCCGGGCCCTCGCCGAGCTCGTTCTGGATTGCTTCCAGCTTCTTGCGCAGGATGTGCTCGCGCTCGGCCTTGGAGACCTGCTCCTGGACGGCCCCTTCGATGTCGTGCGCGGCCTTCAGCACCTCGCGCCGGCGGGCGAGCAGCCCGACGACGAGCTTCAGCCTCTCGATCGGATCGAGGGCCTCGAGCGCCTTCTGCTTGTCCGCGGCGTCGGCGGGAACATGGTGCGCGAGCAGATCCGCCAGCGCGCCGGGATCGTGGATGGCGTCGAGAGAGCGCCCGACCTGGGGCGGCACCGAGGGAACGAGCGCGAGGATGTCGCGCGCGAGCCTGCGCGCTTCCAGCGCCAGGGCTTCGGCTTCGGTCCCCTGCGCGGGGGCGGAAGCCACCTCCTCGATCCTGCCGTACGGGAGCGGCTCGCCCTCTTCGAGCGCCAGCACCCGGGCGCGGCCGAGGCCGGCCACGACCACTCCGCCGTCCCTGCCTACGCCTTCGATCCGGGCCAGCGTCGCGATCGGGTGTACGCCCAGATCGCTCTCGGCGCTGAGGGCCACCACCACGCGCTTCTCTTCCGAGCGCGCGAGCTGCGCCGCGTGTGCGGCGCCCTTCGCGTCGGTCTCCAGGCGGGCCACCGCCCCCGGGAGCAACACCGCGTCTTCGAGCACGAACACCGGCAGCCTGAGTTCCAAGGTCTTCTCCATGATGGACGAACGTAAGGGCTGCAAAACCCGTGTCAAACGGGCGTTCTGTTTCCAAATTTTGCGGGTTACCGAGGTAAGAAACAGCTCCGGCATTCATGGGATGCCGCCGGCCCGCGCCGGATTCGCTCCCCGGCGTACATCCAGATGCGCGGGCCCCGGGCCACGACCGTGCAAGCCCCGGCAACTCCGTGAGCGGAACGTTGTGCGGCAACGCCCGGTGCTGCAGATTGTCACGCGTGCGCTATCTCGCCCTGGCGATGGACTACGACGGGACGCTCGCCGAGCAGGGGACGGTGCGGCCAGCCACGGTCGCGGCGCTGGAGCGGCTGCGGAAGAGCGGCCGGAAAGCCCTCCTGGTCACCGGCCGCGAGCTGCAGGATCTCAAATCGGTCTTCGACCGGCTCGATCTCTTCGACCTGGTGGTCGCGGAGAACGGAGCGCTCCTCTACGACCCGCAGACGCGGGAGGAGGTGGTGCTCGCCGAGCCGCCTCCTCCGCAGCTGGCGGAGAAGCTGCGCCGGATCGGCGCCACTCCGCTGGGCGTCGGCAGGGTGATCGTCGCCACCCGCGAGCCGTACCAGGTGGCCGCCCTGGAAGCCGTGCGCGAGCTCGGGCTGGAATGGCAGGTGATCTTCAACAAGGGCGCGGTGATGCTGCTGCCGTCCGGCGTGAACAAGCAGACCGGGCTTTTGGCCGCGTTGGAACGGCTCGGATTGTCCTTGCGGAACACGGTCTCCGTCGGCGACGCGGAAAACGATCACGCCATGCTGGCGGCGAGCGAGTGCGGGGTGGCCGTCGCCAACGCGCTCCCCGCGCTGAAAGACCGCGCCGATCTGGTGACCCGGGGCGCGCGCGGGTACGGGGTGGAGGAGCTGATCGATCGGCTGGTCGACGACGATCTGCGCTCGGTGGTGGTGGCGCGCCACGCGCTGCGGTACACCACGCCCGAGTGACGGGCCGCGCGCTCAGGTCGCGCGCGGCCGGACCACGAGCACCGGCCGGCGGCTCTGCGCGATCACTCCGCCTGCGACCGATCCGAGCACGGCGCGCGTGACCCCGCTCCGGCCGTGAGAGGAGAGGCAGATCAGGTCCGCATTCTCGCGCTCCGCGATCCGGCAGATCACCGTCGCCACCCGTCCGCCCACGGCGATCTCGGTGCGATAGACGATTCCGCGGCCGCCGGCATCGGCCGGGATCGCCGCCTCCAGGCGTCCGAGCGCCGCCTTCCGGTCCTCGGCGGTCACCAGCTTCGCCGCGTCCTCCGCCTGCGCGGCGGAGGGGAGCGGGGGCCAGACGGAGATGACGTGAATCGCGATCACCTCCCCGCCCGTGGCCAGCACCGAGCAGGCGTGTCCGATGGCGGAGTCTCCCAGCCGGGAGAAATCGGTGCAGGCGAGCACGCGCCGGATCGGCGGGACGGCGACGACGGCCGCGTCCCGCGCCTCCTCGAAGGGGACCGAGGCCACCGCCATCGGAGCGAGCTGCAGGGCGAGGTGGGAGACGGAACCCTGCCACGCGCGCTCGAGCCGCGTGCGCTGGTGGGTCCCCAGCACCAGGAGATCCGACCGCTCCACGGCGGCCAGGGAGACCAGCGGGTCCGCGATGCGCCCGTAGCTCGCCCCGATGCGCACCCGCGCTCCTGGCTGCGCCAGCCTCTGCACGCGGGCCTGCAGATCCTCCTCGATCCGTTTCTCCACCTGGGCGGGCTCGCCGGCGGCGCCCAGCAGCCCGGCGCGCGCGTGCTCGATGAACGGAGAGTAGAAGTGCGCCACCGTCACTTCGCAGGGGCCCACCGCACCCAGCTCGCGGACGAAGTTGAAGGCCGCCTCGGTCAAGGCGGAGAAGTCGTCGCCCACCATCACCCGGAGCGGCCGGGATCCGCGGGTCCAGTCGAGGAACGGCGCCGCGGCGCGCACGATCAGCAGCGGCCGCGACGACCCTTGGGCGATCGCTCCCGCCACGCTGCCGAGCTTGCGCTGCTCGCCGGAGCTCACGGCCGCGGCCACGACCAGCCGCGGACCGACCCGATCCACGTACGCCAGGACTGCCGCGGCGGGTTTGCCCTCCAGCAGCGTCGCCTCGACGGCGGCGCCCGGCGTTCGCAGCCGGGCCGCCTCGGCGGCGAGACGTTCCCGCAGCGCCGGGCCCTCCGGCCCGGCGTGCACCAGCAGCAGGGGCTCGCCCAGCCGGCCTGCGATCGCCGCCGCGGCGGTCGCGGCCTCCCCGGCGGCGGGCGAGAAATCGGTGCTGCAGAGAATCGTCATCGGGTCTCCTTCCGGATTGCCGGCGCGGGAAGCGCTGGGACGTGAGCACCGCCGCCGGTAGAATGCAACGATGGACTTTCGCAAGTTCCGCGGCACCGACACGTATCTCACCTCCTCTGCCCTGGAGTCGGCGGTCAACTGCGCGCTCGCCCTGGAGCGGCCGCTGCTGGTCCGCGGCGAGCCGGGCACGGGCAAGACCCAGCTGGCGGAGGCGATCGCCGGCGCGATGGGCCTCCGGCTGATCCACTGGCCGGTGAAGTCCACCACCCGCGCGCAGGACGGCCTCTACGTCTACGACACCGTCCAGCGCCTCTACGATTCCCGGTTCGGCGACGGCGACGTGAAGGACATCCGCCGCTACATCAAGTACGGGCCGCTCGGCCAGGCCTTCGCCTCGCGCGAGCGGGTGGTCCTGCTCATCGACGAGGTCGACAAGGCGGACCTGGAGTTCCCCAACGATCTGCTGCACGAGCTGGACCGGATGCGGTTCGTGGTCGCGGAGACCGGCGACGAGATCGTCGCGCGCGAGCGCCCGGCGGTGGTGATCACCTCCAACGCGGAGAAGGAGCTGCCGGATGCGTTCCTCCGCCGCTGCGTCTTCCACTTCATCGAGTTCCCCGAGAAGGACCTGATGTCCCGGATCGTGCGGGTGCACCATCCCGACCTCGAGGAGAAGCTGCTCGGGCAGGCCCTGCAGGCGTTCTACTCCCTGCGCGAGGTGGACGGGTTGCGCAAGCGGCCGTCCACCAGCGAGCTGATCGACTGGATCGCGGTGCTCCGGAGGGCGGGGATCGCCAGCGTGGAGCTGGAGGCGGGGATGCCTTTCCTCGGCGCCCTGCTCAAGCGCGAGCAGGACCTGATCGCCTTCGCCGAGGCCTCGACGCGCGGCCGCCGCCCGAGGGCCTGATCGATGTTCGTCCCTTTCCTCTACGAGCTGCGGGACCGCGGGGTGAACGTGGGAGGGCAGGAAGCGCTCTCGCTCGCGGAGGCGCTCGGGCTCTGGCTGCACAAGGGGACGCTGGACGGGTTCTACGAGGTCGCCCGGGCGCTCTGCGTCCACCGCGAGCAGGACCTGGACGCGTTCGATCGCGCGTTCGCGCACCACTTCCGCGGCGTGCCGGACGATGCGCTGGCGCTGACCGACGAGATCCTCGCCTGGCTCGAGCATCCCGCCGGCAGGCGCCAGCTGACGGAGACGGAGAAGCAGCTGCTGGAGAGCCTCGACCTCGCGGAGGCGCGCGAACGCCTCCGGCAGCGCCTTTCGGAGCAGCGCGAACGCCACGACCGGGGCAACCGCTGGGTCGGCACCGGCGGCACCTCCCCGCACGGGTCGGGCGGGTTCCACCCGACGGGGATCAAGGTGGGTGACGCGCCGGGCGGGAAGGGCGCGCTGGAGGTGGCCGCCGATCGGCGCTTCCGCGATCTCCGCTCCGACGTGACGCTCGACACCCGCCACATCGAGGTGGCGCTGCGGCGGCTCCGGGCGTTCGTGCGCGAAGGGGTGCTCTCGGAGCTCGACGTCGAGTCGACCATCGACAAGACCGCGCGCAACGCCGGCGAGCTGGAGATCGCGCTGCGGCCTCCGCGCCGGTCGAACCTGCGCGTGCTCCTGCTGCTCGATGTGGGCGGCTCGATGGATCCGCACGCCGACGTCTGCGAGCGGCTGTTCTCCGCGGCGAAGCGGGCCACGCACTTCAAGGAGCTGCGCACGTACTACTTCCACAACTGCGTCTACGGGCGCGTGTACGAGAGCGCCGCCCTGATCAAGGGCGTGGACGTCGTCCACCTGCTTCAGGAGTGCGATCCCTCCTGGCGGCTGATCGTGGTCGGGGACGCGCTGATGAGCCCCTGGGAGCTGCAGTCGAGCGGCTCACGCTGGAGCTTCAGCGACGAGTCGGGCGCGCCCGGGATCGCCTGGCTCGCGCACCTCTCGCAGCACTTTCCCCACGCCGCATGGCTGAACCCCGAGTCGCAGGCTGCCTGGTACGGGACGGCGGAGGTGATCCGCCGCGTCTTTCCCATGTACCGGCTGACGCAGGACGGCCTGCTCGAGGCCGTGCAGCATTTGATGCGGGGCGGGAACCGTCACTGAGGCGGCGGATGGGCGACGCGCTCCAACTCGCCGGTGCCGGCGCGGAAGCCCTGCACGGTGCCGTTCTGTAGATACACGGCGAACGGCGCCCCGTAGGACGCCATGCAGATCCTGCAGGGCGCGTAGAGCCACACCGAGAAACGGCCCTCCACGTTTCGCGTCTTCCAGGGCCTCCCCAGCACCTCGCGCACGCGGGCTTCGCCCGCGCCGAGCAGGTGCGCCTCCCTGGCCCGCGAGAACAGCGAGCGCTGCAGCGACCCGTCCACGGGGGCGAGCAGGTACGCGTTCGCGAGCGGGTTCCCCAGCACCAGCGCGAGGCCGAGGACGAGCCAGAGCGCCGCGATCGCCCGGCGGCCCCTCCGCCAGGAGACGACCAGCCTCCAGAAGCAGAGCGCGGGAAGCCCCAGGAGCAGGAACGCGACGAAGAGCTTCATCGCGCGAAGTGATCGGCGACCACGCTGGCCACGCAGGCCGTCAGGCGCACGCCGGTGGGAACGTGCAGGAACTCGTTCGGCCCGTGCGCGTTGGATCCCGGGCCGAGCACGCCGGTGATCAGGAACTGCGCTTCCGGGAACTTCTCGCCCAGCATCCCCATGAAGGGAATGGTGCCGCCCTCGCCGAAGGCCATCGGCGGCTTTCCGAAGAAGCTGCGGGAGGCGCGATCCACCGCGGACGACAGCCACTGCGCCAGCGGTGGCGCGTCCCAGCCGGTGGAGGACTTCTCTCCCTCGAAGGCGACGCGCGCGCCGTACGGCGGATCCTTCTCCAGCGTCTCCTTCACCACGCGCGTGGCCGCCACCGGATCGACGCGCGGCGGGATCCGCAGCGAGATCTTGCACGCGGTGTAGGGACGCAGGACGTTCCCCGCGCTTCCCAGCGGGGGCAGGCCGTCGATGCCGGTGATGGAGAGGGCGGGCCGCCAGGAGCGGTTGAGGATCATCTCCACCTTGTCGATCACCGAGGGCCGCGCGCCCTGCACGAAGGGGAACTTGTTCCAGACCTCGTCCCCCAGCACCTCGGCGGTGAGCCGCGCCTGCTTCAGGCGTTCGTTCGGGACCTGCACGTGCAGCGCGTCCAGCTTCACCCGTCCGGTCTGCTCGTCGTCGATCCGGCTGAGCAGCTGCCGGAGGATGCGGAAGGAGGAGGGCACGATCCCGCTCGCGTCTCCCGAGTGCACGCCTTCGCCGAGGACGTCGACGCGCAGGGTGCCCGCGACCAGGCCGCGCAGCGAGGTGGTGGTCCACAGCTGCTCGTAGTTGCCGCAGCCGGAATCGAGGCAGATCACCAGCGAGGGCTTTCCGATCCGCTCCGCCAGGTGCTCGATGTAGGCGGGCAGATCGGTCGACCCGCTCTCCTCGCAGGCCTCGATCAGCACCACGCAGCGCGCGTGCGGCAGCTTCTGCTCCTGGACGATCTGGAGGGCGGAGAGGGAAGCGAAGCTGGAGTAACCGTCGTCGGCGCCGCCGCGGCCGTAGAGCTTGTCGCCCTCGCGCACCGGCTGCCAGGGCGAGAGTCCCGGGCGCCAGCCGGTCATCTCCGGCTGCTTGTCGAGGTGCCCGTAGAGCAGGACCGTCTCGCTGCCCTGTCCGGGGATCTCCATGAGGATGACCGGCGTGCGATCCCCCAGCCGGATCACCTCCAGCTGCAGGCCGGCGACGGGCTGCCGCCGGCACCAGGCCTCGATCAGCGCCACCGCCCGATCCATGTTCTCTTGCCAGCGCGGCTCGTACGCCGGCGACTTGTTGGGGATCTTGATGTACTCGTGCAGCGCCGGGAGGATCTCCCGCTCCCAGATCCGCTCCGAGGACTGCAGCGCGCGCGTGGCATCGAGGGTGGGCATGGACGCGCTCTCCTACCATAGGATTCGCCGTGTAGGCTGCCTGCGTGCTGATCCGGCTGGTGGGCGATTTCCGTCGGGCGATGGACCTCTCGCTGGTCCTGGACGAGGAGGGCGTGGCGCACGAGGTGCGCAGCGCCGGCGAGGAGCGCTGGGCGCTGGTGGTTGCGGACGCGGACGCCGCGCGCGCGGAAGCGGCGCTTCTCGCGTTCGAGCGCGAGAACCCGCTGCCGGCTCCGGCGCGCGCACCCGAGACGCCCTGGGCGTCGTCAGCCGTTGTCTGCGGCGTCGTCTTCTTCCTCTCCCTGCTGGCGCTGCAGGTCTGGACCGGACCGCCGTCGCCGGCCTCCGCCTGGTTCGAGCGGGGCAGCGCGGACGCCGCCGCGATCCTGCGCGGCGAATGGTGGCGGGCCGTGACCGCGCTCACCCTCCATGCCGACGCGGGCCACGCCGTAGGGAACGCGGTGCTCGGCGGCCTGCTGCTCGCGTTGCTCGCGCGCTCGCTGGGCCCCGGCGTCGGCAGCGCCGTGCTGCTCGTCGCGGGCATCGCGGGTACGCTGTTGGCGGCCGCCCTGGTCCGCCGCGACTTCGTCTCCATCGGTGCGTCCACCGCGGTATTCGGAGCGCTGGGAGCGCTCGCCGCGTTGCCGCAACTCCGGCGCCGCGCCTGGGTGCCGCTGGGCGGCGGCCTGGCGCTGCTGGCGTTTCTCGGCACCTCGAAGCACGCGGACGTCGCCGGGCACCTCTGCGGCTTCGCCAGCGGCGCGGTCCTGGGCTTCGCCGTTTCGCTGCTTCCTCCGCTTCGCGGGCGCGCTGCGCAGGCAGCGCTGGCCATCGCGAGCGCCGCGGCGCCGGTGGTCGCGTGGCTGGTCGCGTTTCGCCGGCTGCAGGGGTGAGCCCTCACGCCTGATCGGGGTGCAGGCAGGCGGCCGTCACCGATCGCGCGGGATCGCCGGGAAATGCCGCGCGGACGTGCAAGGCCCAGCTTCGAGGCATGCGCATCGGGCTTCCTCATGGACCCGCTCGACACCACCCAGCTGGACTTCGCGGTGGACCCGGCGGGTTTGCGCGCGCGCGCCGCCGCGGGTATGTGATGGCGCTCATGAGACGGATCGCCGGCCTGCTCGCCGCCGCCGCGCTTGGGTGCGGCAGCGGGACCAGCTCGCAGGGGAACAGCTTCGACGGCACCGTCCACGGGCAGCCGATGAAGCCTTCCGACGCGATCTCCGCGACTGCCCGGGTCGCGCTCGCGTCCCTCAGCGCCAACGTGCTCTCCATCGTGCTCACCGACTCAGCCGGCGTCTGCGCGAAGGTGAGCGCGAACACCGAGCCGAGGAACGGGAAGGCCCTGATCATCCTCCTCGCCGACTTCAACGCGTTCGTGATCACCCCGCCCTCGGGGACGGGGACCTTCACCGTCTACGATCCCGGAAGCGGCGGGCTCCCCCCGGCGCACGTGGCGGTGGCGACGTTCGCGGTGAACGATGCGTCCTGCAACGAGGTCCCCGCGCAGTCGGCGGTCGCCACCTCCGGCGCCGTGAAGCTGACCTCGGGGTCCGGGGGCGCCTACTCCGGCACGTACACGATCGGGTTCGACAGCGGCGATCAGGTCAGCGGCGAGTTCCACACCTCCGACTGCCCGGGGCTCGGCGCCTACCTGGGCAGCGCCACGCACTCCTGCGGCTGATGCCCTCCGAAGACACGAACGAACTGTCCGAAGCCGCGCTGGCCCTCGACCGGGAGCTGCGGCGGTTCGACGATCTGGCCGAGCAGGCGGCGCGGCTGGAGCTGAACACCGAGAAGAACCTGGAGCGGGCGACGGAGGCGCTGACCCGGGCGGCGGAGAGCCAGGACCGGATCCACGCGCACGTGCAGCGGCTGGTCGCCGCGGTGGGCGCCGCCCGCGAGAAGCAGGAGTCCGATGCCAGGGCGCTGATGGCGCGGGCCGAGGAGATCGCCGGCCGCCGCAAGCAGTTCGCGGAGGTGCTGCAGCGCATGGCGGGCCTGGGCGCGATGGCCAGGGACGTGCAGGAGGCGCTGAAGACCGGTCCGGGCGCGCTCGACGAGGTGCAGTCCCGGATGCAGCAGATCGCGGACGAGGCGGGGGACATCCTCCGCGCGGCCCAGGACAGGGACATGGAGGAAGTCGCGCGCCAGGCCGAGGTGCTGCAGAAGCAGGTCCTCGCGGCCCGGAACAAGGTGGCGCTGCTGGCGGGGAAGCCGCAGAACTAAACAGCGGGTGCGGCGGAGGCCGCGCCCGCTACCTCGTGTCCGCAGCCGAGCCCTGAAATCCGGGTACGCGCAACCGAGTGTTCGCAGTCGGCCCCAGGAACCTCGTGCAACGCGCGCCCGCAGTTTTAGGACACGGCCCGCAACCGCGTTTGCTTCCGCGGGATCCGCAGCACGAACTCGGCGCCGAGGCCGGGCTTCACTTCCACCGTGCCGCCCAGGCTCTGGATCACCCGCCAGGTGATGGTGAGACCCATGCCCATGCCGCGCCCGGGGCCCTTGGTGGTGAAGAACGGAGTGAAGATCCGCTGCACGTCCTCGGTGCGGACACCGGGGCCGTTGTCCTTCACGCTCAACATCAGCTCCTCGCCTTCCTGCCGTCCGCGGATGCGCACCATTCCGCCAGTCTCGGGGCAGGCCTCGATCGCGTTCTGCACCAGGTTGGAGAGCACCTGGTTGAACTCCTCCGGCACGCACTCCGCGACGCCTTCGCCGGGCAGGTCGAGGTCGACCTGGACGGGGCGGCCGGTGGCGGGCAGCACCATCGACACCACCTCGCGGATCGCCGCGAACACGTCGTACGGGCGCACCTGCCGCGAGTAGCCTGCCTTGCTGTAGCTGCTCATCAAATCCACGGTCCCGGCGATGCGCTTGATCCCGCCCTCGGCGAGATCGAACAGCTCGCGCATCCGCTTCTCCACCTTCGGGAGATCCTCCTTCTCGATCTTCCCGGCCGCGAGGGATTCCGCGTCCATCCGCACGCGGGCGAGCGCATTCTTCAGATAGTTCAGCGGATTGTTGATCTCGTGCGCGAGGCCCCCGGCGACGATCTCCAGCGAGTCCATCCGCTGCGTGAGGACGATGTCCGCAGTGGCTTCCTGCGCCTGCACCAGCGCGCGGGCGGTGGTGAGCAGCTCGCGCGGGGAGAAGGGCTTCGCCAGATAGGCCGCGGCCCCGGTCTCCAGCCCCGCCACCCGGTCCTCGAGGTCGCCCTTGGCGGTGAGCATGAGGACGGGAATGTGCCGGGTCTCTTCCGCGGCCCGCAGCCGCCGGGTCATCTCCAGGCCGTCGATCCCGGGCATCATCAGGTCGGCAATGATCAGCGAGGGCCGCTCCCGCAGCGCCATCTCCAGGCCCTTGAGCCCGTCCTCCGCCGAGATCACCTTGAAGTGCGTGCGCAACGAGTTGTGCACCAGGCGGATGATGTCCGGCGTGTCGTCCACCACCAGCACCACGTGCGCCTTCTGGTCCTCGTCGCTGTCCCGCGGCGAGACGCGCCGGTCGGTCGCCTCGGCGATGTCCAGCAGCCGGTACTCGTCGCGGGCGGACATCTGCACCGCCACGTCCATCAGCCCGCGGTCGGTGGCGCGATTCCCCTCCGGCACGTCCCGCGCCGCGCCCCGGCGGTCGAGCACGTCGGGACGGAAGTGCTCGCGGTCGCAGGGCAGCTCCACGGTGAACTTGGCCCCCGCGGACGACTCCGCCCAGATCCGGCCGCCGTGCAGCTCGACGATCTCCTTCGCCAGCGCCAGGCCGATGCCGGTGCCGCCGTAGCGGCGGGTCCCGCCCATGTCCACCTGGTAGAAGCGCTCGAAGATCCGGTCCGCCTTGTCGGGCGGGAACCCCGGGCCGTCGTCCTGCACCACCACCTCCAGCATCGGTCCGACGGAGCGGACCACCACCTGCACGTGCCCGCCGGGCGGCGTGAACTTGGTGGCGTTGGAGAGCAGGTTGAGGAACACCCGCTCGATGCGGTCCAGATCGCACCAGGCCAGCGCCGACTGCGCGTCGACCCGCAGGGTGAGGGCGATGTTCTTCCGCTGCGCCAGGGGCTGCACCTGCGCCACCAGGCCGCGGAGGTACTCGGCGACGTCGTGCTCGCCGACCTTCAGCCGCATCTTCGATTCCTCGAGCTTGGAGAGGTCGAGCAGGTCCCCGATCATCTTCAGCAGCTTCAGCCCGCTGCGGAACATGGACTCGAACGTCGATCGGTGCGCGGCGGACAGCTCGCCCATCTCGCCCTGGAGGATCAGCTCGAGGGGCGCCAGGACCATCGCCAGCGGAGTCTTGAACTCGTGGGTGATGTTCGCGAACAGCTGCGACTTGAAGCTGTCCAGCGCCTTCAGCTCGTTGTGCGCCCGCTCCAGCGACGCCTTGGTCTCCTCCAGAGCATTCTGATCGAGGATTTGCTTGTGCTGCACGCGGTAGAGAACCATCTGCCCGGTGCCGGTGATGATTGCCGTCGCTGTCAGGAACGCCAGGTTCGAAATCGACAGAGGGACGTCCTGCTCCCGTGACGCGAGCAGGTTCACCAGCACGAAGCTGACGATGATGGTGGTGTGCGTCGTCAGCACGATCCGCGCAGGCCAGATGAAGAGGAGGCCCGTTCCAACGATCACCAGGGACAGTCCGGCGTAATAGTGCGAGGCGAGGCCGCCCATCGTCACCGTCATCAGGGTGATGCCGAGCGCGAGCAGTGCCAGGTAGGCCGAGGAGATGACGTCGTAACCACGCTCGAACGCGCGCGTCCCCAGCACCGCGAACATCGCGCCGGTGATGCAGGTGATCACCAGCCGGGTCGTCCAGAGCATCGCCAGCGCCGTTCGCGGCGCGAGCAGGTAGTCGAGGATGCCGAACGCGGGATAGAGGACGAGGACGATCGAGAGGACGACGCGCATTCCGCGCCGGTTCCGCTCCAGAAGCCAGGAAGCCCAACGGCGCTCGAGCTCGAACTGCGCTCCGTTCATTCCCTGACCAGCTGAATGAACGGATTCACTCCTGTCTCTTCCTCGAGCATGTGGATGGTCGCCTCCGGCGCGGCCCGTGCGCCGACTTCGAGCAGTTCCGCTCGCGTCCGGTACAGCAGGTGCCAGTCGAGATGTTGCTCCATGATCCACCGGCTGGGATTGCCAGGCTGCATGTTGCCCGCGTAGAGCTCGCCGCCCGCCGCAAGCCGCACGAACAGGTTGCGCGTGAGGACCGACGCGGTCGGGGCATGGAGGTAATCGTAAAGGCCGCAGGAAAAGACGAAATCGAACTCGCCGAACGGCTTGAACAGCTGCGCGTCCTTGATCAGCCGTTTGATCGAGTCGTGGAGGTAGAGGACATGCACGCGGCCCGGGAACTTCTGCTCGACGAGCGGCTTGAGACGTCGGAAGGCGTAGGCGAGCGCGCCCTTGTCCTGATCGAAGAGGACGATCTCCATCGGGCAGGCCAGAGCATCGAGGTCGGTGAACAGATCGTACAGCTCCTGCGCGGGCCCGGCGGCGACCGATAGCACGCGGACCGGCCGTGAGCTTCCCGCCCGCGCCTCGACGAACGAGCGCAGCCGCCATTTGATCAGGTCCTTGCGCCGGCGGACGGCCTCCGCGGCCTTGCCCAGGACCGTGGAATAGCTGACCGCTTTGGCGAAAAGGGTCGGCCCTTCGAAAGGGCGTTCGTAGAAGAAGCGCATCACTTCATAGTCGCCCGGGTACCCGAAGGGCTTGGTGCGGGCCCGCACCATCCAGGGCGACAGCATGAAGAACCGATCGACCTGGCGCAGTGAGAATTCCTGGAGCGGTTTCCGCTGCGAGATTGGAACGGTCCGCAGAACCGCGTCGATCGCTTCGTATTGCTGGTTGATCTCGGTGGTGAATTCGCGTCGAACCCTGGCCATCAGGGCGTGACGCGCTGGCGCATCGCCGTGCACCTGCACCGTATCCCAGGCGAGTTGGGACTCCAGATCGGCCATCTGCCGCTCGCAATCCTCGAAGTAGAGGGCGAGATCGGCGACCCGTGACTTGAATTCGGCGCAGCCCGGAACGGTCCACGGCCGTTCCGCCGAGAAACCGCGTCCATCCCGGCCGTTCCACGACTTGACCGTCTTCAGCTGCAGGATCTCGTCGACGTCGATCAGCTGCTCCTCGAACGAGACGCCGACGATGGTGATGCCGTCCTGCTCGCGGATCGACCCGACGCGCGCCACACCCTTGTAGGCGACGTGCTCGTCGAAGCGGACGGTCAGGTTAGGGAGCAACTCTCCGGTGGAGAGCCGCAGCTCCGGATTGCATTCGAACGCCATGCCGCTCTGCGAGATGTCGATCAGGGTGCAGCTGACCGCATTTCCCTCGCGGATCACCTCGACCGAGCTGGACAGCGGTGCCAGATCGGCGGCGCGATAGCGCTGCGGCCGGAAGAGGACTTCCCGGCCCTCCGCTCCGTCGAGTTCCTCGTAGTTCCGGATGCGGTGGAGTGGGGCGGTCACGACTTTTCCTCCGTTGCCGGCTTGAGGCGCACCTCGAAGCGGGCGCCGCCCTGCGGGCGATCGAGCACCGCGATCTCGCCCTGGTGCGAATCGATGATCAGCTTGGCCATGTACAGCCCCATCCCCATGCCGCCTTCGCCCTTGCTGGAGACGAACGGCTTGAACAGGGTGGTCTTCAGCTCATGCGGGACGCCCGGCCCATCGTCCTCGACGGCGAAGACGACGTGGCCGTTCTTGCGGCTCGCCTCGATGCCGATGTGGCGCCACTGCGCGGTGGCCTGGACCGCGTTGCGCACCAGGTTGACCAGCACCTGCGTCAGCTTCTGCCGATCGCCGTGGATGTCCGGCAGG
>JBGQLA010000092.1:0-13964 GCA_041499865.1 Deltaproteobacteria bacterium
CCGGGCCACGCGCCGCTCCCGCTCGGCCACCCAGGCCGCCAGCTGCTTGCGCGCCGCTTTCCGGTCGCGCACCGGCGCGACCAGGCCCACGGCGTCGCGGCCGAAGGCGAGCAGGCGCGCGCCACGCGGCGCCAGCCCCCATGCGCCGGCCTCCGCGAGCAGATCGACGCCGACGCGGTCCCGGAGCGTGGCGCCCACGGACTGCGGTGAGAGCGAGGGGGCGTAGGCCCCCGCCTTCTCCAGCAGCGCGCGCAGACCCGATGCATGCTCGACGGACAGGACCGCGTCCGCGGACGCAGGCAGGGACACCGCGGCGGCGGCGACGAGGGCGAGCAAGCTGGACGCATTCTACGGCTTCAGCCGGAAATCATCGCGCCCGGAATGCAGCAACTACGTAGCGGCATACTCCGCCTTCGGCGGAGAGCCGCTAGTTCGGGAGCCGGGTCCCCGCGCGCTGCGCGGCGAGGGCGAGCGTTTCCGCCTTCTCCCGGGCGCGGCGGGCCATCGCGCGGCGCATGTACCCGTACCCGAGCACCAGAGCGGCGAAGAGCGGCGAGAGGGCCGCCCCCACCGTCCACCCGGAGTGCGCCGCCAAGAATCCCCAGATGGCGCGCGCCGCCGGCGTGAAGAAGTCGCCGTACCAGAACAGCGCCCAGACGCAGCCGCAGAGCGCGAACGCGAACGCGTTCGCCAGCAGGAAGAACATCACTCCCCGGCGCCTGGGGATGGGCAGGATGTACTGCTTCGCTTCCGGCACGGCGGCGCAGCCTAACGGCGGCGCTCGACTCCGTCAACGACGCTCAGGCAGCGGGAGAGCTTGTCGTGCAGCGTCTGCGCGCGCGGATCGAAGAGCGCGAGCACGAATCCGAACAGCCCCGGAACGGCGCACCCGACCGCCAGGACGGCGCGCACGAGCGCTCTCGCCGGCGCGGGCCTGCCACCCTGCAACGTCAGCAGCCGTTGTCCCGTCACCGCCATCCCCGGCGTGCGTCCGCAGAAGGCGATGAAGACCCACGACCAGGCGACCGCCAGCACGGCCGCGAGCGCGATCCACAGCCAGACGGCGCCCGCGAGGACCTCGCTGCAGTCCTGCTGGCCGCTTCGCGCCACGGCGAGCACGTTCCCGGCGAACAACGACGCCAGAAGCGTCAGGTCCACGGCCCAGGCCGAGAGCAAGCGCGCCGCGGATGGCGCGCCCGGACGAGGGCGCGATGCCGCGGGTGACGGTAACGTCTCCGGCGACGAGTCGAACGACAGCGCCACCGGCGCGATGGGTGGCTCGGAAATGGCGAATCCCACCGGCGCCGCCGGCCCCGAGTTGAATCCGTGTTGCATGGCGCCGAAACGTACGGCCCTTCCGCCCGCGGTCAACAAAACGTCGCACCGCTTGTCTGCTGACGGGAACGGCGCTATGCACCGCGCGCCCCCAGAACAGGAGCCGTGCATGGCCAACCGCATCGAGAAGGATACCTTCGGCCCGATCGAGGTTCCCGCCGACCGGCTGTGGGGAGCACAGACCCAGCGATCGTTGCAGAACTTCCGCATCAGCACGGAGAAGATGCCCCCGGCGCTGATCAAGGCCCTGGCGCAGGTGAAGCGGGCCGCGGCGCAGGTCAACCTGGACCTCCACGTCCTCGATGCGAAGAAGGGCAAGGCGATCATCGAGGCCGCCGACGAGGTGACCGCCGGCAAGCACGAGGGCGAGTTTCCCCTCGCCGTCTGGCAGACCGGTTCCGGGACCCAGACGAACATGAACATGAACGAGGTGCTGGCGAACCGCGCCAGCGAGATCCTCGGCGGGCGGCGCGGCGAGGAGCGGCTCGTCCATCCGAACGACGACGTGAACAAGGGGCAATCGTCGAACGACGTCTATCCGACCGCGATGCACGTCGCCTCCGCCCCGGCCATCGTCGACCAGCTGATCCCGGCGGTGCGGCAACTGCGGGACACGCTCGCGCGCAAGTCCGAGGAGTTCCGGGAGATCGTCAAGATCGGCCGCACCCACCTGCAGGACGCCACCCCGCTCACGCTCGGTCAGGAGATGAGCGGCTGGGTGGCGCAGCTCGATCACGGCCTGCGGCACGTGGAGAGCTCGCTGCACCACCTGCGCGAGCTGGCGCTGGGCGGTACGGCGGTCGGGACCGGGCTGAATGCGCACCCGGAGTTCGCCGACCGCGTCGCGAAGGAGATCGCCCGGCTGACCGGCCACCCCTTCACCTCGGCGCCGAACAAGTTCGAGGCCCTGGCGGCGCACGACGCGCTGGTCTTCGCGCACGGCGCGCTGAAGACGCTGGCCGTGTCGCTGATGAAGATCGCCAACGACGTCCGCTGGCTGGCGTCGGGGCCCCGCTGCGGGATCGGCGAGCTGAAGATCCCGGAGAACGAGCCCGGCAGCTCGATCATGCCCGGGAAGGTGAACCCGACGCAGAGCGAGGCCATGACCATGCTCTGCGCGCAGGTGATGGGCAACGACGTCGCCATCAACCTCGGCGGGGCGATGGGCAACTTCGAGCTGAACGTGTTCAAGCCGCTCATCATCCACGACTTCCTGCAGTCGGTGCGGCTGCTCGCGGACGGCTGCAAGAGCTTCAACGACAACTGCGCGGTGGGGATCGAGCCGGACCGCGAGCGCATCTCCAAGCTGATGCGCGAGTCGCTGATGCTGGTCACCGCGCTCAACCCGCACATCGGCTACGACAAGTCGGCGAAGATCGCCAAGACGGCGCACAAGGAAGGCACCACCCTGAAGGAGGCCGCGGTCAAGCTCGGCTTCCTCACCGCGGAGCAGTTCGATCAGTGGGTGAAGCCGGAGGAGATGGTCGGCCCGAAGGCGAAGTAAGAAATCCGGCTACGGGTTGAGCAGCGTCATCTTCCACGGCGAGCCCGGCGACGTCCGCGCGTACAGATCGCGCTCGTGCAGCCGTCCGGGCCGGTTGCGCCAGAACTCCACCTCCAGGGGCGCGACGCGGTACCCCGACCAGTGCGGAGGGCGCGGCACATCCTTTCCCTCGTACCGCTTCTCCAGATCGGCGAAGCGCTTCTCCAGCTCCTCGCGCGAGCGCAGGGGCGCGCTCTGGTCGGACGCCCAGGCGCCGAGCTGCGAGACCCGCGGCCGGGTGGCGAAGTACGCGTCCGCTTCCGCGTCGGTGACGCGCACTGCCGCGCCTTCGAAGCGGACCTGCGATTCCAGCTGCGGCCACCAGAACGTCAGCGACACCTCGGCGCGGGCGGCGATGTCGCGGCCCTTGCGGGAGCGGGTGTTCGTGTAGAAGACCAGCCCCTCCGCGTCGATGCCCTTGAGCAGCACGACGCGGGCGGACGGCTTTCCTTCCGCGCTCACGGTCGAGAGCGTCATCGCGGTGGGCTCGGCGATCGCGGGCGTCTGCTTCGCCCGCTCGAGAAGCTCGATGAAGCGCGCGATCGGGTCCATATGGGGTCGCCCTTGTATCACGCCGATGCTAATCACCTGCCGTGGAGAAGCTTCTCGCCCGCCTCGAGCGCCGGTTCGGCAGGCATGCGCCGCAAGGGGTGATGCTCTGGGTGGTGGGAATCTCGGGGGCGCTGCATCTCCTCGTGTTCGCCCGGCCCGAAGTGGCGCGTCTGCTCTGGCTCGATCCGCAGGCGGTGCTGCAGGGCGAGGTCTGGCGCGTGCTCACCTTCCTCTTCGCGCCCGTCGGGCCGATCACCGGATACGGGCTGCTCTGGGTGGCGTTCGGTCTCTGGTTCCTGCACACGATGGGAACCGCGCTGGAGTCGCAGTGGGGCAGCTTCCGCTTCGACCTCTTCC
The DNA here is from genome assembly GCA_041499865.1 of Deltaproteobacteria bacterium. Taxonomy (GTDB): domain Bacteria; phylum Myxococcota; class Myxococcia; order Myxococcales; family 40CM-4-68-19; genus 40CM-4-68-19. Next base: position 3,788 of record JBGQLA010000092.1, read on the forward strand.
TCTTCCTCGGAGGGCTGGGCACGCTGGCCGTGGGATTCCTCGTGGGCCCGGTCACCGGCAGGTATGTCGGCGAGGCGCTGCTGCTCGCCTTCGCGGCGGAGTTCCCGGATTACGAGATCCTGCTCCTCTTCCTGCCGGTGAAGGTGAAATACCTCGGCGTGCTCAGCGCCGCGCTGATGGTCTGGGATCTGATCGGCGGCGACTTCGCCACGCGCGCCGCGGTGCTGGTCGGCGCGGGTGACTTCCTGCTCTTCTGCGGCGGAACGCTGCGCTCGCGGCTCCGTGGCGCCGGCCGGCCGCGGCGAAAGGTCGCTCCGGCGTTTGCGCCCGCGCCGCGCAAGGCCCGCGTCTGCGCGAAGTGCGGCCGGAGCGACGCCGACGATCCCACCCTCGAGTTCCGCGTCTGCGACTGCGAGGAGAAGTGCCACGGCAAGCTGACCGAATATTGCATCGAGCACGCGCGGGCCCACTGACTTGCGCGCGGCGGGCTTGGTGCGCAGCCTCAGGAGATGGAACAGGCCCTCGCCTCGGAGAGCGCCGCGGAGCTCCTGGGCTGGTCGCCGCGGCTCTCGGGGCACACGCTGGCGGACGGCACGCCCGTGAAGGCGTACGTGCGCTTCTCGCCCGAGGGCGCCACCATCTCGGACCTCGGCGCGACGCTCTCCGGGATGGGCGAGCTCCCGGTGGCACTGCGCGCTGCGGTCCTCGAGATCTCCGGCAACAACGACCTGCAGCTCGACGGCGAGGCGCTCCTCGCCCACCTGCCTCCGGGAGGCGAAGTAGGCGAGGCGGTCGATCGGCTCGGGCGCGCCTGCGCGCAGATCAGCAGAACGGCCAGCGCGGACGCCAGCCCGCCGCCGTGAAGCGGATCGGCGTCTGGGCGGGAAACCCGACCAGGATCAGGTGCAGTCCGCCCCCGGCGTAGCGGACCGCCGCCAGCGGCACGAGCGAGTTCGCGGCCCAGAGCTCGTGCTCGTCGAGGCGCGCGGTGGGGCCTGCGGCAAACGACCATGCATCGGAGGCGTCGCGCCAAGGCAGCGGCGCGAGCACGCCCGCGCACACCTGCTCTTCCGGAGCCAGCGTCGTCTGGGCTCTGGTGGAGAGGCTGACGGGGTCGGCGGCGCCCGCCACCGGAGCCGCGAAGAGGAGGAGAATGGCGATCGCACGCGGACGCAGCATGACGGCCTCCGGGTCGGACCCGACACCTACCGTGGTGTGATGTCAACGGGCGCGGTCGCGATTCGTCGAGCGATGCGGCCGGTCAGCCCAGCTCGCCGTTGACGTGCAGCACCACGGCCAGCGCCGCCAGGCCCGCTGTCTCGCTCCGGAGCACCAGCGGCCCGAGCGCGACGGCGACGAAGCCGTTCTCGATCGCCTGCGCCCGCTCCCCGGGCGAAAAGCCGCCCTCCGGACCCACGGCGACGAGCAGGCGCGAGACGCCGCGTGCGGCGTCCCCGAGACGCAGCCCGCCCGGATCCGGATCGAGCAGGAGCCCGCGCCGTTCCGGGTCGTCGCGCAAGAGCGCGAACAGGCCGTCCCAGCCGCAAGGCTCGTCGACGGCGGGGACGTCCGCGCGCCCGCACTGCCGCGCCGCCTCCTCGGCGATGCGGCGCCAGCGCGTGGTGCGCGAGGCGCTGCGCTGCGCGTCGAGGCGCACCACCGAGCGCTCCGTGGCGAGCGGCAGGATCCGCGCCGCGCCCAGCTCGGTCGCCTTCTGGATGACCAGCTCCATCTTCTCGCCTTTGGAGAGCGCCTGCGCGAGCACGACGTCGACCCGGCGCTGCGGAGCGGGCAGCGGCCCGTCGATCTCGAGCCCCGACGCGGCAAGCGTCGCCCGGAAGCGCCGGCCCTTGCCGTCGAACACCTCCAGCTCGGCGCCGGGCTGCAGGCGAAGCACGGTGAGGAGGTGCCACGACTGCTCCGCTGTCAGCCGCACCCGCGGCGAGGACGCGAGCTGCTCCGGCGGCACGTACAGGCGGTGCATCGCGCGATTATCGCCCGGTCGCTGCCGGAGGACGCGACAGTTCCAGCCGCAGCCATCCTTCGCGCTCCGCCCGCGCGAAGGGCTGCAGCCCCACCCGGGCGTACGCGCGCTCCGCGGCATCGCCTTGCGCGGCCAGCAGTCCGGAAAGGACGAGCCGTCCGCCCGGAGCCACCTTGGAGGCGATCGCCGCCGCCAGCTCTTCGAGCGTGTTGAGGAGGATGTTCGCGATCACGATCCCGAACTGGCCCGGGGCCGCGGCGGGATCGGCGGTGAGCATCCACTCGACGTCCGGAATCCCGTTCAGCGCGGCCCCCTGGCGAGCGGCGTCCAGCGCCTTCGGATCGTCGTCGGTGCCGACCACCCGGCCGGCGCCGAGCCTCTTCGCGAGCAAGGCGATCACGCCGCTCCCGGTGCCCACGTCGAGCACGCTCGCGCCCGGGAGCTCGAGGAGCAGCTCGTCACAGCGCTCGAGGCAGAGCGCGGTGGTGGCGTGGCTCCCGGTGCCGAACGCCATTCCCGGATCGATCGCCACCGCGACTCCGCCGGCGGGCGCCGGCTCCCAGGGCGGATGCACCCAGGACCGGGGACCGGCGCGGAGCGTGCGGTGGTGCCGCCGCCAGGCGACGCTCCAGTCCTGCTCGGGGATCTCGAGCGGCGTCTCCGCTCCGAACGTGCGCGCCGAATCGAGCGCCGCCTCGCGGTCGTCGAAATGGGCGATCGCCCGGCCGCGGCCCTCGGGCAACGCCGGCGTGCCGGGCATCAGCGGCATGCCCGGCTCCTGCAGCTCGACGCCGAGCGCTCCGCGGTCGAACAGCTCCGCGGCGAGGATCTCCAGCTCGTCGGTGGGCGCGGTGAGGACCAGCGCCCAGCTCACTGCGCGAGCTCCGGAGGAATCGCGCCCTCCGGCGCGACCAGCGCGATCACTTCGCGCGAGGGAGCGAGCACGCGCTGAGCGGCGGCGAGCACGTCGTCGGCGCGGACGGCCGCGATGCGCTCGGCGTACTTCGCCGAGGCGTCCGCTCCCAGCCCGTAGCACTCGTCGAAGGCGTAGACCGCGGCGCGGGCGGAATTCCGCTGCAGCGAGATGGCGTGGGTGCCGATCAGGTGCGTGCGCGCGCGATCCAGCTCCAGGGCGGTGATCGGATCCTCCCGGACGCGGCGCAGCTCGTTGCGGATCCCCTCCAGCGCTTCCTTCACCTTGGCCGGGCCGCAGCCGATGTAGACTGCAAAGTAGCCCGGATCGAGGCCCTCCATGGAGAAGCTGGTCACGCTGTACGCCAGGCTCCGCTTGTCCCGCAGCTCGACGAAGAGCCGCCCGCCCTGCCCGGAGAGGACCGCCGAGAGCACCTCCAGCGGCCAGCGCACCTCGTCCGAGAGCCGCGCGCCGGGGAAGCCGATCACCAGATGCGCCTGCGCCTTGTCCAGCTTGCGGACGGCGAAGCGCGGCGCCTCCAGCGGATCTTCCTGCGGCGGCACGATCGGCGGCCGCCGCGCCGCGGCCCCGCCGAGATCGCGGCGGACCAGGTCGCGCACCCGCTCCGGGTCCACGTCGCCGACCACGGAGATCGTCACGCCGCCCGCCGGGTACTGCCGGGCGCGGTAGCGCGCGAGCAGGCCGGGCTCGAGCGCGGCGACGCTGCTCTCCGTCCCCAGCGAGTCGAACCGGTAGGGGTGCTTGCGGTAGAGCGTTTCGGAAAAGAGCAGGAACGCCACGCCGGCCGGGTTGTCCTCGCGCGATCGCAGCTCGTCGATCTGCAGCGTGCGCTCGCGCTGCACCTCTTCCGGCGCGAACGCCGGGCTGGAGATCGCTTCCGCGAACACCTCGAAGCCTTCCTCCAGGTGCCGGGAGAGGAACTCGGAGCGCAGGCCGAAGCTGTTGCGTCCGGCGTTGCCGCTGATGGAGCCGCCCATCGCCTCCAGCTCGCGCACCAGCCGCTCGGCGCCGCGCGTGCGGGTGCCCTTCGACACCAGCCGCGCCAGCAGCATGTCGATCCCGGCGTTCGACGCGTCCTCCAGGCGCAGGCCTCCCTGCCACGCCGCGCGCAGCGCGACCAGCGGGACCGCGCGCTCCTCCTTGATCAAGAGGACTCCGCCCCCGGGCAGCTCCTCGCGCAGCAGCGGACCGGTCGTGGCCGGCTCGGCGAAGCGCACCGGCGCTCGTTTCTCCGGAGCGGCGGACGAGGACGGGGCGCGCGGGCGGGGAGTCTTCGCGGCTTCCTCGAGCAACGCCTGCAGCTCCGCTTCCGCGGGCCCATCGACGTTCGGCAACAGCGCGGCGAGGGTGGCGGCGGCTGGATCGATCCAGCGCTCCGCGGCCTCGCGCAACCGCGCGGGCGTGAGCCGCGCGACCAGGTCGAGATACCGCTGCTCGTACTCGATGCCCCCGGCGCTCGACTGGTAGAAGCCGAGCTTCCGCGCCTGGCCCTGCACCGTCTCCCGCTGGTAGACGGCGTCGCTCTCCAGCAGCCTGCAGGCGACGGAGAGCTCTTCGGCGGTCACTTCCTCGCTGCGCAGCCGATACGTCTGCGAGAGCGCCTCCCGCACCGCGTCGCGCGCGGTGGCCGGCTGCAGGGTGATCCCGACGATGGTGAGCCCCGGATCGACGGGGGTGTAGCAGCTCGCCTGCACCTCGGTGCAGAGGAGCCGGTCGCGCTTCATCGCCCGGTGCAGCCGCGAAGCCTCGCCGTGCCCGAGCACGATGGTGAGCGCGTCGAGCGCGGCCACGTCGTCGTGCACCAGGGGCGGCGAAGGCCAGGCGATCGAGAGATAGCCTTCCTTGAGCGGCTCCTTGCGCAGCCGCGCCCGCGGACTCTCCCGGCGCGGCTCCGGCGGGCGGGGCGCGGGCCGTTCGAACGCCCCGGGCGGCCAGGCGAAGAGCTTCTCCGCCAGCGCGAGCGCCTCCGCCTCGCGCACGTCGCCGACCACGATCACCACCGCGTTCTCCGGCCGGTACCAGCGCCGGTAGAACTTGAGGATCCCCTCGCGGGTGAAGCTGCGCACGCTCTCTTCGGTGCCGATCACCGGCTTGCCGTACGGGTGGCGGGAGAAGGCGAGGGCGAAGAGCTCGCGCGAGAGCTTGCGGGTGGGGGAATCCTGGCTGCGCTTGATCTCCTCGCAGACCACCTCGATCTCGCGCTGCAGCTCGTCGGGATCGAAGGCTGCGCTGGTCACCGCGTCCGCCAGCACGTCCAACCCCTCGGCAAAGAACTGCGAGGCGAGCACCACGTGGTAGACGGTCTGGTCGAAGCTGGTCCAGGCGTTGATCTCGCCGCCGCAAGATTCGATGGTCCGGGCGATCTCGCCGGGGCCGCGCCGGGCGGTGCCCTTGAAGAGCATGTGCTCGTGCAGGTGCGCGAGGCCGGCCTCGTCGGGCCGCTCGTCGGCGCTGCCGACGCGCATCCACACCTGGATGGCGACGACGGGCGCCGCATGGTTTTCCTCGACCAGCAGCGTCAGGCCATTGGGGAGCGCATGTCTCACCCGACAGAGGGTAGCAGCGGAGCGCGCCACGCGCTGCGACATTCGCCCTGACCGTCAGGCCGGGAACGGCAGGAGCAGAGCGCGGGCGAGCGCCCGCGGGGCCTCGAGGTGCGGCAGGTGTCCGACGCCGTCCAGGACCACCAGCCCGGCGCGGGGAAGCGCGCGGCGGAAGAATTCCAGCGTTCCTTCGGGCAGGAGGCGATCCTTCGCGCCCCAGACCAGCCGCAGCGGCGCCTGCAGCGCGGAGAGCTCCGCTTCGCGCAGGAAGTCCGCCTCGCCTAGCGCGTCGAGGGTCCCCTGGCAGGCCTCCGCGGACATGGCGCGGATCACCTCCCGCGGGAACAGCCGCAGCGCCAGCGGCGCGCGGTGGAAGGCGCGCTCCAGGTAGCGGGCGACGCCCTGCGTGTCGCGGGCCGAGACCAGCTCGCGAAAGGGCGCCCACCGCTCGCGCGGCAGCAGCGCTCCGGCGGGATTCACCAGGACGATCCCGGCGGGACGGATGGCGCCCGAGACCGCCAGCCGAAGCGCCAGCCATCCCCCCAGCGAGTGCCCGACGATCACCGGATCGTGCAGCCGCTTCGCGTAGTCCGCCACCCCGGCGGCGAGCGTATCCAGCCGCCAGTCCGGAGGGCGCTGCGACAGGCCGTGGCCGGGAAGGTCGAGCAGGTGCACCTGGAACCTTCGCGCGAGCGGCCCGGCCACCTGCGCCCACCCGGCGAGCGAATCGCCCAACCCGTGCAGCAGGAGCAGGGGCTGCGCTTCCGCCTTTCCCCGCACCGCGTAGCGGAGCAGGCCCGGGGGAGACACCGCCCAGCCGACGCGCGCGTTGCGCTCGGCGAGTCCGCGCATCAGCGCGAGCGCGATGTCCCGCACTGCGGAGCTCCCGCGCTACAGGTCCGCCGGCCGCAGCGTGCTGCGGCCGTTCTCCTTCGCGCGCGACACCGCCTTCTCCACCGCGGCGCGGACGTGCTCCGAAAGAGCAGAGATGAACTCGTCGGAGGTGCGCATCTCCTTCTCCCGGATCAGATCGCGCACCTTGCTCTGCACGATCAGCATCCCCGAATCCTTTTTCGCCTCGGTGTTCTCGCCCATGGCGCGGTGCTCTAGCAGACGCACAGCCGGCTTTCAACGCGCAATCTCGCGGAGAAAGGCCTGCGCGGCGGCGAAGTCCGCCGGCAGCGGCGCCTCGACGCGCAGCTCGTTTCCGCGGGGATGGCGGACGGCGAGGGAGAGGGCGTGCAGCAGGGGACGCCCGAACTCGTGGCGGGCCCCCCCGGGATGGGTGACGAAGGGCGTCCCGCCGTGCGCCTTGTCCCCGAGCAGCGGGCAGCCCAGCTCGCTGAGGTGGAGCCGGATCTGGTGCGTCCGTCCGGTCTCCGGCAGCGCTTCGATCAGCGCCGCGCCGGCGAAGCGCTCGAGCACGCGCCAGCGCGTGCGCGCGGAACGCCCTGCCACGGGCGTCTCGATCAGACCCTCGTCCCGGTCGGGTCCGGGTGCGACCAGCGCCAGGTACTGCTTGCGCGCGCGGTGCTCGCGGAATTCCGCCAGGAGCGCGGACTGCGCCTTCCGGGTCCGCGCGAGCGCGGTGACGCCGGTGGTTCCGCGGTCGAGCCGGTGCACCAGGAGCGCCTCCACCCGCTTCTCGCCCAATTCCAGAAGCAGCGCGCTGCACAGGTCCGGAAGGGACGGGCCGCCCGCGAGATCCTCCTGCGCGGCGACTCCGGCGGGCTTGTCCACCGCCAGCACCAGCTCGTCGAGGTGGAGGATGCGCTCGCGCGTGAGGCGGACCGCCGCCGGCGTGGCCAGCGTCACCTCGACCCGTTCGCCGCCGCGGACCTCCGCGCCGGGATCGCGGACGCGCCGCCCGTTCACGAACGCTCCGCCGCGAGCGATCGCCGCCCGCGCCAGCTCCTCGGCGACGCCGCCGCGCCGGACCACGAACGCGAGCAGGGGCCCGTCGCGATCGGCGACCATCCTCAAGCGCGCCGGCGGGCGCCCCGGCGGCACCGGACCCTGTCCTACCCCTGGGCTCTCTTGCACGCCCCGCCGCCGCAGGCCCCGCCGGGCGTCGCGGCGCACTGCCCTTCGGCCGCAGAGGGCTTCTTCCCGGCCGAATACCCGTCCGCGTGCCACCCCCCGCCGCGCAGCGCGAAGGAGGACCGGGAGATCAGGCGCCGCACCGGACCGCCGCACTTGTCGCAGGTGGACAGAGCCGGCTCGGTGATGCGTTGCTCCACGTCGAAGGTGCCGCAGCTCGTGCAGCTGTACTCGTACGTCGGCATGCGCAGATCCGTAAGCAGCGGCCGGGCCGCGTCAAGGGCTACCCCTTCTCGACCACCCGGACGGGGAACTTGCTCAGGGCCGAGCAGACCATCCCCTGCGGGCCTCCGATCAGGTCGTGGAACACCCCGCGCGGCGCCAGCGCCACCGCGCCGGGACCGAGCGGGATGCGCAGCTCGTTCCCGGCGGCCACCGTCTCCAGCACCAGCTCCCCGGCGCCCTGCACGCAGACGAAGGCGCGGTCCGCATCGGGGTTCTTCTTCCATCCCGTCTTCTGGCCTGCCTTGAGGTACATCCCGTCGACCATCAGCTGGTCGGTCTTCACCGCGTGCAGCACGTTCGGCTTGTCGTCCGAGTACCGCGCATCGGTGATCAGATTGACGCTCTGCACGCGTTCGCTCCTAGAACCGGCCCGGCGCGGGGCTCGCCGCCTTGTTGAAGAGGAACTTCGTGATCCCCCAGCCGACGACCACGAAGATGATCGCCCAGACCCAGGCGTAGTCGCTGCCGTACACCGTCGGGAAGTGGTTCGAGACCATGAAGAAGATCAAGGGGAAGGACATGTACGTGTTGTGCTTGCTGCGCAGGCCCGCGGTCGCGGGAACCGAGGGATCCGGCGCCGGTCCCGTGCCCTTCACGCCGGCGATGATCTTCCGCTGGTTGGGCCAGATCCGCATCCAGACGTTCGCCGCCATGATCGTTCCGAACAGCGAGCCGGAGTAGATGAAGATCGCCCGCCCGCCCATCAAGAAGCGGAAGATGAACACCACCACCGCGAAGAGCACCAGGGAGACGATCATCCCGGTGGTCTCGTTCTTCATGCTCTTCCAGAGCACGTCGTAGATGCCGAAGCAGATGAGCACGATGAGGAAGCCGATGCCGCCCGAGCCGTAGCTCGACATGCCGTCCTTGCCCATCGCGTTGCCCGCCCAGTAGACGACCCAGAGCAGGAGGAAGCCGGTGACCCAGGTGTAGGCCGCGCCCCAGCGGAACCAGTACAGCGCGCGGGGCATCAGCTCGGGAACCACTTTCTTCTTCGAGTCCGCGTCGTACGTCTTCGCCACCTGGCCGTTGACGAAGTTGAAGAACCAGAGATGGCCGATCCACATCACGCCGGCGAGCACGTGGGTCCACCGGAAGATGAGGTTCAGCCATTCGCTGACGGTCGTGTCCATCCGCCCTCCTCGGGAAAACCGCTTGCGGCGCGCACACTACCGTCCCGGGATCGCTCCGTCGAGGGAGATCCGACGAAGGGGGCGGTCGCCCGTAACCGCCGGCCGGCCCGGGCGCACCGGGGCCTCGCAATGCGCATCTTCCTGCGCATGAAACGGTATGAACCGAAGCAGTTCCCGAGGATGAAGGGTTTGTCCGGCATTTCGGACGGGCTCCTCCAGGACCACCTCAAGCTGTACGAGGGCTACGTCAAGAACGTCAACGAGCTCAACGCCCAGCTCGAGGGGCTGACGAAGGAGGGCAAGGCAAAAGGGACCAACCCTGCGTTTGCCGAGCTCACCCGCTGGCTGGGCTTCGAGTACGGCGGCATGGTGCTGCACGAGCTGTATTTCGGGAACCTGGCGCCGGAGCCGGATCCGCTGAACAAGGCGGGGCCGCTGGCGCAGGCTCTCGCGCAGGCGCTCGGCAGCACGGAGGCCTGGCTGGAGGATTTCAAGGCCATCGCCGCCATGCGCGGAGTGGGCTGGGCGATCGCCTACCAGAACCCGGAGAACCGGCTGATCTCGAACCACTGGATCACCCTGCACAACGACGGGCATCCGCCCGGGTTCAAGCCGATCGTGGTGATGGACGCGTGGGAGCACGCCTTCATCCCCGACTACAAGGCGACCGAGCGCCCCAGGTACATCGACGCGTACTTCCGCAATCTCGACTGGCGGGCTTGCGAGGCGCGGCTGATCAAGTAAACAGCTGCGCGTGCTGCGCGAGCTGACCGGGGTTCGGGAAGATGCGGTGCAACTCGCCGAGGCGCTGGCGCATGGGCGCTACCGCCGGGCGGCCGGTCTGCCTGCCGGCGAGACTCTCCGCGAGAGCCTCGAGGCGCACGAGCTTGCCACCGGCGCCGACGCCGTCGCGGAGGTCCGGGAAACGCTCCAGAACGCCGAGGGAGACGATCCGCCCCGTCCGGGACGGGTCGCCAGGCTGCGGACGCTGCGCGACTTCCTCGCCCGCGCCCACGCGCTTTCGCTGGAGCCCGGCGCGGCGCAGGAGCTGTTCGATCTGCCGCAGCGTCCGCTGGTGCGGCCCCCCGGGGATGCGGGCCTGCACGGCGCGATCCCCGCCATCGCCATCGCGCGGGAGTTGCCGCACCTGCGCTCCCGGGAGAGGCGGGCGGAGATGGAAGCGGCGCTCGCCGTGGCCACCGCGCCCGCCGACGGCACGCGCAGCGCCGCCTGGGACGCCGCGATGGCCGCCCAGTCC
>JBGQLA010000093.1:0-13952 GCA_041499865.1 Deltaproteobacteria bacterium
GACGGCGCCGGCGCCGAGGTGATCGTCGACGGCGTCGCCGCCCCCGGCGACGCGTCCGTCCAGCGCACGGCCTTGACGGTGGCCGCGGCGCCGCTGCTGCACGAGTCCTTGCGGGCGCGCGAGTCCGCGCTGGCGCTGGAGCCGCCCGCCGCGGCGGAAACATTGGAAGCCGGCGCGCGTCGATCGTTCTGCGTCGTCTCCGGGCTGGACTTCTCGCGGCACCGCCGCAAGCCCACGACGCTCGCGGTGTCGGCCGCGCACGCGGAGGTGTACGTCGACGACGACGACCTCGGCGCCTACGAAGGCCCCGATCTGCAGGCGCTCGCGCAGGCGTTCGAGGAGCGGGTCTGGTCGCCCGTGACCGCCACGTTCGGCACGCCCACCGACGTGGACGGCAACGGCAAGCTGGTGGTCCTCCTCACCCACGAACTCGGCGCGCACCTGAACGGCGGGTGGCTGATCGGATACTTCGGCAACGCCGACCTGGTGCGGGGGCGCGACGATTCCCCGGCGTGCTCAGGCAACGGGTCCAACCACGGCGAGATCGTGTACCTGAACGATCCGCGCAACGGCGCCGAGAACGGATACGCCCGGGCGGACCTGTTCTCGTCGGTGTACCCGGCGACGCTCGCCCACGAGATGCAGCACCTGATCAACTTCGCGCGCCGGTGCGTCCTGCGCAGCTGCGACGGACCCGAGGCGGTCTGGATCAACGAGGCGCTCTCCAAGGTGGCGGAGGACGTCGCGGGCTACGGCTGGAACAGCCCGGGTGGGCGCGCGGAAGGCGCTGCGTACCTGGGGCACGGGGTGGGCGATCTGCGAGGCTACGACGGGCGCAGCCTGACCCGCTGGGAAGGAGACCCCATCGGAAACTACCAGGGCGCGCACAGCTTCCTTCGCTTGTTCACCGATCGGCTCGGCGGAGATCTCCTGGCGCGGCTCGGGGCGGGTCCGGGCGGCGTAACCGGGCTCGAGGCCGTGCTCGGGCTCCCCATGCCGCTGGCGATGGCGGAGTGGGCGACGGCGCTGCTGCTGTCGAACGAGGACGGTGCGCCGTACAGCTTCTCCGGGACGGCGTGGTCGCCGCTGCACGATCGGCTGCGCCATCTGGAGACGCGGACGCCCGGCGCGCAATCCTTGCGCGCCGACGGCATCGCGGCGGTCATGTCGGGATCGGGGCTCGACGGGCCTGCCCGGGTGGCGGTGCGCAGCGGCGAGGAGAATCCGCCGTATGTCGTGGTGGTGAGGACCAGCGCGTCGTTGCCCACCCGCTGACGCGGCAAGCGGGAGCCCGATGACCCGGTTACACTTTCTCTGCATGGTGCGACTGGCGCTCATCGCAGTCCTGCTCCCAGCCTGCGCCGCGAGCATGCTGGCCGGTGCGAGCACGGTCACGGCGGCGGCGGTCGGAGCGTCCGCGCTGCAGCGCAACGCCGGCGGCTGCATCGCCATCTGCACCGGCGAAGCCATCTGCAACCCGCACACCGGCCTGTGCGAGAGAGCACCCTGCGCGGGGCTCTGCCGCGCCGACGAGCATTGCGCGACGTCCGCCACCGAGAGCAGGTGCGAGGCGGGGCCGCCGGGCGACGTCGCCGCCACTGCTCCGGGCTCGCAGACGTTGATCCCGGTCCTGCCTCCGCCTCCGCCGGTCTCCGGCGGTCCGCCGCAGATCATTCCGGCCGCGGAGCAGAACCCGCCCTCGCACAAGTGAGCTGAGCGTCCGGCGCCCGGGCGTCAAGCGCGCAGCTTGTAGCCGCGGCGCAGCAGCCGGAGCGCCCAGGCGACCAGGACGGCGGCGATGGCGAGCATCACGCCGAAGCCTTCCCAGGGCCGCTCGACGGTGTGGCCGATCAGCGCGTACCGCATCGATTCGATCATGTAATAGATGGGGTTCAGGTGCAGCACGATGCGGAAGGCGCCGGGGAGCATCGCGGCCGAGTAGAAGACGCCGCCGAGGAAAGCGAGCGGCGTGATCACGAAGGTGGGGATGAAGTTCACCTGCTCGAACTTCTCCGCCCAGAGCGCGACGATCAGCCCTGCCGCCGCGAAAGCGAACGAGACGATCACTCCGGCGAGGAGCGCCTGGACCGGATGCGGCACCTCCGGTCCCACGAAGAGCGCGGCGGTCGCCCAGGTCAAGGCGCCGACCAGCATCGCCCGCGTGGCGCCCGCGAGAAGGAAGGCGGCGAGCATCTCCAGATAGGTGAGCGGCGTCACCAGCAGATCGACGATGGTGCCCTGCAGCTTCATGATGAATATCGACGAGCTGGTGTTGAGGAAGGCGTTGTTGATGATCCCGAGCATCACCAGGCCGGGGACCAGGAAGCGGATGTACGGCACCCCTTCCACCTCGCGCAGGCGCCCTCCGAGCGACCAGCCGAAGACGACGAAGTAGAGGGCGGTGGTGACCAGCGGCGAGAGGATGGTCTGGCCGGGCACGCGGAGGAAGCGCGTCACCTCCTTGCGGTAGAGCGTGCGCACGCCGAGCGTCTTCTCGTCCGGCGCCGCGGGCGGAGGCAAGGGCGGCACCGGCCGCTCCGGCGCCGTGCCCCCGTTGGTCGCCTGAACGATGGGCGTGGGCGAGTTGAGCAGCTCGAGGATCACCGTCTCCAGGCGCGGCTCGCGCGTCTGCACGTCGTTGACCCGCAGGCCGGCGGCGGCCAGCGCCTGCAAGGGCGCGGAGAGCGGCTCGCCCATCCGCGGCGTCAGCACCAGCGCGCCGCCTCCTTCGGCCAGCGCGGCGCCGGCCTGGGCGAGCGAGAGCGGCAGCTCGAGCACGGGATGCTCCAGCTCGAGGCGCACCGTGCGCCGGGAATGGCGGGCCATCAGCACGCGCTTGTCCTCGACCACCAGCAGCCGCCCGTTCTTGATCACCCCGATGCGGTCGGCCAGCTCCTCCGCTTCCTCGAGATAGTGGGTGGTGAGCACCACCGTGGTGCCCGCGGAGGCGAGGCGCTTCACGTACGTCCAGAGATCGCGGCGCAGCTCCACGTCGACGCCGGCGGTCGGCTCGTCGAGGAAGAGCACCGGCGGGTCGTGGACCAGCGCCTTGGCGATGAGCAGGCGGCGCTTCATCCCGCCCGAGAGAGCGCGCGTGTTCGAGTGCCGCTTGTCGCGCAGGCTGAGGTTCCCCAGGATGTCGTCCATCCGCGCGTCGCTGACCCGCACCCCGAAGTAGCCGGCCTGGAAGCGGAGGGTCTCCTCGACGGTGAAGAAGGGGTCGAAGTTGATCTCCTGCGGCACCATGCCCACCGCGCGGCGGGTGAAGCGGTAGTCGCGGACCACATCGCGGCCCAGCACTTCCACGGTCCCTTCGCTGGCGAGCGATGTGCCCGCCACCAGGCTGATCAGGGTGGTCTTGCCGGCGCCGTTGGGGCCCAGCAGCGCGAACACTTCGCCGCGATGGATGTCGAGGTCGACGTGGTCGAGCGCGGTGAAGGCGCCGTAGCGCTTGGTCGCGCCGCGCAGGCGCACCGCCTCAGGCATACGCCGGCAGGATGCCACAGCGGAGGTTCCGGTGCGCGGCGCTTTTTCTCCTGATAGGATCGGCCCGCAGAGGAAAGGAACGACTCATGGCTCGCCTGTTCGTGGGCAATCTCCCCTTCGACGTCACGGAAGCGCAGATCAAGCAGCTGATCGCCGGAGACGACCGCACCGTCCGCTCCGTGAAGATCATCACCGACAAGGAGACGGGCCGTTCGCGCGGGTTTGCCTTCGTCGACCTGGACAGCGACGAGGAGGCGAAAGCCGCCATCTCGCAGCTGAACGGCAAGGACTTCGGCGGCAGGCCGCTCAAGGTCAACGAGGCGGAGGAGCGCGGGGAGAGCGGCGGCCGCTTCGGCGGCGGCGGCGGATTCCGCGGCACTCCGCACGGCAAGGACGCGCAGAGCCAGCGCGGGTTCGGGATGCGCGGGCCGGCGCAGAGCATGCCCCGCGGCAGCACCCGCGGCGGCGGGCGGGGCGGCACGCGCGGCTCTTGACGCCACTGGAAGCGCTGCACCGCGAGATCGTCGAGTGCCGGGCCTGCCCGCGGCTCGTCGCCTGGCGCGAGGAAGTGGCTCGCGTCAAGGTGAAGCGCTTTCGCGACTGGACGTACTGGGCGCGCCCTCTGCCCGGCTTCGGGGATCCCCGCGGCAGGCTGCTGATCATGGGACTGGCGCCCGCGGCGCACGGCGGGAACCGGACCGGGCGGATGTTCACCGGCGACCGGAGCGGCGACTTCCTCTATGCGGCGCTGCACCGGGCGCGATTCGCGAACCAGCCCACCAGCGTGCGCCGGGACGACGGGCTGAAGCTTTCGGGGGCGTTCATCACCGCGCCTTGCCGGTGCGCGCCGCCGGCGAACAAGCCCCGGCCGGACGAGCTGTTGCGCTGCAGCGCCTGGCTCGATCGCGAGGTGGCGCTCTTGAAAAACGTGCGCGTCGTGCTGGCGCTCGGCAGCATCGGGTGGGCCGCGGCGCTGCTGCACTTCGCGCGTCGCGGCCTGGCAGTGCCCCGGCCGCGGCCGCGGTTCGGGCACGGGGTGGAGGCGCGGATCCCCGGCGGGCCGGCGCTCCTCGGCTGCTACCACGTCAGCCAGCAGAATACGAACACGGGCAAGCTCACGCCGGAGATGATCGATCGGGTGCTGGCGCGGGCGAGACAGCTGATCGATGCGCGGAGCAGGCGGTCCATCGCCGCACCTTGGCGATGAGGATTGCGCAGTACATCCGGGATCGTACAACGGTTCCGCAGCCGCCCGGTTGCCTCGCTGCTGGCGCGTCGCCACAGTGGAAAGCGGGAGGTGCTGTACTATGCGCGCCTGGATCAGGGAATCCAACACCTGGCCGGAGAGAGGCCGCATGTGAACGGATCGACGCAGAAGCGCCTGGCGGGGAAGGTGGCCTTGGTCACCGGATCCTCGCGCGGAATCGGCAAGGCGATCGCGAGGTCGCTGGCGGCCGAAGGCGCCACCATGGCCGTCCACTACTGCAAGGGCCGGGAGCAGGCCGATCAGCTCGCCGCGGAGTTCGAGCGCGCCGGGTGCCGGGTCGGAGTCTTCCACGCCGACGTGGCGAAACCGGAGGACTGCCACCGGCTGCTCGACCAGGTCGCAAAGCAGCTCGGCCAGGTGGAGATCCTGGTGAACAACGCCGGCGTCAACCGCGACCGAAGCATCCGGAAGATGAGCGCTGGCGAGTGGGACGAGGTGATCCAGACCAACCTCAGCTCGGTCTTCCACTGCACCAAGGCGGTGCTGGAGCCGATGATTGGCCGGGGATGGGGGCGGATCATCAACATCGCCTCGATCATCGGCCAGACGGGCGCTTACGGGCAGGCGAACTACGCCGCCGCGAAGGCGGGCGTGATCGCTTTCACCAAGAGCGTGGCGCAGGAAGTGGCCAAGTACGGCGTGACCGTGAACGCCATCTGCCCCGGCTTCGTGGACACCGACATGGTCGCGTCGATGCCGCAGGCCGCGAAGGAAGCGGTGAAGGGGCGGATCCCGATCGGACGCTTCGGCGAGGCGGACGAGGTGGCGCGGCTGGTCCGCTTCCTCTGCACCGAGGGCGACTGGATCACGGGCGCCCAGCTGAACATCAACGGCGGCCAGTACATGTAACACCTGCCCCGCCGGAGGCGGGCAGGGGTAGGAGTCTCCGAGGAAATCCGTGACTCCGAGCAGGCAAGCGGGCTACGCCGCGGAAGTGGAAACGAGGCGAGGTGCCGCTGCTGTTCGCGCACGCGACGGCTTTCGCGCTGGCGGTGGATGCGCTCAAGCCCCTGCCGGGCGCGCGCACCAGCGCAGCGCCCTGGGACAGCGCCGTTGCCCTTTTCGGCAAAACGGCCTCCTAGTCTAGCCGGGAGCGTGCCAGGCGTCGCTGGCGAGCACTGCACCCGCAGGCGACAGGTGCTCGAGCTCCTCGAAGGTGAAGGCGACGGTCTCGAGCTCGCGCGGACCGGCTTCGCCGCCGGCGCTCTGCCGGATCGAGCTCACGCCCGCATTCGCAAGCTTGAGCTTGTGGACGATGGCCGTCTCTCCGTTCGCGAGCACGCCGTAGCAGTCGATGTCGACGGTCTCGAGCACCTCGTTGCCGACCAGCGCCTGGAAGAGCTGTGGGGACGCCGCGCCCCATTCCTTGACGATGGAGACCGGCGAGTGCTGGCGCTTCCCGGAGGCCTGCCCGCTGGCGAGGTCGCGGGGCGAGCGGAGCTCGTAGTCGAGCGAAAGGGCGGCGAACTGGTGCTGGGTCCCCTCGCGGGTGCTCTCTCCCTCGAGCGCGCCCAGCTTCCTTCCTTTCACCGCTACGAAGATCTGCGTCACCCGGAAATTGGCCTCGCCGGCGGTCTTCGGCGGGAAGCGGACCTGCGCGATGTCGCTCACCAGCTCACGGCCGTCCGGCGCCACCACCCGGAAGCGGAAGCGCTGCACCCTTTCGCCGGGCGCCTCCTTGTCGCGCTCAGCCATCCAGTCGCTCCGCGCGGATCCCGATCAAGTGGCCGTGCTCCAGTCGTCCTGCCCCATCGTCTTTGCCGCGATGTTCTCCACCTCGATGGTGCGGAAGGTGAAGGAGATCTCCTCCAGTTCCTGGCTGTTTCCGGAACCGGCGTGCTTCGAGGAGGAAGCCCCGTCGATCCCGTTGTCGCTGGTGAACTGGCGGATCCCGGCGACGGAGGCGTCCTTCAATTTGATCCGGTAGTAGACCGATTCCGTCCCGTCGGAGCCGGTCTTCCGGAACTCCAGCGTGACCTCCGAGAGTACCTCGTTGGTGACGAGCGCCTGGAAGATCTGCGGGGTGGCCGCGCCCCACTCCTTGACGATCCGGATGGGGGAATGCTGGCGTTTTCCCGACGCGTGACCGCTCGCGGCGTCCCGCGGCGACTTGAGCTCGTAGGCGAAGCCCAGCCCCTGGATCTTGTCCTTGGTCGCCTCCTGCGGGCTCTCGCCCTTGAAGGCGCCCTGCTTCTTTCCCTTGATGGTGACGTAGAACGCGTAACCCATGAAGTGCCCCCCGGATCAGCGTCGCGGCTCCTCAGCCGTCTGCTGCATCGGCGTCCATGACCACCACGGCGCGCAGCGCGCCCGACCGCACCGTCCCCACCGCCTCACCGATTGGAAGCCACTGGCCCGGCTCGCCTTCCCGCTCGAGCACGACCTGCACCGACTTGCCCTCGAAGCCTGAGGCCTGCGCCCGCATCCACACGGCTGCGCCCGGTTGCAGGTCCCGAACATCCTCGAAGCGCGCGTTGCACAGGACCGACCCATCCACTTCGCGGACGGAAGCTTCGCCGGCTACGACCGGCTGCTCGGGGAGACGCCAGCTCACCACGGCCTGGTCCTCGGCCGCCGCGACCTCGGCCTGCAGCCTGGCGACCGCGGTCCACGTGCCGTCCTCGCTCTCGGATTCCACGGTGACGGAGAGCGGACCTTTCCCCAGGCCCTGACCGAGGATGCTCAGCCGGCATTCTTCGCCAGGCCGGTAGTCCACCTTGTCCCAGCGGCGGACGACGACCCGCCGGGTCGGTGCGACGAGGAGGAAGCTCTTCCCGGTGCGGAGCGGCCGTGAACTTCGCGGCAACTCCCCGGCAGAGCCCTCCAACGGCACTCGTTGTTGATCCCGCGCCACGCGGACGCCCCCCGGAGGGAGTAGACTGTGCGTCTCTCGCCCCGTCAAGCGAGCGCCGCTGGCAACGAGCGGGCTGCCGGGTTACGAGGGGCGCCATGGACATCCTCCACGATGCACTGGGCTTCGCGGCCAGGGGTTTCATCGTCTTCGCGACGATCGCCGCCACCTTCCTGTTCCTCGCCGCCCTCGCTCGACGGTTCCGGCCCGGCGCCCCGGGGCTGCGCGTCACGCCGCTCAACAAGCGGATCGACGCGCTGGGGGACGCCCTGCGCGGCGAGATGTCCGGCAAGAGGGAGCTGCGGAAGCTCCTGAAGAGCCGGAAGAAGCTGACGGCGGAAAGGGCCGCCGGAAGGCCGAACCTGTTCGTGCTCGATTTCAAGGGCGATCTCTTCGCCACCGCGGTGAAGAGCCTGCGCGAGGAGGTGAGCGCGATCGCCTCGGTCGCGGGCAAGGAAGACGAGGTGGTCATCCGCCTCGAGAGCGCCGGGGGGGCCGTCCCGCACTATGGCCTGGCGGCGGCGCAACTGCTTCGGCTGCGGGACAAGGCCATCCAGGTCACGGTGTGCATCGATCGCATCGCCGCGAGCGGCGGCTACATGATGGCCTGCGTCGCGGACCGCATCGTCGCCGCGCCCTTCGCCATCCTCGGGTCGATCGGCGTGGTCGCGCAGGTGCCGAACCTCCATCGCCTGCTGAAGAAGCACGACGTCGACTTCCAAGAGATGACCGCCGGCGAGTTCAAGCGGACGGTCAGCGTGTTCGGCGAGATCACCGAGAGGGGCCGGCAGAAGTTCCAGGAGGAGCTCGAAGACACGCACCTCCTCTTCAAGGAATTCGTCAAGGCGCAGCGCCCGAAGCTCGATCTGGAGAAGGTGGCGACCGGCGAGCACTGGCTGGCGCGGCGCGGATTGGACCTGGGGCTGGTGGATCAGCTCCGCACCAGCGACGAATATCTGCTGGGCCGCGCCGCGGAGGCGAACCTGTACCGGGTGAGCTTCGAGAGACCGCGTTCATTCCGCGAACGGCTCGGGCGCGCGGTCGCCCACGCGATGGATCGATCGCTCGTCGCCTTGCTGACCCGGGTGATGGGGCTCGAGCTCCGCTGACCAGAAGCTGAATTTCGGGGACACAATACGAAACTCGGAGTTTCGTATTGTGTCCCCGAAATCCCCTGAGAGCTGCGCTGACCCGTGGAACGGTGTGAAAGGCACGACATGTCCAAGGTTCGCCTGAGGATCTCGATGTCGCTCGACGGCTTCGTCGCCGGACCCCGCCAGAGCGTGGACGACCCGCTGGGGATCGGCGGCATGCGGCTGCACGAGTGGGTCTTCCCGCTCGCGGTCTGGCGCGCGCCGCACGGGCTCGAAGGCGGGGAGGTCAACGCCAGCACGCAGGTCGTCGAGGAGTCGATCGCCAACATCGGCGCCACCCTGATGGGGCGCAACATGTTCGGAGGCCATCCCGGGCCGTGGGATCGGGCGAAGCCGTGGAACGGCTGGTGGGGAAACAACCCGCCGTTCCACCATCCTGTCTTCGTCCTCACCCGGTACGCGCGCGAGCCACTCGCGCTCGAGGGTGGAACCACCTTCACGTTCGTCACGGGCGGCATCGAGGCCGCCCTCGAGCCCGCACGCCGTGCCGCGGGCCCCAAGGACGTCTCGCTTGCCGGCGGCGCGAACGCGGCCCGCCAGTACCTCGCCGCCGGCCTCGTGGACGAGATGGAGATCAGCCTGGTGCCGGTGCTCCTCGGCGCGGGCGAGCGCCTCTTCGAGGGCCTCGGCGACGATCTCCGCGGGCTCGAGCCCGTGCGCACCGTGGCGGCGCCGAACGTGACGCATCTCAAGTTCGCGAGGCGCTGATCGTGTGGGTGACCGCAGCGGACGGCGCGCGCCTCCACGCCGTCGACCAGGGCAAGGGCGATCCCGTCCTCTGGCTGCAGGGGCTGAACGCGCCGGCAGCGGCGTGGGCGGTCCAGCTCGCGCACTTCTCCCAAACGCACCGCAGCATCGCGCCGGACGCGCGCGGCGTGGGCCAGAGCGACGCTCCACCCGGGCCGTACACTACCCGACAGCTCGCCGAGGATGCGGTGGCCGTGCTCGACGCCAAAGGAGTGGAGCGGCCGCACGTGGTGGGCCTCTCGCTCGGTGGCGCGGTGGCGCAAGAGCTGGCCCTGGCGCATCCGGAGCGCGTCCGCTCCCTGGCGCTGCTCTCCACCTTCGCCGCGCAGTCGCCCCGATCGCGCGCGCTGCTGGAGGCGTGGCGGACGCTGTACCCGGTCGTTGCCGCCGATGAGCGCCTGCGCAAAGCATGGGAACTGCAGGCGTATTCCTGGCTTTTCACCGACCGTTTCTGGCGGAGTCCAGCGAACGTCCGCGCCGCGCTGCGGTTCGCCTCCACCCAGCCCCTGCAGCCTCCGCAAGGGTTCATCGGGCAGGTCGATGCGGCGCTCTCGCACGACGCCCGCGATCGCCTCCCGGCGCTGGGGGTTCCCGCCCTGGTGATCCACGGCGCGCTCGACCAGCTCTCGCCGCAAGACAATGGCGAGGAGCTCGCGCGGCTCATCCCGGGCGCGGAATTGCTCGTCCTTCCCGAGGTGGGGCACGCGGTCAACCTGGAAGGGCAACGCAGCGTCAACGCGGCGCTGCGCGCACTGTGGAAGCGCGTGCCGTAACGCTCCACCGCCGTCCACACATCTGGCACATCGCTTGCTCGTCTGCCAGGAAACCGCCCTCTGCACGGCGTGATCGGAAAGAACGACCGAGTGGCGTTCACAAACGCACGGTCGATTTCGGGTGAGGGAGAGAAAATGCTGGAGCAACCGAATCAGGTGCTGGTGATCGACGATGACGAGGCCGCGCGCGAGATCCTCGTCGAGCTGCTGGGGAGGATCGGCTTTCACGCGTTCGCCGCGGCGGACGGGAAGGCCGGGCTGGAGTGGCTGGCCGGAGCGGCCGCGCCGCCACAGGCGGTGCTCCTCGACCTGCGCATGCCGATGCTCGACGGCTTCGATGTCCTGGCCCGCTACCGCGCCGAGGGCGGCACGGCTCCGGTGATCGCGCTCTCCGCGATGGACGAGAAGGAAGCGGTGGTCAAGGCCATGCGCCTGGGCGCCAGCGACTACCTGGTCAAGCCCATCGAGCCCGAGGAGCTGAAGGAGGCCATCGAGCGCTGCAGCGCGGCGCGGCCGGCTTCGGAAGAGCCGCAGGCCGCCGCGATCATCCCGGCGGTGCGGGTGACCGAGCCGCCGCCGGTGATCACCGCGGCGCGCGTCGACAACGGCCGCCGCGGCGTTCCCACCGAGTACGTCGCTTCCAGCCCGGCGATGCTCTCGATCTGGGACATGGTCGACCGGGTGGCGGAGACCGACGTCCCGGTGCTGATCCGCGGCGAGAGCGGCGTGGGCAAGGAAGGCATCGCGCGCACGCTGCACGATCGCTCGCCGCGGCGCGGAAAGCCGTTCGTGAAGATCAACTGCGCGGCGCTCCCCAGCGAGCTCCTCGAATCGGAGCTCTTCGGGCACGAGCGCGGCGCCTTCACCGGCGCCACCAGCGAGAAGCCCGGGAAGTTCGAGCTGGCGGACAAAGGGACCATCTTCCTCGACGAGATCGGCGACATGCACCCGGCGTTGCAGGCCAAGCTCCTCCAGGTCCTCCAGGACGAGGAGTACTACCGGGTGGGCGGGAAGCGGCCGCTGCGCGCCGACGCGCGGGTGCTGGTCGCCACCAACCGCGTGCTCGAGGACGAGATCGCCCGCGGCAACTTCCGCGAGGATCTCTACTACCGCCTGAACGTGGTCAGCGTGCTGGTGCCGCCCCTGCGCGATCGCAAGGAGGACATCCCCGGGCTGATCGAGCACTTCCGGCGCAAGTACGGCAGCAAATACCGCGGCGGCATGATGGTGTTTTCCGACGAGGTGATCCGCCGGCTGCAGAATTACGACTACCCGGGGAACGTGCGCGAGCTGGAAAATCTGGTCCGCCGGCTGGTGGTCCTCCGGGACGAGCGCTTCGTCCTCGACGAGCTGCAGGCGTCGGTCAACCGGCGTCCGGCGTTACAGGTAACGCTGGCGTCGGGGCCTGCCGGAGGAGCGCTGCCTCCCGCGAACCAGGGTTCGCAGCGCGCGCTGCCGGCAGCCGGCGTCGCCTCCTCGCCGCCGCCGCCGTCCTCGGTGGTTTCGATGGGCGCGGAGACGGTGTCGCTGAAGGAGATCTCCCGCCAGGCGGCGCTGCGAGCGGAGCGCGAGGTGATCTCCGCGATGCTCGCGCGCACCAACTGGAACAAGCGCAAGGCGGCTCTCCGTCTGCAGATCAGCTACAAGGCCCTGCTCTACAAGATCAAGGACTGCGGCCTGACCGATCCGCGCATCACCGCCAGCCTGCCGGAGAACCTGCGGCCGATCGGGATCGTCTCGGACAGCTCGGGAACCGCTTAGCTACGGCGGGACCCCAGTACCGGCGCATTTACGGGGACACCATCAAAATGGTGTCCCCAGGACTGAACTGGAACGTCGAGACGAGGGCGTCCCGCAGATCCGTCCCCAGGACTGTACTGGAACGTCGAGGCGATGGCGTCCCGCAGATCCGTCCCCAGGACTGTACGGGAACGTCGGGACGAGGGCGTCCCGCAGATCCGTCTCCAGGACTGTACTGGAACGTCGAGACGAGGGCGTCCCGCAGATCCGTCACAGGCAATTCCCGCGCGTCCCGCAGATCCGTCACAGGCAATCCCGCGTTTGCTATGCCGCGCGCCGCTCGACCAGCTGGGGTGTGGGCTCCGGCTTCTTCCGCGGCGCCGAATTGAGCCTCCCGACGATCAGGAACAGGCTCCCCATGAAGAGCAGGAGCAGCGGTTCGCTGAGTGGCCCGGCGATCGTCGATCGGTGGAGCGCGAACGCTGCGAAGGCGAAGACGATGGCTGCCGCTGCGATGGTCCGGAACATCCGCCCGTATCCCCTTTTCCTCGCCGTCCCCGCCGCACGGCCCGCACCTACACCTAGCCAGAAGTGCGCCAAACTTGACGCAGAGCAGGGCGCGCTCCGTTTCCCGCGCAGGTGGGAAGCGCGGTTCCTCGTCGCGGAACGCCGCTCCCCTGCAATCGCCGCCGAAGCGCAGAGGCGCCCGCACGCAAGGCTGGTCCGGAGGCTGCAAACAGAGCGGAGGGAGCCGCGGGCCGAGTCCGGCTGGCGCTGGCATGGCGCGTGCTCCCTGGCCGGCGATCACGTCCGCCCGGAGATGGGGGAGGAGGAAGCATGTCGAGGGTTGTCGGAATGTGGATGGCGGTGGCCGCGCTGGCGGTGGGTTGCTCGCACGCCGCGGTCGTGGACGACGAGGTGAAGCACATCACCGAGTTCCGCCTCAGCCGTGAGGACGTGGTCGAGGTCTCCGTCTGGAAGGAGCCGGAGCTCTCCCGCACGGTGCCGGTCCGGCCCGACGGGAAGATCACCCTTCCTTTGCTGGGCGACGTGAAGGCCGAAGGCCTGACGCCGCGGGAGCTCGAGACCACGGTGCAGAAGCAGCTGGCGTCGCTGGTCCGCGATCCGCGGGTGACGGTGATCGTCCATGACGTCAACGGCCAGCGCGTCTACGTCACCGGGATGGTGGGACACCCCGGCGCGTTCCCGCTGCGCAACACCATGGGCGTGCTCCAGGCGCTCGCCCTCGCCGGCGGCCTCGCCGAGTTCGCCGACCGCGACACCATCCACGTCCTGCGCGCCGACGGCCGGCGCCTGGCGGTGGGCTACGACGACCTGGTCAGCGGCAAGAGCAAGGTGACGCTGGGGCCGGGCGACACCGTCGTGGTGCCGTAGGAGCGATGACGATGGCCGCGACCAGGTTCGCGCTGCTCGTGGCCTTCGCCGCGCTCCTCACGTCCGGGGGGGCGGGCGCGAAGGTCTACATCGAGTGGCGCCCGCGCATGTCGCTGATGGCGGGCTACAACGACAACGTGCTGCTCAACGGCAGCGGCGCCGACGGGTTCGGCCAGGCCGTGCCGGGGATCAAGCTCGATCTGTTCGGCGACCACAACCTGCACCTCGACGTGGACTGCCAGGCGGGGCTGGCGCGGCTGGCGCATCCGCAGGAGTTCGGCCTCTCCAGAGGCGCCTTCGCGGCGAACGAGACCTGCATGCTGGGAACGCGGGTCAATCTCTCGGCGCGGGACAAGCTGCAGGTCCGCAGCAGCGCCACCTACGCCCAGGACCCGTTCTCCATCGCCGGGCTCGGCCTCCTCTTGCGGCCGGGGCAGAGCGACATCTTCGTGGCGAGGTTCAGCGGCGAGATCCAGCATGCGCTGAGCCCGCGCACCGAGTTCGTCTACGGCGCCGACGCGCAGGCGCTGGCGTTCGGC
>JBGQLA010000094.1:0-13830 GCA_041499865.1 Deltaproteobacteria bacterium
CAGTCGCGCCGCCGGCCCATGAACCTGAGCAGGAAGAGGAAGAGGTTCACGAAGTCGAGGTACAGGGAAAGCGCGCCGACGAGGGCGTGGCGTTCCTCGCCCTGTTCGCCCATCGCCCGCAGCCGCTGCGTGTCGTAAGCGGTGAGGCCCGCGAAGATCAGCACGCCGGCGCAGGAGATGACGAACTCCACCCCGTTGCTGCGCACGAAGATGTTGACGATGCTGGCGAGGATGATGCCGACGAGGCCGATGAACAAGAAACTGCGCCACGCGTCGAGGCTGCGCTTGGTGACGGTTCCATAGATCGACAGCCCGAGGAACGCGCCGCCGGTCACGAACAGCGTCGACCCGATTGACGCGCCAGTGTACTGGAAGACGATGCTCGAAAAGACCACACCGGTGAGAGCGCAAAAGGTCAGGAACATGCCGACGGCAGCACCGATCGAAGCGCGCAACGCCACCGGGGTGAACGCGATCCCGAGCACGAACCAACCGATGAGCGCAATCCACATTACGCCGGTGGACCCGACGATGCGCCCGTCCTCGAACCGGTAGAGCACGTTCGCAATCCCGGGCGAGTTCGAGATTGCGTATGCGACGATCCCCGTCAGCGCCAGGCCGAAGGCCATCCAGCGGTAGACCGAAGCCATGAACTCCGCGGTGCGGGTCCGGGCGACGGGTGCTGCGGAAGTCCAGGCATCCATGTTCGAGCTCCTCCGTGTTGCGAAGCGGAATCGTAACCGTCAGGGCGCGGGTGCGCCACCGCCCAGCTCTTCCCAGAGGGCGACGATGCCCGCGCAGCGCGCGGTGAAGAGCCCCGCCAGCGCCGTGAAACCGGTCAGGGAGAGGCCCTTCGCGAACCAGAGGCGCGAGAACGCCTCCAGGGCCTGCGCGCATTCGCGCGCGAGGCGCCGCAGGGGCGTCTCCTCCGGCGGAGGAGCGGGGCAGAGCGCCTCGAGCCAGGACGGCGGCGCTCCGGCCCGCAGCTGCGCCCAGCGCACCGGCTGCCAGGTGCCGACCGCGCCGAGCAGCGCTTCCGGGTCGGAGGAAAGCCTGCCGTCCGCCGCATCGGCGCCGAACACGCGCAGCGCGCAGGCCACCCGCAGCGACTGGGAGAGGCCGGCGTAGAAGGTACGGAACGCAGGCGCCTGCGCCGCGGCAGGATTGTCAGCGAGCAGGCGCGCGAGCCACTCCTCCTGCGCGAACGCGAACGGCTCCCCGCGCTCGTCCATCTCGCGGAGCAGGTCCGCCGCGCGCGCCGGCGGAAGACCGCCCGCCTGCGGGTCCTCGGGAAGCAGCAGCGCCGACGAGACACAGGCGAGCCCCACCAGGCGCAGGAGCGAGGCGTGTGCGGCGACCGTCGCGGCCGGGGTGGCGGATTGCGCGAGCTGCTGGCCGTGGGCGACCAGGCTGCGTGCCTCGGCGTGCGCTCTGCGCTTCAGCTCGCCGCGCTGGTGGATCCGCTCTGGCCGCGCGCCGATCCCGTCCAGCGGCGGCGGGCCGGGCGGCAACGGCGGCCGCGGACCGAGCCCGCGCGCCAGCACCACGTCCCAGCCCGGGGCGCCCTCCCAGGCATAGACGTCGGTCTGCTGCGCCAGCGCTTCCAGCTCCGCCAGCGCCGGCTCCGCGGGATCGTGCCGGGTGAGCGGGATCGCCGCGGCGACCGCGTCGAGGATCAGCTCCGCCAGCTGCCCGGCCGCGGCCTCGCGCTCGGGGAAGTCGGGGCGCAGCGCGCCCAGCAGCGCCCGGGCGAGGGTCTCTTCCGGCGCGCTCATCCGGCGATCAGCCTTCCCGCGACGTACGTCGCCGCCGCGGCGAGCGCGCCCACCAGCACCGTCTCCAGGCCGCTGCGCAGCCAGGGCTGCCCGGTCATCCGCGTCTTGGCGGAGCCGGCTACGAACAGGGCGACGAGGGTGCACCCGACGGAGAGCGCGAACGCGGCCGGCACCGGGATGGGAAGCGCGTACGGGATCACCGGGAAGGCGGCGCCGAGCGCGTAGGCGACGGCCACCACCATCCCGGAGCGGAGCGGGGCGCCGGTGGGGACCGCGCTCAAGCCCAGCTCTTCCGTCATCATCGTATCCACCCAGAAGACCGGATCGGCGGTGGCGTGCTCGACCATCTGGTCCAGGGCGTCCCCGCGAAAGCCCTTGCGCGCGAAGATGGTGCGCACCTCCTTGCGCTCCTGCTCGGGGAACTCGCGCACCTCCCGCTCCTCGCGTTCGCGCTCGCTGAGCACGAACTCCCGCTCGCTCTTCCCCGCCAGGAAGGCGCCGAGGCCCATGGCGATGGTGCCGCCGATCAGCTCGGCGAGGCCGGCGAGGAGGATGATGTGCGTCGAGGCGGAGGCGCCGTGGACGCCGGAGACCACCGCGAACGCCGCCACCAGGCCGTCGTTCGCGCCGAAGACCAGGTCCCGCAGCGAGCGCCCTCCGGGGATGTGCGCCGCCTCGGTGTGCGTTGCGCCGTCTTCCGGGGTGCGGATGAAGTGCTTGGGCAGCCGCATTGCGCAGCGCGACGACTTGCCACGCTTCGGGGGGAGTGACAACAGGTCGCTTGCCCACTATCCTAGCGGCAGATGTTGAGAATGATTCTCAGTTTCACTCTCGCCGCCACCCTCGCCGGCGGAGCGCAGGCGCAGCCCGGCGAGGCGCAGCCGCTGCGCCGGGTGGTGGCGCTGCTCGACTACGTCGCCGGCGACTACGCGCGCGCGGTTGGCGAGCACGGCGAGCTGCTCTCGGAGGCGGAGCACGCGGAGCAGATCGGATTCGTGGAGGACGCCGCCCGCGAGCTGCGCGCCGACGCGGACGGCGCGGGGGAGGACCTGGCCCGGCGCCTGGATGCGCTGAAAGAGCGGGTCGCGAACCGGGCCCCTCCGGCGGAAGTGGCGGCGGCGGCGCGCGCGGTGCGCGACGAGGTCGTGCAGCGGTTCAACGTCGTCCTCCTGCCCGCGCGCCCGCCGGACCCCGGCCGCGGGGCGCAGGTGTACGCGCAGTCCTGCGCGGCCTGCCACGGCGCCGGCGGCCATCCGAACCTCGCGCTCGAGCTTCCCACGAAGCCGCCCGACTTCCGGAGCGAGTCCGGACCCCTCACGGCGCAGCGCATCTTCAGCGCCGCCACGTACGGCGTGCCCAAGACCGCGATGCCGGCGTTCGACACCGGGCTCACCGACGAGCAGCGCTGGGACGTCGCCTTCTACGTGCTCTCTCTCGCCACTCCCGCGCCGTCCCCGCATGGGCTCACGCTCGCCCGCGCGGCGCTGGCGCCCACCCGGTATCGCGACCTGGCGACGATCTCCAACGACGACCTGCGCGCCCGTCTGGCGGCGGCCGGGCTCAACGCCGCGGAGCAGAACGAAGCCCTGGCCGCGCTGCGCCGGGGCCCTTTCACGGAGGAAGCGGCGTCGAGCCCGCAGGGCCTCGCCCAGGCGAGGGCCGCGGTGCGGGGCGCGGTGGCGCAGGCGCGCAGCGGCGACGCGGACGGCGCGCGGCGGCAGCTGATCTCCGCGTACCTGGACCATTTCGAGCCGCACGAGGCGGGGCTGCGGGCGCGCGACGGGCAGCTCGTGCAGGAGATCGAGTCGGCGTTCCTGACCCTGCGGACCTCCATCGACGGAAAGGACGGCCAGCTGGAGGCGCACGCGGCGCGGCTGGACGCGCTGCTGGAGAAGGCCGACGCGCGCGAGCCCGGCGGCGGCGTGGTCGCGTTCGTCGCCGCCTTGGCCATCGCGCTGCGCGAAGGGGTGGAGGCGGCCCTGCTGGTCGCGGCGATGCTCGCGCTGCTCCGCAAGGGAGGACGGGAGCGCGATGCGCGCGCGGTGCACGGCGGGTGGATCACCGCGCTCGCGGCGGGCGCCGTCACCTGGTGGATCTCCGGAGCCCTGCTCCTGCGCCTCTCCGGCGCCCACCGCGAGCTGGCCGAAGGGGTGCTGCAGCTGATCACCGCCGCGCTCCTGCTCTACGCCAGCCACTGGCTCCTGGCCTCGCTCTCCGCCAAGCGGCTGGTGTCGTTCCTCTCCTCGCGCACCAGGACGGCGGGGAGCGCCGCGGTGATCTTCGGGCTCACCTTCGTCGCCGCGTACCGGGAGATGTTCGAGACGGTGCTCTTCTTCCGCGGGCTGCTGCTCGAGGCGCCCGGCGCGGGCGCCGCCGTCGCCGCCGGAGCAGCGACGGGGCTCTGTGCGCTGGTGGCGCTGGTCGCCGTCTTCCAGCGCGTCGGCCGCCGTTTGAAGCCGCGCCCGCTGCTGGTCGGCTGCGGCGTCCTGCTCTGCGGCCTGGCGGTGCTGATGGTGGGCCACGGCGTGCGCTCCCTCCAGGTGCTCGGGGCGTTGCCGCTCACGGTCTGGGGCGCGTTCGAGGTGCCCGCGCTGGGGCTGTACGCGACGCGCGAGGGCCTCTGCGCCCAGGCTTTCGTGCTCCTCGCCCTGCTCGTCTCCGCTCTCTGGACCGCGCTGCGCCTGCGCCGCGACCACGACGGCGATCCCGAGAAGCGGCAGGCCACCGCCACCGCGTAGCCAACCCCTGCCGGGCGCGCGCACCAGCGCAGCGCCCTGGGACAGTCGCCGTTGCCCTTTTCGGCAACGGCCTCCTAGCCTCTCTGGGGCGTCGTCGCCGGGCCGTGCCGGCCCTTGCGCGGCAGCACCACCGTGAAGACGGTCCCGTCCGCCTCGCTCGATCTCACCTCGATGCTCCCCCCGTGCGCGAGCACGATCTGCTGCACGATGAACAGCCCGAGCCCGAGGCCTCCGGAGCGGGCGTCGCCGCGCCGGCCCGGCTCGAAGATGTGCGGGAGGACTTCCTTGGGGATGGGCGCGCCGCCGTTGCGCGTCTGGAACACCACCACCTCCGGCTCGCCGTGGAGGAAGACGGAGACCTCGCCTTCGCCGTGCTGCAGCCCGTTCCCGGCCAGGTTCGAGATCACCTGGGCCATGCGGTCGGGATCCCAGTCGCCCCAGAGATCGCCCTCAGCCTCAATCTTCACCGGGCGGGTGTAGGCGAACTCCAGCTCCTCGACCGTCTGCTCGCAGATCTGGCGCAGGTCGATCCGCCGGGGGTGGATGGGGAACTCGCCGCCGAGGCGGGTGCGGGCGAAATCCAGCAGGTCGTCGATCATCCGCGCCATCCGATCCGCGCTGGTGGCGATCCGGCCTACCACCCGGCCCTGGCGATCGGGCAGCTCGCCGTAGCGGAGGAGCAGCTGCGCGGAGGTGACGATGGCGGTGAGCGGGTTGCGCAGGTCGTGGCTGACGATGCCGAGCAGGTGCTCGCGGAAGCGCGCGGTGCGGGCCGCCTCGTACTCCCGGTGCTTGCGATCGCTGATGTCCATCAGGATGGAGATGGCGCCCGAGACCGCTCCGGCGGCGTCGCGCAGCGGCGCGACCGAGAGCGCCAGGTCCACCTGCGAGCCGTCCCGGCAGACCCAGCGCACCTCGCGGTTGCGCACGATCTTGCCCGCGCGGACGTCGTCCTGGATGGAGTGCGCTTCCTCGACCTCCTCGGCGGGAACCAGCGGCAGCGGCTTTCCCATCACTTCCCGGCGCTCCCAGCCGAACAGCTCCTCCGCCGCGCGGTTCCAGATCTGCACCAGCGCGTCCGCGTCGATGGCGACGATGGGCAGCGGGGAGGCTTCGACCAGCGATTCGAAGGTTCGCAGCGCGTGGCGCAGCCGGCTCTGCGGGCCCTCGCCGGCGAGGATCGAAGCGGCGCGGCGGCCGACGGCCCGCAGGAACGCGCGCTCGTCCTCGGTGAACTGCCAGGCCGATCGCGACGCCGCGCGGAGGATGACGGCCTTCTCGCCCTCCATCTCCACCGGCAGCGCCAGCACGCCGCGCGCGCCCTCGCATTCCTTGCCTTCCTGCGGCGCGCCCGTGGCGAGGCAGCGTGCGGCGACGCTGTCCGGCCCCGTTGCCTCCGGCGGAAGGTCGAGCCCGGCGGCGGCGCGCACGGCGAGGCCGCCCCCGTCCTCGACCAGCAGCGCCGCGGAGTCGGCGGACTGCGCGCCTTCCAGCACCAGCTGGGGAAAGACGTGGATCGAGCCCTCCGAGAGGGCGCGGGCGAGAGCAGCCAGGGTGCGCGCCGGCGAGCGGAGCTTGTCCAGCATGGCCACCAGCGCCGCATCGATCTCGCGGCAGAGCAGCCGCGCCTCCGCCGCCGTCACCGTCCCGTCCTCGAGCAGCTCCAGCACGGACTCGCGCAGGTCGGCGCAGAGGCGGACGGCCTCGGCCGGATCGGCCGCCGCGCACACGTCCGCGACCAGCCGCGCGACACGCTGCGCAGCGAGGTCTGCCTCACCCCCCCGGAGCAGCCCGGCGAGTTGCCGGACAGCGCCTGCCTCGCCCGCCATCAGGACGAACTTAGGCATCGGCGCGCTGGAGGCCGAGCGTAGGGGCCGGTATCTCCCCAACGGCCGGGCAGGCAGGCTGACGGGGGCTCCGGGGCGGTATAGGGTGCCCCGCCATGACACACGCCTTGCTGCTGGTGGTTGCGGCCGCCGTGGCGCCCGGCCAGAAGGCGCCGGCGTTCTCCCTGGAGACGACGAGCGGGAAGAAGACGCTCGACGACTACAAGGGAGAGACGTTGGTCCTCGCCTTTTTCGTCAAGGCGTTCACCGGAGGCTGAACCAAGGAAATGTCCGGGCTGCGCGACAAGCTCGCGCAGTTCGCCGACAAGAACGCCCAGGTCCTGGGCGTCTCGATGGACGATCTGGACACGCAGAAGCGCTTCGCGGAGAGCCTCGACCTGCCGTTCCCGCTGGGTGCGGACCCCAAGGGCGAGACGGCGGAGGCGTTCGGGGTGAAGAACGGCACGCACCCGGATCGGGTCACCTTCGTGATCGGCCCCGACGAGAAGGTGCTGAAGGTGATCGAGGGGGACGACGCTATCGATCCCACGGGCGCGCTGGACGCGTGCCCGCTGCAGAAGCCGAAGAAGCCGTAGCCGCTCCCGCCGGCGGTGGCGGGCTGCGGCGATGCGCTCCAGGCCGGTCTTACTACTGGGCGGCCGCCGCGCGCTGCGAAAGGCGCGGCTGGACCGCACGCAACCGCCGCCGGCGTTGCGGTAGACCGCCAGGCTGCCACACCCGTTCTGGAAGAGGGCAGCTCATCCAATGTGGACGGGCGGTCTCGCGCACATCATCGGCCGTCCAAGGCCGACCAAATTAAAGCACCTTTGACGGCTCTTCCGGTCGAGGCAGCGGCACTTGCGGCCTTTAGATCGCCCCTCCCGAGGAACTCAGTTTGTTGATGAGAGCCTGCATGTCCGACACCTGCACGCCGGACTTGTTCATCGCGGACCCGATGAACTGCGACATCGCGGTGGCCATTCCGCTCGTCCCCGCAGCGGATTGCATGCGCGGCATCCTAGAGACTCAGGATTCCGTATTTCCAGTTCCCGTCGCTGCCGCTCGGACCTTTCACGCTGCAGTCGTTCGGGGTGTTAGCGGCGACCGGTGTCGCCCTCGCCGCATGGCTGCTGGTTCGCGAAGCCCATCTACAGCCACTTCGACTCGACGATAACCGTCGGCCAGAGCACGCCCCTGCAGGTGGCTGCCAGAACCGGGAACGACGAGGAGCTCCCGGACGAGGTGGTTGCCCGAAGGATCAAGTCCTTCTCCGAGGATCTCGGCAACGGGCACGAGCGCATCACGTTCGTGTTCTGGGCGCCGAAGTCGCGGACGTCGCGGATCGCAGGAAGAACGCGGGCTGCACGGCTCGCGCCCTTTCGCTTTTTCACAGCCTCTTTCCTGAGTAGTGGAGATGGCGGACCTTCCACCTGCCCTCGCTGCGAACAAGGACGAACGATTCGGCGGCGGCAAGGCTCAGCGGCTTCCCTTTCATCACGATGCGATAGGTGGATACCGTCGCGACATAGGCGACTTCCGCCGCGATGACCGCATCCACCACCCGTGTCTCGAGCACCTTGAACCCGGACCATTCCTTCATTTCGGGGCCGATGTGATTGTCGCGGTAGTCGATCCAGCCGACGTTCTGATGTGTGCCTTCGAAGAGGAAGAGCTCAGGATCGAATACCGCGGCGAGCCTCTCCAGGCTGCGCGCCTCCATGGCGGCGCGGTAGTCACGCAGGACCGCAGCAACATCCTCGGGTAGGGCCGGCCGGGTCCTCCCCGGCGCGGTCAGCGCTGCAGTGGCGATCAATGCAACTAGCGTGCGCAAGATGCCTCCACGGTTCGCGCGGTCATAACTTGCGCCGATCCGCACGTCCTCGACAGTTCGGCCCACCGTACACGAATACGAAAAGGCCGGGGCGGAGAGGCCGCCCCGGCCCGAGTGACCAGCGGGATCAGTTCTGCCCGCGAGATGGCTGCCGTGCATCGCTCAGCATGCAGCCGCACCTCGCGGTCGTCCGGGTCGCCAAGGCGACTCGCTGACCGGGCTGCGCGCTGTGCGGGTTCTCGGCTTCCAGAGCTTCCAGGTCCAGGTTGCCGTTCCCGGTGCCGACATTCGAATAGCGAAAGTCTACGCTATACGGGTTCCCTGTTTCGGCCTCATTGCTCCCGTCGTTCGTCAGCGAGTACTCGGCGGCAGGGGTCTGGTCCTCGACGACGGTGCTGTGCGGATTGTCCCGCCTCGTGATGTTCATCCGTATGCAGCGTGTGCACGGCACGTCGCGCACATCCCCGATGAGTGCGATGCTTGGTGATGCTCTGGTGTGGATCCGTTCTTCGTAGTGGGTACGGCGGCCAGTAGAGCTGTCATTGCAAACGTAGCGATCAGCATATTGTATCTCCTTGTAAGTAAGTCACTCGCATCTGGGAAATGATGCCGAGGATGAGCGGCTGTCCGCATCAGCCCGTTCGCGCGGTGCTCAGGTCAGCACAGCGCATTGCACCCACCTAAATCAGGAGCGCGCGTATCCGGATGAAGAGTGGAACATGGGCCGCCCCTAGCGTCGTGCGGCCGCCGAGTACGCCACAGATCGGCAGTGGGGCGCTCGAAGAGACTGGAAGCGCGGCCGCGTCGTATGCCGGGATGCTCTCCGGCTGCGGGCCGATTATTGCTTCTGCTGGCCGTGTCGAGCAGCACTCAGGCGCTCGCGTGCAGGACGCATCGCCATCCGGACACGGTGCCGCACCCTGCATGCATGGAGCGGGCGAGCACGCGGCGCTGAGTCGCTGCACAGGTCCCGTGAGGAGACCGGAGAGCAACATCAGGGGGAGGACGGCTCGGTACATGCCCATCTGGTGTGCACAGCGCATGCCATCAATAGGAGGAGCGTCGTCGCCGAATTTGCCATCCAGACGACGCAGGCACCCGACTGTGGACGTAGGACCGTAACTGAGTTCGTCACGACGCGACCGCCACGGTCACGGATCGACCCCAAAAGAGCGTCTCCTATTTCCCGTGATCGCGGTGGCGCTCCGAGTTCTTCCTGCTGCCCACCTTGACCAGCACGGCCCTGAGTCCGTCCCCGACCCTCTTTGCGTGCACTACGACCCGAGCCCCGGACGGCACGTCCTTCGCCGATACTGCTTTCCCGGCTTTTTCGAACTTCGTCGAAGGATCGAGCGAGATCGTCACCTCGGGTTTGCCTTTAGTGGCTACGGTGATCGAGCGGTCATCGATGTTCTTCACCGTCCCCATGATGTGCTCTTGTCCGGCGTGCGCGAACGCGGCGCGACCAAGCGGGACAATGCCGAGGGCGAAGAGCGCGAAGAACGTCACGATACGGCGCCTGATCATCGGGCCTCCTGCTGATCGAAGAACGGTGAGATCCAGCCTCAGACATGCGCAGGGATCAACTCCTGCGCGAGGTCGTGAAAAGCGTTCTCCGCGGAAATACCGATGGTGCGCTGCGCGGCGACCGCAGCAGTGATCACTGCAAATCGCTGCTGCGCTGAGCAGGTGCTCCACGCGCCTGCGCTTCAGTTCCTCCTTGAGGAGCGCGAGCATGACAGCTCCGTCACTCGATCAGGAGCACGCCGCCGATCATCCCCATGGCGCACGCGTACTTGATCTGGCCTGTCCGGTCGGGCGTGAACTGGATTTCGACGGTCTTGTCGAGCGGCAAATCCCTCTTGATTCCCGTGCCTTCCAGCACGACCTCGGTCGCGCAGGTGCGCTCGACCTTGCGGGTAATCACGAGCTTGATCGGCTCGCCCCTGCGGACCTTGACCTCCGCCGGAACGAAACCTTCCTTCGTAACCGTCATTTCGATGGTGCGCGGTGCGCGCGCGGCGAGTGTGGGTGCTGCGGTGGAGAATGCGAGCACCGTCGCGAAGGTGGTCTTCAGGATGTTCATTGCTGCCTCCTGGCCCCGCCCTCAGCAATGCCCGTGCCGCGTGCCGCATGCCTCTGGGCAGGAGGTGATCGCCGGCTTGCACGCCGGAATGCGCGGGATCACACTGTGACCTTGACGGTTACGCAGACAGGTAGCCGTGGCGAGCGAGATGTCAGCGGGTTTGAGAGACGATGACCGTCTTGGGTGAGGTCGGCGCGAACGTTGCTATCGAGGACTCACGATGAAGGCATGGTCCGGCACGGCCAAGCGATTGTTCCTTGCATTCGCGATTCTGATCGCGATCTACGGGGTTGCCTCGTCCTTCGCGATCGCGGGGCTGTCCGAGATCCACGATGGGCTGCATCACACGAAGGAGCGCGCGGAAGGCGTCAGGCTTGCACTCGAGTTGGCGAGCGCCGTCCGCGACCAGTACGCGCATCAGGCGCACACCATCATCCTGGGCGACGACAGCCATCTCGGGTTCTACGGAGACGCCGAGCAGCACGTCCTGACGCTCACGCGAAGGGTCCGACTGCACGCGAAGACCCCCGAAGAGCAGCACTGGGTCGATGACATCGAACATGCCAGCGGCGAGTTGGACAAGATCTTCCGCGACAAGATCGTGCCGGCGGTGATGGCGGGCAGACGCGAGGAGGTGCTTGATGAGCACGCGCGCGCGCAGGAGATCGTATCGTCGATTCAGGATCGGACCGATCAGCTTGCAGCGCGGTTTGAGGCATCGATCGGCGACTTCCAGACGCATGTGAGCGCAGTGGAGCACCGCGCATTCCGGGGGATGCTGATCTTTCTTCTCGGCGCGCCGGTCCTGGCGATCGCGGTGGGACTGTGGGTCGGCCGTTCCGTTGCGGTGCCGATGTCGCGGCTGCGCGAGGGAGCAGCACGACTCGCAGGCGGCGACCTGGACGCGCGCATCGACATCGACTCACCCGACGAGTTCGGCGCGCTGGCACGCCAGTTCAACGCCATGACCGCAGCGCTGAAGGAGAACCAACATGCGCTCGTCGAGAACGAGAAGCTGGCCGGCATCGGGCGCCTCGCAGCGGGCGTGGCACACGAGATCAACAATCCGCTCGGCGTGATTCTCGGGTACACGCGTCTGCTGCGAAAGAAGGCCGAACGATCCGTCGGGGAAGATCTGTTGATCATCGAGCAAGAAACGTTGCGGTGCCAGGAGATCGTCGAGGGACTGCTCGACCTCTCGCGGCCCATGAATGCGCCGATCCAGCAGGTGGATCTGCGCCAACTCTGCGATGACGTCGTATTCCGGCTCTCGGACTCGAAGCAGCTCGACGGCGTACAGGTCGATGTCGAGGGCCAGGCCAGCGTGCAAGGACAGGCGGAGAAGCTCCGGCAGGTGGTCTTCAATCTGATCAAGAACGCCGTCGAGGCAGCCGGGCGCGGTGGACGTGTCCAGGTCCAAGTGGGATCGGGAGCCGCCGGCGTGGAGGTCGCAGTGGCCGATGACGGCCCCGGAATCGGCGAAAGCGCCCGGAACAGACTGTTCGAGCCCTTCTTCACCACCAAGCCCACTGGTACCGGCCTCGGCCTTGCGGTGTCGCGCGCCATCGCACGCGCACATGGAGGTGACATCATCGCAAATGGAGCACCCCTCGGAGGAGCGCTGTTCACGCTCCGTATTCCGGCCCGAACTGCGGAGGCATCCTGATGGCGAAGCCACGCGTCCTTGTCGTCGACGACAAGGAGAACATGCTGAAGCTTCTCGCCAAGGTGCTGGGCGACAACTACGAGGTGGCGCTTGCCGCCCACGGCGCCGAGGCTTTGGCCCTGATTGCAGCGCAGGACTTTGATGTGGTGCTCACGGACATCCGCATGCCCGAGGCAGACGGGTTCCAAGTGCTCAAGGCCGTCAAGGAGTCCGCCCCGCTCACGGAGGTCGTGCTCATGACGGCGTACGCGACGGTGCAGGACGCCGTAGAGGCGATCAAGCAGGGCGCTTACGACTACCTGCAAAAGCCATTCGATCCGGATGCAGCCGCCCTCGTCGTCAGCCGCGCGGTGGAACGCAGGCAGCTCCGCGCGCAAGCCGCCAATCTTCGCAAGGAGCTGGACAGCGTCTACGGGTTGCATAACTTCGTCGGCAAGAGTCGCAAGATGCGGGAGGTGTATGAGCAGCTCGAACGCGCCGCCAGTCTCGAGATGACCATCCTCATCCTGGGTGAGACGGGCACTGGGAAGGAGCTGGCCGCGCGCGCCATCCATCAGCGTAGCGCGCGGCGGGAAAAGCGGTTCGTTGCCATCAATTGCGGTGCGCTGCCCGCTGAGCTGGTGGAGAGCGAGCTGTTCGGCCATGCACGCGGCGCGTTTACCGGAGCAGCGGGAGCCAAAGCGGGACTCTTCGAGGAAGCTTCCGGCGGGACTCTCTTCCTCGACGAGATCGGCGAGCTTCCGCTTCCCGTCCAGGTGAAGCTGAACCGCGTGCTACAGGAGAAGGAAATACGGCGCGTCGGCGACAACACCGCGATCAAGGTCGATGTGCGCATCATTTCCGCCACGCACCGCGACCTCAAGACCGAGATCGAGGAGGGACGGTTCCGCGAGGACCTCTTCTACCGGCTGCACGTGCTCCCAATCCAACTGCCTCCGCTGCGCGAGCGCAGGGATGACATTCCGCTGCTGGCGATGCACTTCCTGGAGAGACATGCCCGCGCCTACCATCGCGAGCTGACGGGTTTCGAGCCCGACGCACTGCATGCGCTCACCGCGTACGCGTGGCCCGGGAACGTGCGCGAGCTGGAGAATGCGGTGGAGCGCTCGGCGGCGGCCGCGTCAGGGCCTCAGATCGCCTATCGCGATCTTCCGGCTGAGGTGCAGGCCCGCCCCGAGGGCCAGCTGCCCATGGAGATGCTCGCGAACATGCCGTACAAGGAGGCCGTCGAGACCGCACGTGACCGCGTTTCGCGCGACTATCTCGTCGCCTTGTTGCGGGAGTTCAACGGAAACGTGACCCGTGCAGCAGAGCGTGCGGCGATGGAGCGGGAGAGCCTGCATCGGCTGCTGCGCAAATACGGCCTGCACTCCGACGACTTCAAGAAGGAATAGGCCGTGAAGAAGTGGCTGGTCGCCGCTGTCATGCTTCTCGCCATTCCGATTGCGTGTGGTGCGATAGCGGGCGTTCTGCTCCTGCGCAGCGGACTCAGTGCGCGGCCGGAGCCATCCGCGATGGAGGCAGCACTGGCTCGCGAGTTTCGCAGCCTGGCCGCAAGACGGTTGCGTGGCCTGCACAACCCGGTGGCAGATACGAAGGAGGTCCTTGGCGAGGGCCGCGCTCACTTTGCAAATCATTGCGCCCAGTGCCATGCCAACGATGGCAGTGGCCAGACAGAGATGGGAAGGCACCTGTACCCTCGCGCACCGGATTTGCGGCTGCCCGCGACCCAGGATCTGACCGATGGCGAGCTCTTCGGCATCATCGAGAACGGCGTCCGCTTCACGGGCATGCCGGCCTGGGGCGACGGAAGTGAGGAGAGCCGCGCCGAGAGCTGGAAGCTGGTCCGATTCATCCGCTACCTGCCACGTCTCACGGATGAAGAGAAGGCGGAGATGGAGCGGCTGA
>JBGQLA010000095.1:0-13806 GCA_041499865.1 Deltaproteobacteria bacterium
ATGGAGAGAGGCGTTTCCGTCGCGCTCGAACGGTGTACGATCCTCGCTCATGCGCTCTCTCGACGGTGACACCATCCTCCGGGCATTGGAGGACGCCAGCCCCGTCGGTCTGGCGGCCATCGGTCCGGATGGCGCGCAGACCTACGTGAACCGCGCCTTCTGCGCGCTGGTCGGGTTCGAGGAGAGCGAGCTCATCGGGAAGGCCGCTCCCTTCGCGTACTGGCCGCCGGAGGAGATCGGAAACATCCAGCAGGCGTTCTCGCGCACCCTGGCGGGAGGAGCGCCGCCGGAGGGTCTCCCCCTCCGTTTCCGACGCAAGGACGGCCGCCGCATCGACGTGCGCGCGTACATCGCTCCCTTGCGGTCGGCGGACGCGGCGCCGCAGGGGTGGCTGGCGACGGTGGTGGACATCACCGAGCGCGTCGAGTCCGAGAGAAGGCTCCGGCGCAGCGAAAGCCTGCTGGCGGAAGCGCAGCGCATCGGACAGCTGGGCAGCTGGGAATGGGACCTCGGGAGCGGCGGGCTCTGGTGGTCCGAAGAGACCTACCGCGTGTTCGGGCTCGACCCCGGATCGGTCCGGCTCGACTACGACGGCTACCTGGAACGCATCGTGGAAGAGGACCGCGGGAGGATGCGCGACGCGGTGGCCCGATCGCTGGAGTCCGGCGAGCCCTTCGCGGAAGAGGTGAGGTTCCTGCGTGCGGACGGCATGCAGCGGATTCTCCTCGCGCGCGGGACCGTCGAGCGCGACGCGTCCGGAAGCCCGGTGCGCATGGCGGGGACGGGCCAGGACGTCACCGAATTGCGGCAGATGCAGGAGGAGCGCGCGCGGCTGCGCGCGGAGGAGCAGGAGCGGGTCCGGCTGCGCACCATGCTCGAGCAGCTGCCCGCCGGGGTGATGATCGCGGACGCCGCGGGAAAGATCACCTACGCCAACCCGACCGCGACGAAGATCTTCGGCGGCGAGATCCCCAGCCCCGGCACCACGGGCGCGTACGAGCGCACGTTCCACGCCTGGAATGAGGAGGGGGATCCGCTCTCCTCGGACGATTTCCCCCTGGTGCGGGGCTTGCGGGGCGAGACGGTGGTCTCGCAGGTGGTGCAGTTCGAGCGGCCCGACCACAGCCGCGCCTACGTCCGCGCAAGCGCCGGGCCGCTGCGCGATGGCGCCGGCATCATCACCGGCGCGGTCACAACCTGTTTCGACATCACCGAGCTCCGCCGGGTCCGGGCCGAGCGCGATCGCGAGCGCAAGCGGCTGCACCTGATCTTCCAGCAGGCGCCGGTCGCGCTGGCGGTCCTTCGCGGGCCGGAGCACCGGTACGAGATCGCGAATCCCCGCTACGAGGAGATGGTCGGCCGCGGCGGGATTGCGGGAAAGGCGGTCCGGGCGGCGTTTCCCGAGCTGCCGGCGGATCATCCGGTCTTCCAGTCGCTGGATCGGGCCTATCGGGGCGACTCGGTGGCGGTCACGGAGATGAAGGTCCCGCTGCGGCGCGGCGGGAGCGCGCAGATCGAGGACGCCTGGTTCAGCTATGGGCTGGAGCCGCTTCGCGCGCCCGATGGGTCCGTAGTCGGCTCGATGATGGTGGCGATCGAGGTGACGGAGCAGGTGCAGGGAAGGCTCAAGGTCGAAGCGCTGCGCGCGGAAGCGGAGGCCGCCAACCGCGCCAAGGACCAGTTCCTCGCCATCCTCGGCCACGAGCTGCGCAACCCGCTCGCGCCCATCCTCACCGCGCTGCAGCTGCTGCGCTTTCGCGGGCTCGCCGGCGGGGAGCGCGAGCGCGAAGTGATCGAGCGCCAGGTCCAGCACCTCCTCCGCCTGGTCGACGACCTGCTGGACGTGGCGCGGGTGGCGCGGGGAAACGTGGAGCTCCGCCGCAGGGCGGTGGATCTCGAGGAGGCGATCGAGACCGCGGTGGAGCTGGCCAGCCCGCTCCTGGAGGAGAAGCGGCACCACCTGCGGATCGAGGTGGAGAAAGCCATCGCCGTCGATGCCGACCCCGCACGCCTGCGCCAGGTGATCGCGAACCTGGTCACCAACGCGGCGAAGTACACGCCTGCCGGAGGGCACATTTCGGTGCGCGCGCTGCGGGATGGGGGCGACGCGCGCGTCGAGGTGAAGGACGACGGGATCGGGATCGCTCCCGGGTTTCTTCCGCGGATCTTCGAAACCTTCGTCCAGGGTGAACGCGGGATCGACCGCAGCCAGGGAGGGCTGGGGCTCGGCCTGGCCATCGTCAAGAGCCTGGTCTCCCTCCACGGCGGACGTATCCAGGCCCGGAGCGCGGGCGTGGGAAAGGGAAGCACCTTCACCTTCTGGCTCGCGGAAGCCTCCGAAGACGTGCCGAGCCGGAGCGACGAACGAACCGTCCGGCGCGAGGCGGCGGATCGGGCGCGACGGGTGCTGGTGGTCGACGACAACGAGGACGCTGCCTTCATGCTCTCCGAGGCGATCCGCAGCTTCGGGCACGAGGTGCGCACCACGTATGACGGTCCCTCCGCGCTGGAGGCTGCCGTCAGCTTCCGACCGGAGGTGGCGCTGCTCGATCTCGGGCTCCCGGTGATGGACGGATTCGATCTCGCGCGAAAGCTGCACGCGACCGCCGGCCTGGAGTCGATGAAGCTGGTGGCCGTGACCGGCTACGGCCAGCCGATGGACCGGCAGCGTTCGCGGGAGGCGGGCTTCGCGGAGCACCTGGTGAAGCCGGTCGATCTGGACGAGATCGAGGAGTTGCTGCGTCGCAGCGGCTCCTCCCGCGACCCGGGCTGACGGACTCGGGGCAGCAGCCAGGGCCAGTCCGTGGTAGAATTACGTCGTGAAGCAAATGACGCAGGCACAGGCGCAGGCCGAGGCATTCCGGAGATGGGGGCCGCGCGGCACCATCAAATTCCTTCCCGCCCACGTGGAACGGATGCAGCGCGGCCGTCTGGCCCGCTACAGCTGCATCGTCGGGAACGGCTGCGTCGGGTCGTTCTACGCCATCGAAGGGCAGGGCAACACCTGGGCGGAGGCATTCGCCGACGCCCGCCCGCGCTGACCTCGGGTCAGGCGTCCTCGGACCGCGCCTCGTCGGGATGATCTTCGCCGCCCGGGCCTGGCGCGTCGGGCGGCAGCACGTACCATTGCCGCCCGTTCAGCTGCTGGCGCTTGAGGAGCCCCTGCCGCTCCATCTCCTGGAGGAGCCGGCTGAAGGTCGAGAACCCAGCTTCGCGCTCGTCGAAGTCAGGCTCCTTGCGGACGATGGTTTCCTTGATCAACGACGGGTTCAAAGGACCGGTCGCTCGCGCGAGAAGGCTGGCCACCACCTCGCGCGCGATCGGCGGGATCTCGCCGCCGGCAGGCGGCGCGCGCGGCTTGCGGGCGGCGCGCGGCGGAGCATCGGCGTCGCGGGCGGTGGTCTTCGGCTTCCCCGGCGGCTTCAGGTAGATGAACTCGTCGCAGGCCTTGACGAACAGCGGCGAAGTGGCCTCTCTCACGCCCAGGCCGATCAGCACCCGGTTGTTCTCGCGCAGCTTGTACGCGAGCGGGCAGAAATCGCTGTCGCCCGAGGCGATGGCGAAGGTGTCGATGTGCTCGCGCGCGTAGCACAGCTCCAGCGCGTCGATCACCAGCCGCATGTCCGCGCCGTTCTTCCCCGCCCGCGTGGAGGGAGGAACGTCGATCAGCTCCACCCCGAAATCGTGCAGCCGGCGCGGGGCCTCGCGAAACCGGGACCAGTCGCAGTAAGCGCGGCGGAACACCACCTTCCCTTTCTCCAGGAGCCGGTCCATCGCCGGCTGCAGATCGAAGCTGGAGGCGCTGATCCCGGTGTTGGTGACCAGGTTCTCGAAGTCGATGAAGAGCGCGATCCGGTGTTCCTTGTCGGTGACCATCTCAGCCTCGCCCGGCGCTCAACCGATGGTGGACGGCGCGGAACACCTTCGGCGAGAACAGCAGCCCGAGGTGTCCGAGATCCGGCACCCGCACCACGTCCTCGTCCGCCGCGCAGAACACGCGGGGGATGACCATGTTGTCCGAGCCCGCCACGATCGACGAGAACCGCACCCGCGCGGCGGCGCCGCGCGTCGCCTGCAGCCGCTCGAGCAGCGGCGAGTCGGGGCGCAGCTCGCGGCCGATCCGCGAGAGCAGCCAGTAGGCGTTGTAGGTGCCCCGCTGCGGCGTCCCGAGGAGGATGCAGCGGTCCACGCGGCGCGCGCCGCCGAGCAGCTGGAGCCAGGCGCGCGCGATCAGCCCGCCCAGGCTGTGGCAGACGAGATCGATCCGTCCGCCCCGGACCCTCTCGCGCAGGAACTCCCG
Organism: Deltaproteobacteria bacterium; assembly: GCA_041499865.1. Lineage (GTDB taxonomy): Bacteria > Myxococcota > Myxococcia > Myxococcales > 40CM-4-68-19 > 40CM-4-68-19. The sequence goes on from JBGQLA010000095.1 coordinate 4,301, forward strand.
CAGCTCCAGCGCGGCCCGCTCGATCCCGTTGGCGGCGGAGTAGCTGAACGGGAGCAGCGACCCGAGGCCTTGCGCCTTGAGGTAGACCGCCAGCGGATAGAACGACGAGCGGTTTCCCAGATAGCCGTGGACGAGCACCACCGTGCGCTGCTCCGCGCGCCGCGCCGTGCGCTTGCGGCTGGCGCCGATGCCGAAGGGATAGAGGAGCGACGAGGCGGCGAGGGCCAGCAGCTCGCCTCCGATCAGGCGCGAAGGCGATCGATCGGAGGGAGGAAAATCGCGGACTGCGGAAACGGGCATCCGCTTACTCTATCCCGAGTTGCCCGGCTCAGCGCGGATCGAGCGCGCGCAGGCGCGCGGTCAGGTCCCGGACGGCGACCTGCAACTCGGGTGAGAACGGCATCGCGCGGGCGTCGCGGATCTCGCGATCGATGGCGATCAGCCGCTCGCCGGCGGCGAACGGGGTCTCGCGGCGGTGATAGCGGGCGCGCGTGTCTCCCAGGAGCTCGTCGAGCACGTGCAGCTCCCGCTTCAAGTCCGCCTCGACCAGATCCGCCATGCGAACAAGGTAACCATTTGCCTGCTCTCTTGCCCTTGGCATTCGAACGGCGGACCGATTGTCGGGCGCGCGGGCCGTCAAGCCGCTAGACTAGGAGATGATCCGTCACGATGATCGCTGCCCGCCCCCGGACACTCTCGAGTGCTCCGGCGCAATCTCCAGGAATGAGGAGAGATGACCTTGCTGTCCACTGTCGAAATCCTCACCGCCGGATGCCTGATCGACGGGCTGATCGTCCTGGCGTTGATCTATCTCACCGATGGGCGTCGCTCCGCGCGCGCGTTCTACGGCGCCCGCCGCTCCCCGACCCTCCGGAGCCTCCATTGATGCCCATCTCCGTGCTCGACCTCGCGACCGGGGAGCGCTCGCACCGCGCGCACGACACCCTGACGCTCGACGTGCCCGGCGACTTTCCCCGCGCCGGCGGCATCTTCACCGTCGCCGACGGCTTTCGCGGCAGCTACACCGCGATGGCCGGCAAGCAGGTGATCCGCCACGTCACCCCCCGGCCTCTCTCCTGGCGCATCGAGGGAGAGATGTGCCTCGTGGCCCGCAGCAGCAGCGGCCTCAGGCGCCTGCGCCAGTATCGCCTCTGCTCGATCGAGCCGATCGTTGCCGCTCCTCCGCCGTCCCTCGCACCGGCGGAGTAGGCCGCGCGTCACTCCACCGTGGAAAGCGTGTAGGTGCGGGCGCCCTGCGCCAGGCCCACCGCAGCCTCGTCGGAGACGAGGCATTCCTCGCCGTGCACGCGCCAGGACAGCGGACGCGCGAACATCGGACAGACGACGTTCTTTCCGCTCACCGACCGGTATTGAACGCGCGAGCGCGCGTCGCTCTCCGCGGCAGCGCCGGAGCGATCGAAGTCCTCGGGCAGATCGAGCGTCGGCGTACTGCTGGTCCGGTCCGTGATCGCGCCGGTGGTGAGATCGACGATCGGGATCATCCGCTTCATCCTGCCTCCTCGTTCAAGGCGCCGGGGACCGGTCAGCTCTCCGCGCGGAAGCGAGGATGGGATGAAGGGAACGGCGTCGCACACATCGTAGCCGAATCGGGGGCCGGATGCCCTGCATTCGGCGGTGCGCCTTCCAACCGGCTTGCCGCGTGACAGCGCGATGACTTGCCAGCGCTAGTTTCCGTGCATGGTTGCTGAATCACCGAAAGTCCGTTTCAGCGCGGGGGGCTCGTTCCAGGCCGATTTGGTGCAGCGCGTCGACGAGTATTTCGAAGCCTCGGCGCGGCCGCGCCACGGGGGCTGGCCGATCGCGGTGAAGATCGCGACGATGCTCTCCTGGCTTGCGCTCTCCTGGGCGCTGCTGATGTTCGCGCATCCCGGCCCGTGGCTGTCGGCGCTGCTCGCGGTCAGCGTCGGGCTGGCCGTCGCCGGCGTCGGGTTCTGCGTCATGCACGACGCCAACCACGGCGCGGCGTCGTCGAGCCCACGCGTCAACCGGCTGCTCTCCTTTTCGCTCGACCTGCTGGGCGCAAGCTCGGCGCTCTGGCGTCACAAACACAACGTTCTCCACCACACCTACACGAACATCTCCGGAGCGGATCCCGATCTGGAGGGCGGCGGCGCAGTCCTGCGTCTCGCGCCTTGGCAGCCGCGCCACCCGTGGCACCGGTTCCAGCGCTTCTACGTCTGGCTGGTGTACGCGCTGTTCCCGCTGAAATGGTGGTTCATCGACGACGTCCTCGAGCTGGCCGACGGGCGCGTGCGCGGACGGGAGCTCTTCACCGCGATTCTGGGAAAGGTGCTCTTCGTCGGCTGGGCGTTCGCGCTCCCCGCGGCCCTGCATCTTTCCTGGGGCCTCGTCGGCCTCTGGGCGATCGCCCTGTTCACGCTCGGAAACGTGCTCGCGTTCGTCTTCCAGCTCGCGCACTGCGTCGGCGAGGCGGAGTTCGTCGAGCGGGACGAGGTGGACAGCGGCTGGATGCGGCACCAGCTCGCCACCACCGTCGACTTTGCGCCCTCGAACCTTTTCCTCAGCTGGTACCTGGGCGGCCTCAACTTCCAGGTGGAGCACCATCTCTTCGCACGCGTCTGCCACGTGCATTATCCGGCGTTGCGGCGCATCGTCGCGGAGACCTGCCGCGCGCACCAGGTGAACTACCGCTGCCAGCCCACTTTCTGGAGCGCGCTGGAAGCGAACTGGCGCTGGCTGCGCAAGCTCGGCGAGCCGGCGCCTGCCTGACGCGGCATGTCGTCCGCGAGACTGCGGAAACGCGGACCACTGGCCCCCGGCCGCCGCCCGGCATATGAATGCCTGACTGCGGCGGCTTCTTCGCCGGGGAGCGATCGATGGCAAGCGGGACGGTGAAGTGGTTCAACGACGCGAAGGGCTTTGGCTTCATCACGCCTGACGGCGGCGGCAAGGACGTGTTCGTGCACCAGACGGCGATCCAGGCGGAAGGCTTTCGCAGCCTGGCCGAGGGCGACAAGGTGGAGTTCGAGGTCCAGCAGGGCCCCAAGGGCCCGCAGGCCGCGAACGTCCGCAAGGTCAGCTGACGGCGAGGTGGGTTGCGGCCGGCGACGGCTGCCACCGCCGGCCGGGATGCGCTCTAGCTCGGGCGCGGCGGGGTGGTCTGCGCGGGCTTCTCAGCGGCGGCGAGCAGCTGTGCGGCGATGTCGCCGGCCGTCTTGTTCACCAGCCGGATCGCGTCGTAGACGGTCCCGATGGTCGCCTTCTGCACGTCCGCCACCGTCTTGGCGAGCGGAAGGTTCGGCGCGATCCGCTCCAGCACGTCGATCGGCATGCGCGCGATCGCCTGGTGGACCTCCTCGACGGTGGTGGCGCCCTTGTCGATCGCCTGCTGCACCAGATCCTTCATTTCCATTGCGCTACCCATGAAGAGCCTCCTGCGCGAACGGCGCGGGACGGAGGGTAATGCGCGAAGGGGGTGCGGGCTTGTCGCACCTCGCAGCTGCGGCGCAGTGTCACAACCTCAACGGCCCGCGTCGAGCCGCCCGAGCAGCCGGAGCATCCCGTCGAGCAGCGTGAGCGGGTGCGGCGGACAGCCTGCCACGTAGAGATCGACCGGCACTTCCGGCGGGACGCCGTCGGAGGAGTGCCCCGACCCGCGAAACGGCCCGCCGCTCAGCGCGCAGGCGCCGACCGCGATCACGATCTTCGGCGACGGCGTCGCCTCGTATGCCTGCCGCAGCGCGAATCGCATGTTGTCGGTGACCGGCCCCGTGATCACCAGGCCGTCGGCATGGCGCGGCGAGGCGACGAACTGGATGCCGAAGCGTCCCAGGTCGAAGACCACGTTCCCGAGCGCGGTCAACTCCGAAGCGCAGCCGCTGCAGTCGCCCGCGGCGACCTGGCGCAGCCGCAGCGAACGGCCGAACAGCGATCGCATCCGCTCGTCGAGCGCGCCGGCGAGCTTTGCCTCGCTGCCGTCCAGCACCATCGCTTCCCGCGATCGGAACGAGAGCGGGTAGCGGTTGCTGAAGGAGATCGCTCCCTCCGGACAGGCCTCCGCGCAGGCGCCGCAGAACAGGCAGCGCGAGAGATCGAGCCGCAGCGGCGAGAGCTGGATCGCCTCGGTCGGGCATGCTTCCGCGCACGCGGCGCAGCCGTCCTTGCAGAGCTCGGGACTGAGCACGGGCAGGCCGCGAAAGCGCTCGGGCAGGGTGTTCTCGCCCGGGAACTCCAGGGTGCGCTTGCCCTGCTCGAACCGGGTCTTGAACAGTTGCAGCACGCGTCTACCTCACAGATCGTGGCCTGCGTACGACAGGTTGAAGCTCTTGTTGCAGAGCGGGAAGTCGGAGATCTGGGCCCCGCGCACCGAGAGCGCGACCGCGAACCAGTTGTGGAACGAGGGATCGACCACCTTGTGCCGGACGACGCGGCCGCCGCCGTCCGTCACCACCACGTGCGCGATCTCTCCCCGCCAGCCCTCCACCAGCGCCGCCGTCATCGAGGAGGGAGCGAGCGGGTTCAGGGCGACGCGCACCGCTCCGTCCGGCAGGCGCGAGACCTGCTCGCGGATGAAGCGCAGCGAGCGCAGCACCTCCAGCCAGCGGATGTTCACGCGCGCCATCACGTCGCCTTCCTCGGCGATCGCGACCGGAACGTGGGTGAACTGGAACACCCCGCTGGGATGATCGGTGCGCACGTCGCGGGCCACGCCGCAGGCGCGGGCGGTGGGACCGACGAACCCCAGCTCCACCGCGGACTGGTTGCTCACCGTCCCGGTGCCCTCGAAGCGCGAGAGCACGGAAGGGGTGGTGATCATCAGGCGGAAGGTGTCCCGCAGGTCGCCCTCGTCGGCATCGAGGGTGCGAAGGACGCGCGCCTGCAGCGCGGCGGTGAGGTCGAAGCGCACGCCGCCGGGCAAGAGGAGGCTGCGGCCGTAGCGGTTGCCGCTGATCTCCATCAAGAGATTCAGGAAGTCGCCGCGCATGCGGCCGAAGTACGAGGCGCCGGGAAGATAGCCGACGTCGTTGCACAGCGCCCCGAGGTCCCCGACGTGGTTGCAGACGCGCTCGATCTCCAGCGCCAGGCCGCGGATGGCGTGGGCGCGCAGCGGCACCCGGGTTCCCGAGAGCCCCTCCAGCGCGACGCAGTACGCGAGCGCGTGCCCGACCGCCGTGTCGCCCGCGATCGACTCGGCGACGGCCATGCGCCGCGCAGGCCTGGCCTGCTCGAGCAGCTCCTCGGCGCCGCGCTGCTGGTATCCGAGCTGGACTTCTAGATGCAGGATCTCCTCGCCGAAGCACTGGAAGCGGAAGTGACCCGGTTCGATGATCCCGGCGTGGATGGGGCCGACCGCGACCTCGTGCACGCCTTCGCCTTCGGCGCGGAGGAACGGGTGCGGCGGCGAGTGGGGCTCCGCCTCCAGCTCGCGGTGTCCGCGCACCGCCTTCAGCCAGGGATGTCCTTCGGGCACGAATCCCCAGCGCTCGCAGATCTCGCGTTCGAAGAGGTGCGCCTCCGGCCAGAGCGGGGTGATCGACGGCCAGCCGCTTTCGCCTTTTAGCTCGAACGCGGTGGCGGAGAGCCGGGCGCTCATCGCCTCGCCGGTGACGAGCAGCAGCCGATCGCGCGCGCCGTCGCTGAAGGGGAAGAGGGCGATCAGGTGCTTTCGCTGCTCGCGCGACTCGAGCGCGACGGCGGAGAGATCCCGCAGCGGCCGCGCGGCCACCGCCTCGAGGGAGAGCGCGGTCCCGTTCGCGAGCCACCCCGTGGCCGCTCGCCGCTCGCTGGAGAGAGGGAGCGTCGCCATCGCTCTAGCCTCCTCCCATCTGCCGCGCCGCGGAGTCGATCAGGCGGGCCATCGGCGGCGGGACGTAGACGCCGAGGATCAGGGCCGCGGCGGCGAATGCGAAGGGCGGCAGGATCGTGGACACCGGTTCCGGAAGAGGTCCCTCCCGCGGGGAGCTCTCCCCCTGCGCCATGGGAAGGATGGCGACGCACATGCCGAGGAAGATCACCGCGAGCAGGCCCAGGTACAGCGCCGCCGGCCACGCCGATGCCCCACCGGCGAGAGCGGCGCGGAGGATCATGAACTCCGAGATGAAGAGGCCGAACGGCGGCAATCCGACGGCCGCGAAGAGCCCGACCACCAGCAGCGCGCCGGTGGCCGGCGCCCGCCGCAACGCGCCGGCGACGCCGGAGATGGCGCTCGTGCCATAGAGCTGGAGGAGGTTGCCGGCGGCGAGGAAGAGGATCCCCTTGTTCAGAGCGTTGTTCAGCACGTGCAGCAGCGAGCCCTGCGCGCCGAGGACGCCGAAGCCGAGCCCGAACACCAGCACGCCCATCTGCTCGACGCTGGCATACGCGAGAAGGCGCCGGTAGTCCGCCTGGCCGATGATGAACACGGCCGCCACCGCCAGCGACACCAGCCCGAGGAGGATCAAGAGCGAGCTGGCGAACTTCGCCTCGCCCGCGTGCGCGCAGATCTGCGTCGCCCGCAGCACCCCGAGGAAGGCGCAGTTGGTGAAGGTTCCCGCCATCAGGCCCGCGACGGGCGGCGGCGCCTCCCCGTACGCGTCGGGCTTCCAGGCGTGCATCGGGGCGAGGCCCATCTTGGTGCCGTAGCCCATCAGGAGCAGGACGAACGCCGCGTGCAGCCAGGGCTTGGAGAGATGCGCGCCGGCCGCCGTCAGATCCCGGATCCAGAGCGTGGATCCGCCGGAAGGGTTGGTGGCCGCGATGGCGAGGAAGACGGTGCCGAGCAGCGCCAGGGCGATGCCCACCGAGCCGACGATCAGGTACTTCCAGGTGGCCTCGAGGGCGCGCCCGGTGTGGTGGAAGTAGATCAGGGGCGCGCTGACCAGCGTGGAGGTCTCCAGCGCCACCCAGAAGAGGCCCAGGTGCTGGCTGGCGCAGGCGAGGGTGAGCGCACCTTCCAGCACCAGCAGGGCGGCGATGAAGATCCGGTGCGACCGCCGCTCGGCGCGCGCCAGGTAGCCGCCCAGGTAGACGGAGACGCCGGCGAAGAGCGCGCTGGTGGGGCTCAACACCAGGAGCCCGACCGCGTCCAGCGAGACGAATCCGCCGAAGAGCTCTCCGCCCGGCCGCATCCACAAGGCGATGGAAAGGCCGAGGTGGACGAAGGCCGCCGCCCGGAGAATCTGCAGGCGGAGGCGATCGGAGATCTTCGCCAGCGAGACGGCGGCAGCGATCGGCGGGAGCAGGAGCAGCGTCGCCAGCATGTCAGTCCTTGAGGGAGTCGAGCTGGTGCGAGTCGATGTGATCGAACGCGCGGTTGATGTGGAAGATGACGATGCCCATCACGAACACCGCCACGAAGAGATCGAGCAGCACGCCGATCTCGATCAGGTACGGGAACACGTCGATGAGGATCAGGCCGAAGAGGAAGATCCCGTTCTCCATGATCAGGTACCCGACCACCTGGGTGACGGCCTTGGTGCGGCTGACGATCAAGAGCAGCCCGATCATCAGCAGGCTGAAGGCGATGGGGACCAGGAGATCCGAGGCGGGCTTCTGGGGAAGGGGCAGCTGGCGGGCGAGCGCGAAGGAGAGCGCCACCAGCCCGCCGCCGATGCCCAGGGTGGTGCCGAATCCGATCAGCGGCTCGATCTCCGTGCGCACCGAAGCCTCGCGCAGGGAGCGGTTGAGGAAGTGGGGCACGCCGGCCACCTTCAGCACCATCGTCGCCGCGAAGAGGATCCAGGCGTGAACGCTCAGCTCGCCCGAGCGGGTCTCGATCAGGAGCGGGACCATCGCCACGCAGGCGGCCTGCATGGAGAAGTAGCGGATGGCCGCGCCGAGGCGGCTGGTGCCCAGCGAAGCGATCCCGAGGACCAGGGCGAGGACGAGGGCGATGTCGAGCGCGACGTTGGTCATGCGTTCACCCGGATGAGGATCACCGCCATCGCCAGCGCCGCGAAGACGCTGGCGGCGATGAGGATCTGCGGGATGCGGTTCATGCGCAGCCGGGCGAAGGTGGACTCGACCAGGCCCACCACCACCGCGAAGACGATCATGCCGGCGAGGAAGAGCGCGACGTGGGCGCGGATGCTGGCCTCGAAGGGAAAGGCGAGCCGGACGATGATGGCGCCGAGGAGGAAGAGCTTGATCGAGGCGCCGTAGAGGATGAGCGCGAAGTCCGGCCCGGAATGATCGAGCACCATCACCTCGTGGACCATGGTCAGCTCGAGGTGCGTGTTCGGGTCGTCGAACGGGATGCGGCTGTTCTCCGCCAGCGCCACCAGGATGAGCGCCCCGATCAGCATGGCGAACGCGGGACCGTAGAGGTGCCAGGCGGGCATCTGGCCCGAGAGCATGGCGGTCCAGGAGAGGGTCCCGCGCGCCAGGGCCAGGCCGGCGATGGAGAGGAAGAGCGCCGGCTCCGCCAACGCCGCGAAGGTCACCTCCCGGCTCGCCCCCATCCCTTCGAAGGAGGAGCCGGTGTCCAGGGCGGCGAGCACGGTGGCGAAGCGCCCGGCGCCGAGGAGGTAGGCGAAGAGCACCACGTCGCCGGGGAACGCCGCCGGCGCCGGCAGCCCGCCGCCGAGAGGCAGGAGGAGCGCCGCCACCAGCAGCGCGGCCAGGGTGACCACCGGACCGGCGCGGAAGATCCAGGTGGTGGTGGTGCTGTACACCGCGCCTTTGCGCAAGAGCTTCCAGAGGTCGAAGTAGAGCTGCAGCACGGGAGGGCCGCGGCGGCCGGCGAACGCGGCCTTCACCCGGTTGATCACTCCCGGAAGCAGGGGCGGGAAGGCCATCAAGATTGCCAGGTGCAGCGCGGTTCTCATCCGAGCCTCCACCAGAGGAGCGCGATCAGGGCGACGAAGATGGCGAGGACGTAGGACTGTACCCGCGTCGGCTGCGCCCGCCGCAGCAGCGCGAGCACCACCCCGGAGCCGTGCAGCGCCGGCTCGAGCGCGAAGCGCTCGACGGGGTCCGGGCAGTGCTCCTCGACCGCGACGGTGGTGGAGAAAGAGGCGGCCGCGATGATCTGGTGCCGCTGCGGCAGGAGCACGCCGCGAAAGACGGCGATCAGCGGGCGGGCAAACGAGCTTGCCGTGTACTGCATCGACGGGCTCACCGAGGCGTAGCCGCAGGCCCAGGTCACCGACGAGGCGGCGGGCTGGCGGCGCAGGAGCCAGCGGCGGACGAGCGCGATCGCGCAGGCGAGCGCGATCAGGGCGGCGCCCAGGGTCGCGGTGGCCTGCAGGCCCTGCCGCGCGGGGGTCGCCGCGAGGGAGACCCCGCCGAGTTGCATCACCGGAAGCTCGAGGACGCGAAGGAGCCACGGGCCGGAAAGGCCGGCGATGGCGCAGGCCGCGGCCAGCGCCAGCATCGGTCCCACCATCTGGCTGGGCGCCTCCCGCGCCGCGGCCGCGGCGGCGGAGCGTGGCGAGCCGAGGAAGACCGCGCCGCACGCCTTGGCGAAGCAGGCGACGGCCAACCCGCCGACGCAGGCGAGCGATGCGAAGGCGAAGACGGCTTCCGCCTGTCCGGCGACCGGGAGC
>JBGQLA010000096.1:0-13799 GCA_041499865.1 Deltaproteobacteria bacterium
ACCCTGGGAGTCGACGCGCAGGACATCGCGGGGTTGATCGAGAAAGCGGACAGCGCCCTGTACGAAGCGAAGCGGCTCGGCCGCGATCGCGTGGCAGTCGCGGCGCCCTTGCAGCGCGCAAGCGCCTGACGCGCTGCGCCCCTTGCGGCGCCCCCTCCGTATGCCCACCTTGCGCTCGGGTGGCAGCCCCCTTTGCAGACGGGCCGCCGCATCTACGGGGACACCATCAAAATGGTGTCCCCAGAACGGTACCGGGAACGAGGGGTCGGGGCAATACCAGCGGTCGGGGGGAGGGGAACACCCATGTTTACGGCAACATTGCTTCTCGCAGGAGCGCTGGTGACGAACACGGCCAGCGTCGACAAACGGACGGAATCGGGCGTCGAGTCGATGCTCGACGAGGAATCGCCGGACATCTTCCTCGCCAAGGCCACCCTGCAGCAGTACCTCTCGCGGGTGGTGCGGCAGGACTGGGACGGCGTGCGCCGTCTGACGCACCCGAAGACGCTGGGGGCCATCGAGCAGCTGAAGCGCCGCACGGGCGCCGAGCGGCACAACCTCGCGCCCTGGGCCAACCACGAGGCGCAGCTGAAGACGTTCCGGTTCACGGACGCGCGGCAGGTCTCGCCGGGCGTGGTCCTCTTGCAGGTGGGCGAGGATACCTACCGGCCCGATGAGCAGGGCATGTCGGTCGACGACGCCGCCGTCTACTACCTGTTCAAGTCGCACGGCGGGTTCCTGGTCGCCGACAAGAAGCTCGGGATCGACCTGCAGGAGGTGAACGATCGCTCGGTGCGCGTCGGGTATCCCGGGTATCTCGACCAGCAGGTGCAGGTGCAGGCCCGGCGCGAGTCGGCGCTCTTCGACGGCCGGCATCGTTAACGCCGGCCCCGAGCGGAGCTCGGGGCGGAAGATACAGCGTCGAGTTGCTCGTCCCAGGCTCGCAACCGCTCGGGCTTCCAACCCCGCTCAGCGCAGCTCCGCCCCCGCGATGTACGCGAGGTGCTCCTTCGCCTTGGCGATGTCCGCCTCGTACTTGAGGATGGTTGAGAGCGTGTCCGCGACCAGCTGCGGCTCCAGCGTCGCGGCGTTGAGCAGCGTCAGCGCCCGCACCCAGTCCAGCGTCTCGCTGATCGAGGGCGCCTTCTTCAGATCGAGCTTGCGCACCGCCTGCACCGCCGCCACCACCTTCCGCGCCAGCTGCTCGGAGACGCCCGGCACGCGCGCGCGCACGATCTCCAGCTCCCGCTGCGGCGTCGGGTAGTCGATGTACAGGTGCAGGCAGCGCCGCTTGAGCCCGTCCGACAGCTCGCGCGCCGCGTTCGAGGTGAGCACCACCCGAGGCGTGTGCACCGCGCGGATGGTTCCCAGCTCCGGGATGGTGACGGCGCTGTCGGCGAGCACCTCCAGCAGGAAGGCCTCGAACTCCGGATCCGCCTTGTCGATCTCGTCCACCAGGAGCAGCGCCGGCTGCGGCGAGCGGATGGCGGCCAGCACCGGACGGGGCAGCAGGAACCGCTCGCTGAAGAAGAGGTCCTCCGATCCGGCGATTCGCTCGGCGGCTTCGGAGAGCGTACCCGCGCCCGCGATCGTCTCCGCGATCTTGTCCTTGAGCAGCTGGGTGTAGAGCAGCTGCTTCGCGTACTCCCATTCGTACAGCGCCTTGGATTCGTCGAGCCCCTCGTAGCATTGGAGCCGCAAGAGGATGCGCCCCGTGGCCTGGGCGAGGGCGCGCGCCAGCTCGGTCTTGCCGACGCCGGCGGGGCCTTCCACCAGGATCGGCTTCTCCAGGCGATCGGCGAGAAAGGCGCTGGAAGCGATCTCCGGCGAGGGGAGATAGTTCGCGGCGCGCAGCCGATCGGCCGCGTCCTGCACGCTCTGGAGCGCCGTGGCCATCGACCGCCTGTGTAGCACGCCCATACCGCGGTGCGCAGCGGACTTCGCACTGGCACCGCCCGTGCACACTCACGTTCAATGTGAACCGCAAACTCACCTTGTTCCTCGCCGCGATCGTGCTGCCCGGCGGTTTCATCGCCCTGCTCGGGTTCATCTTCCTCAAGGCGCTCAGCCAGACCCAGCGCGGCCGGAAGGTCGTCGCGCTCGCACAGAGGCGGATGGCCGGCTTCCGGGCAGGCTCTCCGTTCAACGAGCGACAGACCGCATAGGCAAACCGGTTCCCTGGGAAGGCAATTTCCTACGTATCCTCCCGCTGGGCGCCCACCTCGATGCGGATGGAGAGCGGCTCGCCTTCCATCTCGCGCACGGCCGCGAAGCAGGTGTCGCCGTCGGAGGTGAACTCGACGGTGACGCGCGTATCGCCGATGCGCAGCCGCTCGAGCCGCAGGCGCGTGAGGGGCGGCGGAAGGTGCGGGTTGACGATCTTCAGCGTCCTGCGCTGCGCGTCCGGGTAGATCCCCAGGCAGGCGCGGAGCATGAGGAAGAGCGCGCCGGAGGCCCAGGCCTGCGGCGAGCACGACACCGGATAGCTGACCACCAGATCCCCCTCCGCGCGCGCCAGCCCGCAGAACAGCTCCGGCAGGCGGTAGTGGCGGAACTGGCGGCAGGCGTCGTAGGCGCCGGAGAGCACCTGGGAGGCGAGCTTCTGCATCCCGTAGTTGGAGAAGCCCATCGCGATCAGCGAGTTGTCGTGCGGCCACACCGTCCCGTCGTGGTAGCTGAGCGGGTTGTACGCCCGCTGCCCTTTCGCGAGCGTGCGGATGCCAAATCCGGAGAAGCTGTCGGCAGACATCAGGGATCGGGCGACGCGCCGCGCCCGCGGACCGGGAATGGCGCGCGAGAACAGGAGGTGTCCGGGGTTGGAGGAGACGCTCTCCACCCGCCGCTTCCCGGCGTCGAGCGCGATCGCGTACGTCCCCTGCTTCTCCATCCAGAACGCCTCGTCGAGCCGCCGCACCAGCCGCTGCGCGGCGAGCATGCAGCGCGCGGCCTCCTGCCGGCGGCCAAGGTGGCGATAGAGGCGCGCCATCCGCCGCCGGGCGTCGATGCAGTAGCCTTGCACCTCGACCAGCGCGATGGGCGCCTCCGCCGGGGTCCCGTCGAGGTGAGGAACGCCGTCCCAGGAGTCCTTCCAGCCCTGGTTGCGCAGGCCGCGCTCCGTCTTCCGCTGGTACTCCACGAACCCGTCGCCGTCCTTGTCCCCCCACTCGTCGATCCAGCGCAGCGCCGCTTCCGCCGCCGGCAGCAGCTGCTCGCCCGTCGCCCGGTCGTTGGTCCAGATCAGGTACTCGGTGAAGAGGATGAGGAAGAGCGGAGTGGAATCGACGCTCCCGTAGTACGGCGTGTGCGGCACCTCGCCCGTCCGCGCCAGCTCGCCCCGCCGGATCTCGTGGAGGATCTTGCCCGGTTCCTCCTCGCGGAAGTCGTCGACCTTCTTTCCCTGGTGAGCGGCGAGGAAGAGCAGGGACTCGCGCGCGATGTCCGGGTTCACCAGCAGCGCCTGGAACCCCGCGATCAGCGCGTCGCGCCCGAACGGCGAGGCGTACCAGGGGACCCCGGCGGAGATCACCTTGCGGCCTCCCCAGAAGATGGAGAGCGCTTTCAGGTCCGCGACGGCCTGGGAGAGGGCCCAGTTGAGCGCCTCTTCGTTGCTGTGGATCCGGGTGCTGGCGTCGGCCCACTGGCGGTAGTCGGCGCGGGCGCGGGAGAGCCGCTCGTCGAACCGCCTCGGCGCAGGCGGCTGCGAGTTGGGATGCGAGCCGGGGAAGATCCAGTTGGACTCGGGCTCCTCGGTCGCCGTGGGCGGCGGGCGGAACCCGGGCTGGCGGGCCGCATCCGCGGCCTCGCGCACCGAAGTGCCCGAGCGGACCGCGTGCATCGAGGGCAGCGCGTGCAGCTCCAGGCTCGCGGTCTCGTTCGGCCCGAGATGGAACTCGAACCGCGCGCGGCCTCCTTCGATGCGGTCCGGCCTCCGGGTGGGAAAGAAGACCTCGGTGCGGTAGAGCACGCCGTCGCGGCCCTGGTAGAAGGAGAGGACGCCGTCCTCGCGCACCAGCGGCTGGAAGTACGTCCCTCGCGCGCGCCGCTTCGCTCCCCGCACCTCGAACTGATCGGCGAAGTCGGAGGCGAACTCGTACTCGACCCAGTAGTCGATGTCCCGCACCAGGTAGTTGGTCAAGGTCAGCCGCTCGACGAAGTGCTCGTCGATCAGCTGCTCCCGGCGCAGGTGCAGGAAGTTCACCGGGTCGCGGAACACCCCGCCGAAGTGCGAGCTGGTGACGGTGAGATCGACCTGGGAGATGTACTCGGGCCGGGTCTGGGTGGAGAGCACCACCGGTGGACCGCCGGCCACCGTCAACTTCAGCTTGCTGAGGAACCGGGTGTCCTCGAAATAGGCGCCCTGATCGCGCGCGCCGGCCGGCCAGATGTCGCCCATCCGGCTCGCCACCGCGAACAGGTTGCCGCGCTTCAGCACCAGCTTGTCGGTGCCGGTCGATTCCGGCAGCGAGCCGAGATCCTCGTACCCGAGCAGGTCGTTCGCCTCGGCGATCACCAAAGAGCGGCCGGGCATCATTCCACCCTAGCCTTCCGCGGCGGCTCCGGGCTCCGCTCCCTCCGCCGCGTCCTGCTCCACCAGCACGGAGCGGTACACCGCGAGGTACTCGTCGGCCATTCTTTCCGCCGACCAGCGCCGGACGGCGTGCTCGCGGATCCGCTCCCGCTTGAAGAGCTTGTCGGCGATCCGGGCCGCGGCCACCATCTCCGACGGGCCGTCGCAGACCACGCCGGTGATGCCGTCGTCCACAACCTCCGGCACGGCGCCGCGGGCGTGCCCGATCACCGGGACGCCGCTGAGCATCGCCTCGATCATCACCAGGCCGAACGGCTCCTCCCATTCGATGGGAAAGAGCAGCGCGCGGGCGCGGGCGATCAGCGCCGCCTTGCGCGCGCCGCCCACCGGCCCGAGCTCCATTACGCCGTGGCGCCGGACGAGCGGCTTGACCTCCACCTCGTAGTAGTCGCCTTCGTGAGGGGCGCCGGCCATCACCAGCGGGAGCCCGGCCCGCGCGGCCACCTCGATGGCATGGACGACCCCTTTCACCCGATCGTAGCGGCCGAGGAAGAGCAGGTAGCCCTGGTCCGGCATGCGGCGGTAGCGCGAGGGGTCCAGCCCGTGGTGCACCACTCCCCGGACGGGCACCGGCTCCCGTCCCGCCTGGGAATGGCTGATCGCCACCAGCGCCACGTTTGGCGCACGGCGGTAGAGAGCGCTCAGCTCGTCGTCGCGGTCGTGGTGGAGCGTGTAGACCACCGGGTAGCCGCAGAGCCGGGCCAGCCCGACCGCCGAAGGCGAGTGGATGTGGACCACGTCGAATCCGCGCGGATCCTGCGCGATGTCGCGCAGCGACCAGCGGGCGTGGGCGCTCTCCAACTCACGATTGGGCGGCCAATGGGCGGCCGAGAAATAGGAACGCACCTCGATGCCCGGCAGCTCCGAGTCGCCCGTGGCGTACACGACGACCTGCGCTCCGCGGGCGGTCAGCGCTTTCGCCAGATCGGCAACCACCAGCTCGGTCCCCCCGTAAGCCTTCGGGGGCACGGCAACGAAAGGTGTCGAGACCAGCGCGACCCGCAGCGTCATCCCTCCTCCGTCTACCAAGAGACGGTGTGAGGATGTGCACTCCTCAGCTCTCGGACAGCGGGCGCCCGTCAGGCTGGCCGGTACACGCGGTAGTCGATTTCCGGGAAGAGATTGTCCCGGTTCTCGACGCCCGCCAGCCAGCTCTCGTCGACGCCGTTCGCCTTCACCTGGTCGTAGATCCGGGAGAAGCGGAGCAGGTGCTCCCGCGTCCGCCGGACCGCGTAGTCGACCATCGTCCCGGTCTTGATGATGAACGCCCAGTCCGACGACTGGGCGAGCAGCAGCTCGCGGGCCGCCTGGTTGAGCGCGCGGCGCGTCACACCGCTCGCATCCTGGTGCAGGCGGGCGAGCTCGATCATCCGCTCCGACGCCTTGTGCAGGTACCGGTAGATCCAGTCGTTGCCCTCGTCGAGCCAGACCGCCGCGTACCCGCCGGCGCCCCAGGAGGACATCGGCGGCTGCGCCAGCTGCTGCTCGGGATTCTCGATCAGGTAATCGACCGGCGACTGCAGCCGGAGCACGTCCTGGTCGTGCGCCGCCTTGCGGATCAGGTAGTCGAGGAAGATCGGCCCCTCGTACCACCAGTGCCCGTAGAGCTCGGCGTCGTACGGGGAGATGATGATCGGCGGCGGCCCGCCGTCGCCGAACGAGTCGATGAGGAACTCGACCTGCTTGGTGCGGTTGAAGAGGAAGTTGCCGGCGTGCTGCTCGGCCCGGGCGCGCGCCGCGGCGGGGTCGTACGGCTCCTTCTCGCCGAGCGGCACCTTGCCGGTGATCCGGTAGTACTTGATGCCGGTGTTCTTCCGATCGCCGGTGGCCTGGATGTACGGGCGGATGTAGTCGTAGTCGAGGTCCCAGCCGATGTCGCGGTAGAACTCGCGGTACACCGGGTCTCCGGGATACCCGTTCTCCGCGCTCCACACTTGCATGGAGCTCTCCGGATCGCGCGCGAACGCCGCCACGCCGCTCGGCGTGTACACCGGCGCGTAGACGCCGCGGCGCGGGCGGGGAACCGCGTTGGCCAGCGCGTGCGAGTCGACGAAGAAGAAGCGGATGTTCTCCGCGGCGAGATAGCGATCGATCCCGGGCGCGTACCCGCACTCCGGCAGCCAGATCCCGCGCGGGTCCCGCCCGAAGTGCATGCGGTAGTGCATGCAGGCCACCTGGATCTGCGCCCGGATCGACTCCGGGTGCACCATCAGGGGCAAGAAGCCGTGCGTGGCGCCGCAGGTGATGATCTCCAGCGCCCCGGAATCTTGAAGCCGCTTGAAGGCGGCGATCAGATCGCGGTGGTAGCGGTCATGGAAGAGCCTGCGCAGGTGGTAGAGGTGCTCGCGGTAATGCCAGGCGAGCGGCCCGAACCTGGCGTCGGTGCGGGTGCGGTGCACTTCCTTGTCGCAGAGCTCGCAGAGCGAATCGAGCCGCTTTGCGTAGCGCGACATGAGCAGCTCGTCGCGCAGCATTCCCACCAGGGGCGGCGTCAGCGTCAGGGTGATGCGGAACGGGATCCGGTCGTCGACGCAGCGATCGAAGACCTCCAGCAGCGGCAGGTAGGTCTCGGTGATCGCCTCGTAGAGCCAGTCCTCCTCGAGGAACTCGGGGTACTCCGGGTGCCGGACGTAGGGCAGGTGCGCGTGCAGGACGATGGAGAGCGCGCCGCGGCTCATTCGCCACTCCCGCCGTCGGGCAAGTGCGTCAGGCTCCAGGGAAGCTTGCCGCCCGGGCTCGAGCCGTAGGCGCCGCCGAAGCTGGAGCCGCTGAAGCTGCGCGGCTGCAGCCTGCGCTCCCAGCCCGCGGGCGCCGCTCCGCCGTAGTTGAGCGGGCGGCCGCCGGAGATGCCAAAGGCGATCGATTGCTCGAGCGGGAGACGCAGATAGAACGCCTCCAGCTGATCGGACGGGGCCGCCGGAGGCAGCCGCACCGGCCGGGCCGCGCGCATCAGCCGCGCGCCGCGCTCGCCGATCGCCCACAGCTCGGCGCGGAGCTCCGCGCCCGGCGGCAGGTCGCGCACGTACCAGCCGCGCGCTTCCAGGAACACGTCCGTCTCCCGCGCCAGGTCGCCGTTGCCGGCGCGCGTGTTCCACAGCTTGAGCACCGCGCGCGCGGGGCCCAGCCCCGCGAAGGCCTGCTCGATCTGCTGCTGCGAAAAATCCCAGTACACGAACAAGGTGGTGGGATCGCGGGCCAGGCCGACCAGGCGCGCGTCGCCGTACGCCCAGGGCAGCTCCCCGAGCCCCTCGTTGACGTGGCCGTGATCGCGCTGCGGCGCCGCGGCGGCGGGCGTGTGCACCCGGACGTCCGATTCCGGAACGATCCCCGGCGGCGCCAGCGGAACGCCGGGGTGCACGGGCTCGCCGGGATGCTGATCCTCCGTGCGAGCCACGTCCTGGCCGTTCCGGGGCGGGGCCACCGCCGCTTTCGCGGTCGCAGGCATCGGCCCCAGGACGTCGGGCGTTGCGCTGGGCGCGAGAGGCTGTTCGGTGCTGGTTTTCGGACTTTTCGGCATCGAGTGCGGTTCAGGGTGCGATGTGCGGCGCAGACATAGATCCTCAAGCCGCGCGGCGCAACGCTAAGCCGCTCGACCGCGTCCGGGCACCGACATCCCCTGGGGGAACTTACTGACTGGCCAGCGCCTGCGCATTTCGCGCAGCGTACTCCTTGAGCTGCGGCTGGACGTCGACGGCGGCGCTGGTGGCGTACTCGCGGTAGAGCTCCGCGGCCTTCTGCGGCGATCCGAGGGCACGGTACGCCTCGGCGAGCCCGAACAGCGGCGAAGCGAGCGACGGATCCGCGCTGCGCGCGGCCGCGTAATCGGCGGCCGCCGCGTCGTAGTGCAGGAGGCCCATCTGGGCCGAGCCGCGAGCGACCAGCGCCACGCCGTATCCGGGCTTCCTCCGCAGCGCCTCGTCGAGCGCGAGCAGGGCTTCGCCGTACTTCCGCTCGTTGATCAGCGACACCGCGGCGGTGTACCGCTCGCGAGCGCCTGCTTCGTCGATGCGCGGCTTCGGCGGAGAGAGAATCGCGAGGCGCTCGCGCGAGGCGGCGATGCCTTGCTGGGCGCTCGCGTTCCTCGATTCGAGCTTGAGCGCGTGCTGGAAGTACTCGATCGCCTCCGCGTCGTGGCCCATCTTCGCGTAGGTCCCGGCGAGGCGGACGAAGACGGCGGCGCTGGAGGGATCCTCGCGGGTCGCATCCTGGTACGCGACCAGCGCGGAGCGCAAATCGCGGGAGGCGAACGCCTTGTCTCCGGCGGCGATCAGGGAGGTGGCATCTCCGAGGAGGGCAGCGATGAGGAGTGGCAGCATGCAGAGAAGATACGGCCGCGGCGCGAGCGATCAAAGATTGCTTCCGCTCCGTGGGTGCACCGGACTCGCACACCCGCGCAGGAGGTGAGCCAGGCTGGGTTTCGGGGACACAATCCGACCCGGGTCGTAAAGTGTCCCCAAAACTCCGTCAGTCCACCTTGCGGTCGACGATGGTGGCGATCCCCATCCCGTAGCCGATGCAGAGGGTGATCAGCGCGCGGCGCTGGCCCGTGCGCTCCAGCTCGTGCAGCGCGCTGGCGAGCAGCATCGCGCCGGTCGCGCCGAGAGGGTGCCCCAGCGCGATGGCGCCGCCGTTCGGGTTCACCTTCTCCAGCGGGATCCCCAGCTCTTGCGCCACCACCAGCGGCACCGGGGCGAAGGCCTCGTTGATCTCGAAGACGTCGATGTCCTGCAGCTTCAGCTCCGCCTGCACCAGCGCCTTGCGGGCGGCGGGAATGGGGCCGGTGAGCATCAGCACCGGGTCGCTGCCGGCCACCGCCATGGAGACGATCCGCGCGCGCGGCTTGAGGCCGAGCGAACGCGCGCGCCCCTTCGAGGCGATCACCACCGCGGCGGCGCCGTCGACGATGCCGGAGGAGTTGCCCGCGTGCAGCACGCCGTCTTCCTTGAACGACGGCTTGAGGGCGGCGAGCGTCTCCACCGTGGTGCCCGGCCGCGGGTGCTCGTCGCGATCGAAGACGCGGTCCGCGAGCTTGAGGGGAAGGATCTCCCGCGAGAACCAGCCGCGCTCGATGGCGTTGGCCGCCTTCCGCTGGGAGGCGACCGCGAACTCGTCGAGCTGCTGGCGGGTATATCCCCACTTCGCCGCGATCATCTCGGCGGACAGCCCCTGCGGCACGAGGTCGGGCCAGATCTGCTGCAACCCCGGCGACACGGGGCCGTCGCCGCCCACCGCGTCGGAGCCCATCGGCACGCGCGTCATGTGCTCGACGCCCCCGGCCACCACCAGCTGCGCGGCGCCGCTGGCGATCGCCTGCGCGCCGAAGTTCACCGCCTGCAGCCCGGAGCCGCAGAAGCGGTTCACGGTCGCGCCGGGGATCTCCACCGGGAGGCCCGCCGCCAAGACGGCGCCGCGGGCGATGTTCATCCCCTGCTCGCCGACCTGGGTGACGCAGCCCATGATCACGTCATCCACGTCCTGCGGCTTGACGTTCGCCCGGTCCAGCGCGCCGGACAGCGTGCGCGCCAGGAGATCGACGGGATGGAGCGCCGAGAGCGCGCCCTTGCGCTTGCCGCGCGCGGTCCGGATGGCATCGACGATGATCGCTTCTGTCACGGCTACCTCCTCCTGGTGCTGCTGCTCCGCTGCCCGCCCCGGGGACACGGCCCCGAAGCGGACTCCGATCCCTTCGGCCAGCCCTCCTCCACCTTTCCACGTGGGGCGGGGGCTCACGCAATCCTCAAACGTGGCGGAATGGGTTCTTGCGAACGATCGTCTCGCCGCGCTCCGCCCCGACCGAGACGGCGATCGTCTCCACGCCGACCAGCTGCTCCACCCGCTCGATGTACCGGCGCGCGTTCTCCGGCAGCTCCTGGTACTCGCGCTGGTCCCCGAGCGGCTCCTTCCATCCCGGCAGCTCCTCGTAGACCGGCTGGGCCTGCTCCAGCAGCTCGGGGTCGGAGGGGAACTCGCTCACCGTCTTGCCGCTCGCCAGCCGGTACGCGACGGCCACCATGATCCTGTCGAAGCCGGTGAGCACGTCGAGCTTGGTCATCGCCAGCCCGGAGAGGCCGTTCACCCGGGCGGCGTAGCGCAGCACCAGCGCGTCGAGCCAGCCGCAGCGGCGCGGCCGCCCGGTGGTGGCGCCGAACTCGGCCCCCACCTTGCGCAGCCTCTCGCCCGTGGCGTCGTTCAGCTCGGTGGGCAAGGGGCCGTTCCCGACCCGGGTGGTGTACGCCTTGGTGATGCCGATCACCGAGTCGATGGCGGTGGGACCGAGGCCGGAGCCGACCGCCGCGTTCCCGGCCACCGTGTTCGAGGAGGTGACGTACGGGTAGGTCCCGTGATCGATGTCCAAGAGCGTTCCCTGCGCGCCCTCGAAGAGCACCGCCCTCCCCTTGGCGATCTCGTGAGAGAGGACCTCGCTGGAGTCGCCGACGTAAGGCCGCATCCGCTCGCCCAGCTGCAAGGCCCAGTCGATGAGCGGCTGCAGCTCGCACTTCTCGCCGCCCAGCGCCTTGATCTGCGCGTTGGCCTCGCGCAGGCGCTGGTCCAGCTTGTCCTTCAGCGCGCTGGCCTTGAGCACGTCGCGGATGCGGATCCCGCGCCGCGCCACCTTGTCCTCGTAGCAGGGGCCGATTCCGCGGCCGGTGGTGCCAATCGCCTTCTGCTTCTCGCGCCCGGCGTCGATGCGCTTGTGGTACGGCAGGATCACGTGGGCGTTCTCGCTCACCACCAGCTGGGTGGGATCGGAGAGCAGGCCGCGGCTGCGCAGCAGGTCGACCTCCTCCATCAGCGCTTCCGGATCGACCACCACCCCGTTGCCGATCACGCACTTCTTTCCCGGGTGCAGGACGCCGCTCGGCACCAGGTGCAGGACCGTCTTCACCCCGCCCACCACCAGCGTGTGCCCGGCGTTCGCTCCGCCCTGGTAGCGCACCACCACGTCGGCCCAGGAGGTGAAGAGGTCGACGACCTTCCCCTTCCCCTCGTCCCCCCACTGGGCGCCGACGATCACCACGTTGGACATGAGGGTTTCCCTATCACGGCGGGGAGCCGCGGCGGTACGTCGCAGGCGGGGTGCCGCTCTCGTGCAGCTCGGTGAAATCGGCCGAGGCTTCGAGGACGCGCTCGATGGTGCCGCCCACGCCGCGGAAGAAGAGGGAGACGGATCGGCCGGTGGGGATGAACTCGCCCCGGCTGGTGAGCGAAGGCGGGCTGCCCGAGAGCACGCCCACTTCCTTCGGCGCGTTGAACAGCAGCCACTCCTTGGGCCCGGACTGGCGCTCCCAGGTGCCCACCAGCCAGGAGATGTCGGACCCCTGGGTGGTGACCGCCGGTTTCGCGGCCGGGCCGGCATCGGCCGCGGCCGGCGCCGGGCGCGCGACCGCGACGTGCGTCTCCTGCGCCTTCCGGGAGCAGGCGAGGGCCGCCAGGAGCGAGAGCGCGAGCGCAGCTTTCACAGCACGACCTGTTGCACGTTGCGCACGTTCGGCAGCTTGCGCAGCCGTTCGAGCACCTCCGCGCCCGCGACGGAGTCGACGTTCACCAGCGCCAGCGCCTCGCCGCTCTTGCGGTCGCGGGCGAGCGCGAACTGGGCGATGTTCACCTGCGCCTCGCCGAGGGTGCGGCCGACGTTGCCGATCACGCCGGGCTTGTCGTCGTTGTGCATCACCAGAATGGCCCCTTCCGGCACCGCCTCCAGCTCGAACTTCTGGACGCGGACCAGGCGCGGCTCGCGCTTGCCCACGATGGTGCCGGCGACGGAGGTGCTGGCGTCCTTCCCGCAGCGCAGCCGGACGCTGATCAGGCTGGCGAAGTCCGGCGTCTCGCTGGTCTTCACTTCCTGGATGGAGAGGCCGCGCTCGCGCGCGAGCGCCGGGGCGGAGACTTCGTTCACCGGCTCGGCGAGGAAGGTGCCGAGCACGCCCTTGAGGACGGCGGCGGTGAGCGGCGCGGTCGGGTGCTGCGCCACTTCGCCGGCATAGGCGATCTCGATCTGCTCCGGCGCGCCGGCGTCGCCCTGCATGGCGATCTGCCCCGCGAACTTGCCCAGCTTCTCCGCAAGCCGCAGGAAGGGGCCGAGGCGCTCCAGCACCTCGCCGGTGACCGAGGGGACGTTGACCGCGTTCCGCACGGTCCCGGTGGTCAGGTACTCCACCATCGCTTCGCAGACGATGGCGGCGACGTTCTGCTGGGCGTCCTCGGTGCTGCCGCCCAGGTGGGGCGTGGCGATGAAGTTCTCGCAGGAGAAGAGCGGGTGGTCGGCCGCGGGCGGCTCGTTCTCGAAGACGTCGAGCGCGGCGCCGCCCAGGCGCTTCGACTTGAGCGCGTCCGCCAGCGCCTGCTCGTCCACCAGGCCGCCGCGGGCGCAGTTGATCAACAGCGCGCCCGGCTTCATCTGCGCCATCTGCGCCGCCGCCACCATGTTCTTCGTCTGGTCGGTGAGCGGCACGTGCAGGGTGATCGCGTCGCTGCGGCGGAAGATGTCCTGGAGACCCACCAGCTCGACCCCGAGCTTCGCCGCCGCCTCCTCGCTGAGGAAGGGATCGTAGGCCACAACCTTCATCCCGAACGCCTTCGCGCGCTGCACCACCAGGGCGCCGATGTTCCCGGTGCCGACCACCCCGAGCGTCTTGCCGGACAGCTCCCGCCCGGCGGCGAACTTCTTCTTCTCCCACTTGCCCCCGCGCGTGCTCTGCGACGCGTCGGCCACCCGGCGGGCCAGCGCCAGGAGCAGCGCCAGCGTGTGCTCGGCGACCGAGACGCTGTTCCCGCCCGGGGCGTTCATCACCACCACGCCGCGGCGGGTGGCGGAGGCGAGGTCGATGTTGTCGACGCCGGTGCCGGCCCGCCCGATGACCCGGAGGCGGCTGGCTCTGGAGAGGATGTCGGCGGTCACCTTGGTGGCGCTGCGCACCGCCAGCGCGTCGTAGCCGCCGATGATCTCGCGCAGCTCGGGCGGCTTGAGGCCGACCTTGAAGTCGACCTGTGCTCCGGGGATGCGCTCGAGGATGGTCTTCGATTCGGGAGAGAGGTCGTCGGAGATGAGGATGCGCATCAGCCCCCTCCAGCGAACGACTGCTGCGCGGCGGCGAGCCCCGCGCCGAGCTGGACCTTCGCGCCCAGATCGTGCAGGCCGCGCTCGACCGCGCCGATCACCACCAGCACGTCGAAGTCGTCGAAGTATCCGAGATGGGCGATGCGGAAGATC
>JBGQLA010000097.1:0-13430 GCA_041499865.1 Deltaproteobacteria bacterium
ACCAGCCTCGCCCGGAAGAGCTTCGCGACCGAATTGATGTTTGAGTGTTCGCTGCGCTGCTTCTGCAGCTCGCTGACGTGACTCTCTGCGGTGGCCATGTTGAATCTCCTACTGCGCCGTGTTTGGGGGTCCGTGCGCCTCGATCCAGTTGCGCGCTTTTTTCTTCAATCGCCTCTGCTCGGGCGGATCGTCGCCGGGAGGCGCGTCGAGCACCTGCTGGATCAGCTTCCTGCCCTCCTCGACCTTGTCGTCGTCGGCGTAGCAGTCGGCGAGGTACAGCTTCGCGCGCAGGTTCGAGGGATGGCTGCGGACGGCTTCCGTCAGCACTTTCGTCGCTTCCCCGACGTCGCGCTTGGGCCAGGGGAGCTTGAAGAAGTAGCGGCCCCACACCACCTGCGGCGCGCCGTCCAGGTAGTCCTTGTCGATCTTCAGCGCCGTGAGGATGCGATCGCGGAACTTGCCTTCCAGCCCTTGCGAGAGCGCGGTGATGATCCCGACGCCCTCCGAGTACAGTCCGATGCCCACAGCCCCGTTGTAATGCCCGCGCACGTCGCCGGCATTCGCGCCGGCGGCCTTTTCCGCTGCATTCCAGGCCTTCCTCCCCAGCGCAGCTTTTTCGTCGCCTTCCTTCACGTCCGCTTCCCAGTTGTAGAGCGCCGCGAGCCGCCAGTTGGCGTCGAAGGAACGGGCCTCGACCGCGAGGTGCTGCTGCACGACCTGCTCGAGCTTCTTCTCCACCCCGGGCTCGTCGCGCCGGCGCCACAGGTCGTCGAACTCCTCCCGCCACCCCGCCGGGCTGTCGGCGGGCCCCGGCTGCGGCCGCTGGACGCCGCCCGGCGGCGGCGGACCAATCGGCGTCGGCTGCGCGACGAGCGCGAGAGCGAGCAGGAGCATGGAGGGCAAAGGGGTACCACCGGCGCACCTGAGGGGCAACCAGCAGAATCCTCCTCCGGAACGGACCTCGCCAGAGGCCGCGGCCGTGGCAAACTCGAAGCCGGAGGATCTCGATGCGCCGATTGCTGGTGGTGGCCGCCGCGTCCGCAATGTTTGCGCTCCCCGCGCGCGCCGCGTCGCGGGTCTCGCTCCGGCTGGGAGGCGACTACCTGCTCGACGGCGGTCCCGGGATCTTCCTGCTGCAGCTCGGGATCGACGCGCCGCTGGGCAGGGTGGTGTCCGTGGGCGGCCGGTTCGGCGGGCTCCTCACCACCTCGCCCACCACCGGAGGCGTCCCGCTCGACGTCTTCCTCCGCTTCCGGCTGGGGCGCGCCTACCTCGAGGGGCTGGGCGGCCCCTGGATCTTCTTCAACGGCGACACCTTGCGCGGCCACGGCGCGGTCGGCTTCGGCCTCCTCGCCCGCAATTTCGAGTTCGGAGGCGAGATCGGCTTCCTCAGCCCCGACCGCACGCAGCTCGGCGTCCGCATCGGGTTCCGGCTCTGAGCTTCAGCGGTTCGTCAGATACCGCAGGTCCCAAGTGTCGTCGGGCTGCAGGAGGCAGCTTCCGCTGAAGCGAACGGCGGTCCCGTCGGCGGTGCTGACCAGGTCGTAGCCCTCTCCGGCCTTGCACTCGAAGCTCTGCCCTCCCCGCTCCACCCGCACCGCCAGCAGCTCCGGCGAAGAGGGTTCGGCGCGCAGCAGCACCTGCTTCGGGATCCCGATCACGGCCGAGA
Organism: Deltaproteobacteria bacterium; assembly: GCA_041499865.1. GTDB lineage: Bacteria > Myxococcota > Myxococcia > Myxococcales > 40CM-4-68-19 > 40CM-4-68-19. Next base: position 1,670 of record JBGQLA010000097.1, read on the forward strand.
GCCGCGAGAGCGAAGGGCTGGCGTCGTCGCTGCAGACGTTCGCCGCCACGCCGGAGAACGCGTACGCCAGGTCCAGGTACCTGCGGCCGGGCACCTGCCCTCCGCAGAAGATGTGGCACTCGGAAGCGCAGTCGGCGATGCAGATCCGGTACGTCGGCGACGATGTGCAGCGCGCATCGCAGGCGGCGACGGCGGCCGGCGCATCGCACGCGGCATCGCACGCCGGGTTTGCGCACACGCCCGGTTCCTGCGTCCCGTCCTGGAGCGAGACCACCGCCCCGACCTCCACCTCCTTCGGGGTGCCGTCGGAGTCCTTCAGGCCGCGCAGGTAGTTGACGTAGTTCGCCACCGGCTCCAGGGCGCTGGGCGCGCCGCCCCGGGCCATGATCGCGCACTGATCCACGATGTTCCCCGTCGCCGGATCCTTGGCGAGCATCGCCAGCCGGTGGCCGGGGTCGGAGCAGTCCTCCGCATCGGTGAAGAACGCCACCACGATCTTCGCGCCGTCCCGTACGAAGCCGGGCTGCTGGAGCGCGAGCTTCATCGCCTCCATGCCCTGCGGCTGGCGGGCGCCGTTCACGCCCACCTGGACGGAGGACGCGAGATAGCCCGCGAACTGCTGCGCGGTGTAGTCGGCGCGCCGCAGCACCGGCGCCGGAGCGGAAGCGCCCTGGTGGAACCGGCCGGCCGCCGGGAATGCGCGGAAGCAGGCCAGCCCGGAATCGCAGGAGAACCCGCTCGCCTCCCACTCGCTGTCGCACTTCGCCGCCGCGCTGGGATCCCCGGGGGGGCCGCAGGCGCCGAGGCGTTCGGAAACTGTGGTGGTGGTGACCGCCACCTGATAATCCACCGGAGGATTGAGGGCATCGAGCTCGCCGGTGAAGTTCTGGAGCGCGGCCGCCAGGCGCTGCTGCTTGCCGGACATGGAGAAGCTGTCGTCGACCACCAGCAGCACGTCCGCCTTGGTGAACACGCGGACCTTGTTGTTCTGCGAGACCGCGACGAGTGTCACCGGCTGCACAGGGACGGCGACGTAGCTCTGGCAGGCGCAGAGGGAGACGAGCAGCGTGATGGCCAGGATGAGGCGCATGCGGTTGGGCTCCCCCCGAGGGCCCCGGATGGCAGGCAAGGTTTGGACGCCGTGCCGTGCCGTCAAGGCTGCGGCAACTCGCATGCCACCCCGGCAACAATGGGCTGTTGCCAGACCCCCTGCTGTGGCTACATTGCGAATTCGCCGTTAGACACGCGGAATCAAGTTTCTCAAAGGACGGGGAGAACAACTGTGTCCGAGAAAGGCAAAGTGGTGACTCCGGCGGCGCCGGGTCTGATCAACAAGGAGGACATCCCGGCGGTGCTGCCGATCCTCCCGCTGAGGAACAGCGTGTTCTTTCCGGGGGGCGTGCTTCCCCTGGCGGTCGGGCGGCAGAAGACCATCGCCCTGATCAAGGACGCGGTGCGCGACGACCAGGTGATCGGGGTCGTCACCCAGCGCAAGGCCGAGGAGGAGGATCCGGGCGCCGAGGACCTCCACAAGATGGGGACCGTGGCCCGGATCGTGAAACTGCTCAAGATGGGCGAGGACAACTACTCGCTGGTCGTCCAGGGCCTGGCCCGGTTCCGGGTGGTGGAGCTGGTGCAGGAGCACCCCTACCTCAAGGCCCGGATCGAGCCGGTCGACGACAAGTCCGTCTTCGACGAGGTCGAGATCGAGGCGCTGGGGATCAACCTCAAGAAGCTCGCCCGCGAAGTGATCGAGATGATGCCGGAGCTGCCGGCCGCCGCCACCGAGCTGGTGGAGTCGATCACCCAGCCGGGCCACCTCGCCGACCTGATCGCCGCCAACGTCGACGTCCCCATCGAGGAGAAGCAACAGGTCCTGGAGACCGTGGACCTCAAGGATCGGATGAAGCTCGTCCTCGAGCTGCTCAACCGCAAGCGCGAGATCCTCAAGCTCAGCTCGAAGATCGACTCCCAGGTCAAGGGCGAGATGTCCAAGACCCAGCGCGAGTACTACCTGCGCCAGCAGCTCAAGGCCATCAAGGAGGAGCTGGGCGAGCTGGGCGAGGAGGAGGAGGAGCTCGACGAGCTGGGCGAGCGGCTGAAGAAGATCGGCCTGCCGCCCGAGGTGGAGAAGGTCGCCAACAAGGAGCTGAACCGCCTCAAGAGCATCCCCACCGCTTCGTCCGAGTACACGGTCGCGCGCACGTACCTGGAGTGGATCGCCGATCTGCCCTGGTCCAAGAAGACCGAGGACAACCTCGACGTCGAGAACGCGCGCGGGGTGCTGCAGAACGACCACTACAGCCTGGAGAAGGTGAAGAAGCGCATCCTCGAGTACCTGGCGGTCCGCAAGCTGAAGAACGACATGAAGGGCCCCATCCTCTGCCTGGTGGGCCCCCCGGGCGTCGGCAAGACGTCGCTGGGCCAGTCGGTGGCGCGGGCCACCAACCGCAAGTTCGTCCGGCTCTCGCTGGGCGGCGTGCGCGACGAGGCGGAGATCCGCGGGCACCGGCGCACCTACGTCGGCGCGCTTCCCGGCCGGATCATCCAGTCGATGAAGAAGGCCGGCACCGTGAATCCAGTGATGATGCTCGACGAGATCGACAAGCTGGGCGCCGACTTCCGCGGCGACCCCAGCGCGGCGCTCCTCGAGGTGCTGGACCCGGAGCAGAACAACTCCTTCTCCGACCACTACCTCGACGTGCCGTACGATCTCTCGAAGATCATGTTCATCGCCACCGCGAACCAGCTCGAGCCCATCCCTCCGCCGCTGCGCGACCGCATGGAGGTGATCGAGCTGCCCGGGTACACCTTCGACGAGAAGGTTCACATCGCCCAGAACCACCTGATCCCCAAGCAGGTGCGCGAGCACGGGCTCTCGGTCGAGAACATCGAGATCACCGAGGCGGCCCTGGGGACGCTGATCGGCGGCTACACGCGCGAGGCGGGCGTCCGCAACCTCGAGCGGACCATCGCCGACGTCTGCCGCGCGGTGGCGGTGGACGTGGCGAAGGGCTCCGCGGCCAAGCGCACCATCTCCCCCGAGGATCTGGAGATCATCCTCGGGCCGGAGAAGCACTACTCGGAGACGGCGGAGCGCACCGAGCTGCCGGGCGTGGCCACCGGCCTCGCCTGGACGGCCGCGGGAGGGGACCTGCTCTTCATCGAGGCCACCAAGATGCAGGGCAAGGGTGGCATCACCCTCACCGGCCAGCTGGGCGACGTGATGAAGGAGTCGTGCCAGGCGGCGCTCAGCTACACGCGCAACAAGGCGCAGAAGCTGGGCATCGACCCCCGCTTCCTGGAGAAGAACGACATCCACATCCACTTTCCGGCGGGAGCAATCCCCAAGGACGGGCCTTCGGCGGGCGTGACCATCTTCACCGCGCTCACCTCGCTGCTCACCGGCATCCGGGTGCGCGGCGACGTGGCGATGACGGGCGAGGCGACGCTGCGCGGGCTGGTGCTGCCGGTCGGCGGCATCAAGGAGAAGGTGCTGGCGGCGCACCGCGCCGGCATCAAGCGGATCATCATGCCCGAGCGCAACAAGAAGGACCTGGTGGACGTGCCCGATCAGGCGAAGAAGGAGATGGAGTTCATCTTCGCCCACTCGATGGACGACGTGCTCCGGTCGGCGCTGGAAGAGGATCCGTTCGTCAAGGCGGAGAAGGCGCCGCCCCCGGCGGACCAGCCGCAGGCCGGCGGAGAGCAGAAGCCGCCCGAGCCCCAGGCGCACGCGTAGAGCGGAATTTCGGGGACACAGTCCGACGAAAATCGGATTGTGTCCCCGAATTCGGCCGAATTCGGGCGTCGTTCCGTCAAGGGGCGGTGCGCTCGAATTCGACGAGGACGGCGGCGTGGTCGGAGCCGCGGCGTCCGGTCACCTGCGCCCGCGTGACGCGCAGGCCGGGGCCGGTGAGGACCCGGTCGAGGCGCATCCAGGGGATCCAGCGTCCGTGCGCCGGAAACGTGTAGCCGTATCCGTTCCCGGCCGTGGCAAACGCATCGGTGGTCCCGGCGAACAGTCCGCGCAGGAGTCCCGCGAGCTCCGGGGCGTTGAAGTCGCCCGCCACCAGGCGCAGGGGGCCGCCGTGGCGCTCGGCGTCGTCGATGTCGCGCAGCTGTTGCTCCAGCGATTCCATCTCCGGACGGTCGCCCCGCGCCCCCCTCCGCAGGCTGCCGCGCAGCAATGTGCGGGCCGAATGTGGATGGACCGCGAGCAGGTCGAGCGTCCCGATCGGCGAATCGACCGCGAACCGCATCCACGGGCGCCAGCCGTTCGGGTCGGCCGGACCTGCGTGCACGACGCGCACGGGCCAGCGACTCCCGACGACGTACTGGTCCTCCCGCAGCCAGGTCCGCTCCGTGAACGTCTCGCGGAGGATGCCGAACATCCGCACGTTCGCGGCCTGGAGCACGACGATGTCGGGATCGGCGTCGGCGAGCGTGGCGCGAACCACTTGCGGATCTCCACCGCCGTAGAAGACATGCCACGTCACCAGCCGTATCTGGCCGTCGCGACCAGGGCCGTTGACGTGCAAGCCCATCACCGGTCCGAGCACGATCGCCACCGTGAGCAGCGGCAGGAGACGCCAGCGCCCGCGCAGCGCAAGGACGGTGATCAGCGCCGGGAGCGCCAGCGGCGCCCGCGGAGCGTAGAGCAGGAACGCGGCCCAGCCGGCTTTGGGCCACAGCTCCAGGATGGGGAACAGCGCGACCACCGCCGCCAGGTGCGCGAGGGCGATCGCGATCCAGAGCGCAGGTCCCGCCCCTTTGCAGGGAATCGCCGCCGGCCCTTCCTCGACCTCGCGAGAATCCGGGATCAATCGGCCTTGCACACGCGCGAACGTCCTTCTTTCTTCGCGCGGTACAGCGCCCGATCCGCGCGGGCCAGCAGCTCCTCGAGCGAGGTGCATCCTTCGGCGCTCGCCACGCCGATGGAGAGGGTGGCGGCGAAGCTCTGGTCGAGGACCGTCAGCGGCCGCGAGACCACCCGCCCCAGCAGGCGCTCCGCGGTGGCGAGCGCGCCGTCCATGTTCGTCTCCGGCATCAGGGCCACGAACTCGTCCCCGCCCAGCCGCGCGGAGAGATCGCTGGCGCGCAGGGTGGCGCGGACCAGCGCGCCGATGTGTTGCAGCACCGCGTCGCCCGCGGCGTGCCCGAAGGTGTCGTTGATCCTCTTGAAGCCGTCCACGTCGACCATCGCGCAGGCGAGCGCGTGGTTGTGGCGCCGGTGCCGGACCCATTCGCCGTCGGCCTGATCGAGGAACGCGCGGCGGTTGAGCACGCCGGTGAGCGAGTCCACCATCGCGAGCTCGCGCAGCCTGCCGGTGAGCGAGGCGAGCTGCGAGACGGACTCGTGGTAGCGGCGGCGGAGCACGTCCACCTGGTCGACGAGCTCCGAGGAGGTGGCCGACTCGCGCCCCACCCCCGCGAGAAACGGCCGCTCGACGCCGTAGAAACGATAGGCCGTGCTGACCAGGCGCTCCCGCCCGCGGTGCACCAGCTCCAGCGAAAGGGAAAAGCTCGCGTCGGTGTGCAGGGAGAGCGACTGCCGCAGGCGGCCCTGCGACGGCTCGTCGAGCGAGCGGAGGAAGTCCTCGCCAGCCACGATCAGCGGGACGGCGGAACGGAGCCCGGAGCTCGCTTTGACGACGCGGAGCTCCGCATCGAGAATGACGAGGAAGTCCGGCGACCGCTCGATCAGCAGTGCGTCGACAGCTTGCACGTGCGCGGCTCCCCCCGTTGTTCCGGCAGCATACGGTGCGCGGAGCGCGGGCGAAAGGTAGGAATTGAAGGTCGCGCGCCCACAGTGTACCCCCGCAATCCTGCAGCGTGCGCGGGACGGGTTGCGGGACGAACCCCGCCGTGACAGATCCGCTCCGTGCGCACAGTCCTCGTCACCGGCGCCGCCGGCCTGATCGGTTCGCACCTGTGCGAGGCGTTCGCACATGACAGCTGGGCAGTGCGCGCAGTTGACCGGCCCGGGAGCGACTTCAGCGTAGCCCAGGCGGTGGGAGCGGAGCTGGGCGAGGCCGAGCTGGCGGAGCCGGAAGGCGCCCTGATCGCGGCGCGGCTCGCGAAAGGGACGAAGCTCGTGGCGCACGCGGCCTTCGCCGGCGCCAACCAGCCGGAGGAGGCCCTCGCGTCGGTGCGCGCCGCCATGGCGGCGGCGCTGCAGGCCGGGGCCCCGTTCCTCCTGCTCTCCAGCGCCACCGTGTACGGCCGGCCCCGCAACCTCCCCTGCGAGGAGGGCGAGGTGAAGCTGCCGGTCGACAAGCACGGCGAAACCCGCTGGGCGGTCGAGCGCGAGGCCTACCTGTGGCGGAGGACGCGCGGGCTCAAGCTGGTGGTCCTGCGGCCGGCGCTCACCTATGGCCCGCGCCAGCGGCATGGGCTGGCGGTGGTGCTGGCGCTCGCCGCGCTGGCGGCGCGCGGCGGACGGGCGCTCTGGGTCCCGAGGCGCGGCCCGGTGGTGCACACCGTCCACGCGCAGGACGTCGCCCAGGCCGCCGTGCTGGTGGGCGGGGATGCGGAGTCGCTCGACGGGCGCGCCTTCAACGTCGCCGACGACGTCCCGCTGCCGCTCGAAGAGCTCGCCCGCGCCGTGCTGCAGGCAGCCGGGGCGCGGGAAGCCGGGCGGCTGCCCTACTCGCCCCGGCCTGCGCGGATGGGCCTCTGGTTCGCCAAGCACCTGCCGGACTGGGTCCTCTGGGCCCCGCTCAACCGCCGCATCGCGCGGGGATGGCGGCGGGCCTTCGCCGGCCAGCCGCCGGTCTCGGCGCCGCGGCTGGAGCCGGATCTGCTCGAGCAGCTCTCGGCGGACCGGTGGTACGACACGCAGCGTTTGCGGGCCCTGGGATTCGCGCCCCGCTTTCCCAGCGCCGTCGAAGGGTTGCAGCAGCTCGCCCTGCAGAGCCGGACGCGCGGCCTGCTCCCCGCGCCGCAGGCAGTTCTCGCGCCCTGAGCGGGCATTCTGTGTACAATTCGATCGATGAGTTCCGGCGAGATGGAGCAGCGGGCCGAAAGGGCCGTCCGCCGCGGCGAGCTGCTCGTCGCCATCGAGCACTTCGAGGCCCACCTCGCGCAGCACCCGGACGACGAGCGCGTGCGATCGCGGATGGAGGCGGTGCGCGCGCTGCTGCAGCCGAGCGAGCTGGTGAGCCGCAGGCGGACCGAGCCCGAGGATCCGGACGCGGGAAAGACGCCGGTGAGCGACGCCGAGGTGGGCGAGATGCACGCCGGCTCGGGCCGTTTCGCGGAGGCGGCGGAAGCCTACGAGCGCGCCGTCGCCGCGAACCCGGACAACGAGCTCTTCCGCGAGCGGCTCCAGGAACTGCGCCTGCTCGCCGTGCCCACCGGCAAGGCGGATCTGGCAGCCCTCGAGAAGCTCGACGGACCGCCGGCGCAGATGAACGGCACCCCGCGGGCCCCGGAGCGGTCCGCGAGGGCCCATGCGGCCTCGTTCGCTCCCCTCCAGACGGGCCCCTCCCGGCCGCTCCCGCGGGATCCGAAAGCCCTGCTCGAAGAGCTGCTGCAGCGGGTCCGCTCCGGCCGGCGCGGCTGACGCGGATGCCGCGTTGAGCCGAATGGCGCGATCCGCGGTTTCGCTGTAGAAACGCGACGCGCGCGTCAGGGTACCCATGGAGGGGCCGGTGGATCTGGGCCGTTACCGGCTCGAAGAGCAGGTCGGGCAGGGCGGAATGGCCGTGGTGTGGCGGGGCTGGGACACCCAGCTGAGGCGCACGGTGGCCGTGAAGGTCCTGCACGCGCACCTGCACTCCCGCGAGGAGATCCGCAAGCGCTTCGATCGCGAGGCGCACGCCGTGGCGCGGCTGCACCACCCGTTCATCCTCGACGTCTACGACTTCTCCGGACCGCAGGCGCAGCCGAGCTACCTGGTGACCGAGTTCATCCGCGGCAAGACGCTGCGCGCCTTCGCCGACGAGCACGCCTTCGACCCGCCGGAGCTGGCGCTGGTGTGCCTCCTCCCCATCGCCGAGGCGCTGCAGCACGCCCACACCGCCGGCGTGGTCCACCGCGACCTGAAGCCGGAGAACATCATGGTCCGCGAGGACGGGGTGGTGAAGCTGACCGACTTTGGAATCGCCGCGCTGCTCGATCCGGACGAGAGGTTCACCGTCACCGGCAGCATCCTCGGATCGCCCGCGCACCTCGCGCCCGAGACCATCGAGGGAAAGGCGGCGGATCCGCGCGCCGATCTCTTCTCCTTCGGGACCATCCTCTACTGGCTTTCTTGTGGAAAGCTGCCGTACCAGGCCAACTCCCCTGCCGCGCTGCTGCGCAGCATCCTCGAGGGGACGCGGGAAGATCCGCGCTCGCTGCGGCCCTCGATCAGCGACGCGCAGGCGCGGATCATCGGCCGCTGCCTGGAGAACGATCCGGCGAAGCGCTACCAGAGCGCCGCGGAGGTGAGGCTCGACCTCGAGGAGACGCTGCGCGAGGCGGGGATCGAGGATCCGGCGCGCGAGCTGGCCGCCTTCGTCCGCTCCCCGGCGGCGCAGGCGAAGGACGTCCGGGCCCGGCTGATCGCGCGCAACCTCGCCGCCGGCGAGGAGCACCTCGCGCACAAGCGGACCAGCGCGGCGCTGGCCGCGTTCGGCCGCGCCCTCTCGCTCGACCCGCAGAACGCCGCGGCGCGCGGCCGCGTGGAGCGGATCCGCCGGCGGGAGCGGGTCCTGAAGCTTCTGCGGCGGGCGGCGATCGCGCTCGCCGCGGTGGCCGCCCTGATCGCGGGCGGCTGGGAGCTGCGCGACGCCATCCAGCGCGCGCGGATGGCGGCAGCCGCGGCGCACGCCAAAGAGGCAAGGAGCGATGCCGAGCGCGTTGCGCGCGAGAAGGCGGAAGCCGGCGCCCGCGCCGCGCCGCAGCCGCCGCCCGCGGTCGACGCGAACGCGCAGCCGCGCGCGGACAACCCGCCGAGACGCCCTGCTCCGCCTCCCGCCAGGCCGCCGGAGCCGCTGGAGGTGCAGCTGCGCACCCGCTTCGGCGGGCAGATCACCATCGACGGCCGCAGCCTTCCGCACGACAACACCTCGCCCACGTTCGCGCTCAAGCTTGCGCCGGGCCCGCACAGCGTGGTCGTGCGCCACCCCTGCTGCGCCGAGGGGATCCAGCAGATCTCCGTCACCCGGAACCGGCCCGAGCAGGTGTACAAGCTCGACTACGGCGCGCCGCTGCCCGCGCAGTTCCGGGTGATCAACGCGCCGCCCGACGCCCGGGTCCTGATCGACAGCGGCAAGGGCGCCGTCCTGGTGGGCACGGCCTCCGATCCGCGTCCCTACGCGATGACGCAGCTGGATCAGCAGGTGACGGTGACCATCGGCGACCGGAGCCTGGTGGTCAAGGTCCAGGCGGGCATGCTCAACCTGCTCGATTACGCGAAGGGCACTCCCTGATGATCGCCATCCTCGCGGCCCTGACGCTGGCGCAAGCGGCCCCACCCCCTTCCGACGAGGAGGCGCGCGCGGCGGTGGAGGCGATGAACCGCGCCCGCGTCACCTTCGAGTACGGCGATTACGCGCAGGCCGGAAAGCTGCTCGCGGCGCTGGTGGAGGCCGGCCGCTTCGAGTCGCTGCAGATGCGCGCCGAGGCGTACCGGCTGCTCGGGCTCTCGCTCTTCTACCAGGGCCGCAAGGGCGAGGCGTACAGCGCGTTCCTCGAGTACCTGTTCATCAATCCGGATGCCGAGCTGGATCCGTTCTACGTCCCGCCCGCCGCGGTCTCCTTCTTCGACCAGGTGAAGAAGGAGGCGGAGCCGCGCCTCGCGCCGCTGCGCGCGCAGAAGCGGGCCGAGCAGGAGGCGCAGAAGCGGGCCGCCGCGGAGGAGGCGGAGCGCAGGCGCCAGCGCGAGCTGGAGGAGGAGCGGCGGCGGCTGCAGCAGATCGCCCCGTCGGTCGAGCGGCGGGTGGTGCAGCACGAGTTCTGGGTGACGATGATGCCCTTCGGCCTCGGCCAGCTGCAGAACGGCGACCGCAAGCTGGGCATCTTTCTCGCCACCGCCCAGCTGGTGACGGGCGCGGCCAGCGCCGGGAGCGCGGTGCTGATCGAGGGCCTGCGCGACAACGCCACCGGCCGCTTCGACAACACGGGCCCGGGCAACACGCAGTACCGGACGGCGCAGCGGCTGAACGTGGTGAAGTGGGTGGGCGCCGCCCTCTTCTACGCGCTCTGGGCCGGCGGCGCGATCCACGCCGCCGTCAACTACAAGGCGGAGGAGCAGCTGCCCGATCGCGTCCTCCAGCAGGAGCAGGGCCGCTGATGGCCTCCCTCCTCGTGCACGCCGAGGGAGCGGCGCCGTCGTTCGTTCCCCTGGTGAAGCCGCTCACCACGGTGGCGGCGGCGCCGGGCAGCGACGTGCGCCTGCCCGATCTGCGCGGGGTGGTGGCCATCCAGTTCGACGGGGAGTCCTTCACCGCCACCGCCCTGGAGGGGGCGCATCTGGTCGTGAACGGGAAGAAGCGCGGGCAGCACACCTTGGTCGACGGAGATACCCTGCAGCTCGGCGCGACGCAGCTCGTGTTCCAGAAAGGAGAGCGGGTTCCGCCGCCGGCGCCGGACGGGGCGCAGGCGCGCCGCGGCGGAGCGCGCGATCCGGAGGCGCTCGCCACCTCCCGCCTGGCGCAGTTCGCGCGGCAGCTCGCCAGCGAGCCGGGCCTGGACAGCGCGCTCACCCGGCTCCTCGACGCGCTGATCGAGGTGGTGCGGGCGGACAAGGGGTTCGTGCTGGAGGTGACGGACGGCGTCCCGCACATCCTCAAGGCCCGCAACTTCCAGCGCGAGAACGTGGCGGACGCGGTGGAGCGGCTCTCCGACAGCATCGTCAAGCGCGTGCTGGAGACCCGCGAGCCGCTGCGCATCGAGGACGCGCTGCACGACGCGCAGTTCAACGCCAGCGAGAGCGTGGTGAACCTCAAGCTCGCCTCGGTGATGTGCCTGCCGCTCTTGATGCGCGGGCAGCTGGTCGGTGCCATCTACCTGGGCAACGACAAGCTGCTCAACCTGTTCACCGAGCGCGAGCTGGAGGTGGCCACCAGCTTCTGCAGCACGGCGGCGCTGCTCATCGAGCTGGCCCGGCAGCTCGACGAGCTGCGGGCGGACAAGAAGGTCCTCCTCGAGCGGCTGGAGGCGCAGGCCTATGGCGACATCCTCGGCGCCTGCGACCCGATGCGGGACATCTTCCGCAAGATCGACAAGGTGGCGGGCACCGACATCAGCGTGCTGGTCACCGGCGAGACGGGCACCGGCAAGGAGCTGATCGCCCGCGAGATCCACCGGCGCAGCCCGCGCAAGAACGGCCCGTTCGTCGCCATCAACTGCGGCGCCATCCCCGAGAACCTCCTGGAGAGCGAGCTGTTCGGGCACGCCCGCGGGGCCTTTACCGGCGCGGTGGCGGCGCGTCCGGGGCGCTTCCAGGCGGCGAGCGGCGGGACGCTGTTCCTCGACGAGATCGGCGAGATGCCTCCCGGACTTCAAGTGAAGCTGCTGCGCGCGCTGCAAGAGCGGTCGGTGACCAAGGTGGGCGAATCCAAGCCCGACCCCATCGACATCCGCGTCATCGCCGCCACCAACAAGGAGCTGGAAGAGGAGATGAAGGCGGGGCGTTTTCGAGAAGATCTCTTCTACCGGCTGAACGTGGTCGCCCTCACGCTGCCGCCGCTCGCCGAGCGGCGCGAGGACATCCCGCTGCTCGCCAAGCATTTTCTCGGCGTGCTGACGGACAAGTACAAGAAGGAAGTCA
>JBGQLA010000098.1:0-13360 GCA_041499865.1 Deltaproteobacteria bacterium
ATTGCATGAGCAACATCAATCTTCCGCGGGTTCCCCCGGCGAAGCCGCCGTCGCCGCTCTCGGGCCAGGGCCGCAAGCTCCTGATCGTGGCAGTGCTGGTGGCCGGTGCGGTGGTGGGCGGCCGCGCGATCTCGCGGCGGGTCTCTCCGGAAGGGGCGATCTCCGGGACCGCAAAGCCTGCGGGGCCCTAGCCCAGGACCGCCCGCAGGCCCGCTTCCGCGCAGTCGAGGTCCTGCTCCGGCTTGCCGCCGCTGACGCCGACCGCGCCCAGGACCATGTCCTTGCGCCGCACCAGCGTGGACCCGAGGCCGGGAATCACCGGGACGCGCGTCATGTGCGCCACCGCCTGGAAGAACGCCGGCCGGTCCTGGGCCACCTGCGTCAGCGAGCCGCCGTCGCGCTGCCAGAGCGCCGCTCCGCTAGCCTTTGCTTCCGCGATCTGCGCCGAGAGCGGCGGCGCGCCGTCCATGCGCGAGAGCGCCAGCAGCAGGCCGCCTTCGTCCACCACGGCGACGGTCACCCGGATGCCGGTCTGCGCGGCTCGCGCGTGCGCGGCATCGATCAAACGACGGCATTCCTCTGCGGACAGCGGCATGTGGCCTCCCGATGCGCTCCGGTGCGGGGAAGTGTACCGCGCCCTGCGGCGAGGCGGGGTGCGCAGCGCCGCCGTGGGTCAGGGTGCGAGCGCAAGGCCTAGCGATCCCACCCGATACAGGTGCTCTTCATCATTGCAGCAGCAGCGGCATCGGCGCCGCACTGCCCGGTCGGGGGATCTCTCGTGCTGGACTTCCTGGAAATCGTCGGCTGCGCGTTCACCGGCTTCCTCTACATCGCCATCCTCGCCACCGCCGTGACCAGCAAGACGCGGCGGAACCCGACGCTGCCGGGTCATCCCGAGAGCGCGAAGCCGGCGGGCCCGGAGCGCCCCTAGGCGCTAGCCGCCGTAGAAGAGGTGCACCAGCGCCAGCGGAAACGCCGGGACGTAGGTGCAGAGGATCAGCACCAGGAGCAGCACGGCGATGAACCAGATGTTGACCTTGGTCACTTCCCACATGTCGGCGCGCGCGATCGAGCAGGCCACGGTGAGGACGCTCGCCACGGGCGGCGTCTGCTGGCCGATCCCCAGGTTGATGGTGATGACGATCCCGAACTGGACGGGATCGATCCCCACCGCCTTCACCAGCGGCATCACCACCGGCACCACCAGGATGATCGCCGCCGCGGAGTGAAGGAAGAATCCGAGGATGAGAAAGAGGATGTTGAGCAGCAGCAGCACCACCCACTTGCTGCTGCTGAAGGCGGCGGCCGCGGCGGCGAGCTTCTGCGGCGCCTGGATCTCGGTGAGGTGCACGCCGAGCAGGGCCGAGGCGGCGACCAGCAGCATCACCACCGCGGTCTGCACCACCCCGTCGACCATCGCGGTGTAGAGGTCCTTCAGGTTCAGCTCGCGGTAGATCAAGGTGCCGATCAGGATCGCCGCGAGTACCGCCAGCGCGGCGCCCTCGGTGGCGGTGACGACGCCGCCGAAGATGCCGCCCAGGATCAGCGCGGGGAGGATCAGCGCCCAGGAGGCTTCCTTGAACGCCGCCCAGACGCGGCTCAGCTGGAACTTCTCCTCGACCGGGAAGTTGTAGACGCGCGCGAAGCGCCAGGCGATCGCCATCATCAAGAGGCCGCCCAGCACGCCGGGGAGGATCCCGCCGACGAACAGCTTGACCACCGAGGTGTCCGCCATCGCCGCGTAGAGGATCATCGGGATGGAAGGCGGGATGATCACCGCCAGAGTGGCCGAGGAGGAGAGCACCGCGGCGGAGAACTCCTTCGAGTACCCCTTGCTCTTCATCGCCGGGATGAGGATCGACCCCAGCGCCGCGGCGTCCGCGACGGCGGAGCCGGAGATCTCGGCGAAGAACATCGAGGTGACGATGGTCACCTGCGCGAGGGCGCCGCGGGCGAACCCGAAGATGGCAGAGGAGAGAGCGATCAGCCGGCGGGAGATGCCCGACGCGTTCATGATCGCGCCGGCGAGGATGAAGAGGGGGATGGCGATCAGCGGAAAGCTGGTGGCGCCCGTGTACATCACCAGGGGCACGTTCGCGATCGCTTCCAGGCCGCCGGTGTGCACGATGGCGACCATGGCGACGGTCGCGAGCGAGACCGCGATGGGCACGTTGAGCAGCACCAGCACCATCACGGCGCCGAAGAGGAGGAGCATCTCCATCAGTGAGAGACCTCCTTCGCGGTCTGGTCCACGGTGACCACCTGGCGCCCCGAGGCCCAGGCGATCCGATCGGGCAGGTTGAGCAGCTCGGCGACGATGAAGAGCGCGGCGCCGATGGGGATCACCGATTGCGTCAGCGCCACGGGGACGTCCACCGTCACCAGCATCTCGCCCGCGAGCATGCGGAGGATGGAGACGCCCTCGATCGCCAGCACCAGGAACAACCCCATCACGGCCACCTCGCGCACCGCGAGGGCGACGAAGCGCGCCGGCCGGGGCATCGCGTTCACCAGCCCGGGGAAGGCGATGTGGGACTTCTTCAGCGCGGCGAGCGCGCTCCCGTAGTAGGTGATCCAGGCCAGGAGGACGGAGGCGACCTCGTCGTACCAGGAAAGAGGCCGACCCGAGGCGCGGAAGACGATGCCGGCGAGCACCTCGACGGCGAGGACGACGAGAAGTCCCCCGGAGACCCATTCCAGAAGGCGCTCGATGCGGCGGCGCCAGACCGCGCGGGTCACTTCGCGGATCCGAGCGCGATCGCCTTGTCGATCAGCTGCTTGCCGTTCTGGACCTCGGTGGAGAACTCGTCGTAGACCGGCTTGCTGGCCTTCTGGAACGCCTGCTTGTCGGCCTCGTTCACCTTCATCCCGCCCTGCTTGAGCTTCCCCAGCAGCTCCTCGTCCATCTTCGCGCCGGTCTGGTACACGAACGGCTGCGTCTCCTGCGCGGCCTCCCCGATCTGCTTGCGCACGTCCGCCGGGAGCGCGTTCCACTTGCGCGGCGAGGTGACCACCCAGGCCGGCGTGTAGACGTGGTCGGTCATCGACAGGTACTTCTGCACCTCCTGGAACTTGCTGGTGTAGATCTGCGTGAGCGGATTCTCCTCCCCGTCCATCACGCCGGTCTGCAGGGCGACGAAGACCTCGGAGAGCCCCATCGCCGACGGGCTTGCGCCGTAAGCCTGGAACATCTTCACCCGCCACTTGCCCTTGGGGACCCGCAGCTTGATCCCTTTCAGATCCTCGGGGGTCTTGATCGGGTGCGCGTTGTTGGTGATCTGGCGGAACCCGTTCTCCCAGGTGGCGAGGACCGCGTAGCCCGCCTTCTCCGCGATCGGCACCAGCGTGGGCCAGACGATCTCCTTGTCGATGCGCTTCATGTGCTCGCGGTCCTTCACCAGATAGGGCATCTCGAAGAGGCCGTAGGCCGGCACCACCGAGGACATCACCGTCGAGGGAAGGGCGAAGTCGATGGTGCCCAGCTTCACCTTCTGCAGGAGCTCGGTGTCGTCGCCGAGCTGGCTCGAGCCGTAGACCTGGATCAGCACCTTGCCCTTGGTCTTCTCCTTCACCCGCCTGGCGAACTCGTTGGCGGAGACGTCGAACAGCGATCCCGGCGATCCGACGTGGCCGAACTTGAGCTCGATGGTTTGCGCCCGCGCGGCGCGTGGACCTGCGAAACTGCCCAGCAGCAACAGGGCGGCGAACAACGCTCTCATGCGTCTGCTCCGCGGCTAAGGGTGGACCCGGGGTGAGTCGGCGGCGGATGCTACACCGCCGGCCCCCAATCGCGGTATCACGCCCCGGCTTTCGGGGATGAACCGCTGCTGGGGAAGGCCGCTGTTGCGGATGAAATCCGCGACGCGCTGCGATACCGCCAGCGTCCGGGAGAGCGCCTCGACGTCGTCGCCGACCGCCTCGTCCACGAAGAACCCGTCGCTGCGCAGCGTGGCCACGAGCGACGGGGGCTCGTGGGTCAGGGTCACCTCCAGCTGCAACCGGTACGGCGGATGGTCCACGACGTCGAATCCCTGCGCCGCTAGCGCCTTGGCGAACGCGGCCCGCTCCTCGGCCGAGGGCGCCTGTACGGTGAGCTCGTAGGCCGCGAGCTCTCTGCGCGTCGCGGGATGCTCCGCCGGTTTCGGAGGCCAGTGGCCCTGTGCGGCGCAGGCGGAGGCGAGCAGCAGCGGCAGGGCGGCCTTCATCGCGCGAGCTTCTGCTCTTGTTGGCGCGGCCCGTCAATGTGCTTCGCGCAGGTTCTGCGGTATGTCGGGTGCCGCGCGAATTTCATTCGGGCTTGCGCAGGGAAGTCCCCGGCGCAGAGCTTTCGGGGCGAAGGCGCGATGTTTGCACGGGTCGCGACGACACACCCCCAGGAGACGCTGCATGGCTGATTCCGGCGCGAAGAGGAACCGCCGAAGCATTCTCGATCTGCTGCTGGGCGCCGGACTGCTGGGATGGGCGGGGAGCATCATCTTCCCCGTCATCCGGTACCTGAAGCCGCTCGGCGCCCAGGCGCAGAACGGTCCGGTGAAGCTCGGCGCCGAGGACCTGGCGAAGCTGGAGAAGGAGCACGCGGTGATCGTCCGGGCCGGCGCCGCCCGCATCATCGTGCTCGAGGACGCGAACCAGCGCCTCCACGCTCTCTCGGCCAAGTGCACGCACGAGGGTTGCACGGTGCAGTACGTCCCCGGCGACTCGGTGATCTGGTGCGCCTGCCACAACGGCCGATTCGACCTCGACGGCCGGGTGCTGGCCGGACCTCCGCCCCGGCCGCTGGAGAAGTACGTCTGTCAGCGCGAGGGAGGCGCCGTCATCGTCCAGCTCGGCCGCGGTCCGGAGACAGCATGAGCGCGCCCACGACGGAAACGCAGGCGGAGCGGAAGGGCTTCTATGGGTGGCTCGATCGCCGCTACGGCATCACCCCGCTGATCGAGTTCCTCAAGCACAAGGAGGTGCCGGTCGGCGCGCACTCGGTGCTCTGGTACTACCTGGGCGGGCTGACGCTGTTCTTCTTCACCATCCAGCTCGCCACCGGCGTGCTCCTGCTCGCGTACTACCAGGCGGGCGAGAACACCTCGTACGAGAGCATCCGCTTCCTCACCACCAAGGTGCCGTTCGGCTGGCTCGTGCGCTCCATGCACTGCTGGAGCGCGCACCTCATGATCCTCTCGCTGGTGACGCACATGTTCAGCACCATGGTGCTGAAGGCGTACCGGCCGCCCCGGGAGCTGACCTGGGTGACCGGATTCCTCCTCTTCGCCCTCGCGCTCGGATTCGGGTTCTCCGGGTACCTGCTGCCCTGGAACGAGCTGGCCTTCTTCGCCACGGCGGTGGGCACCGACTCGATGAAGGCCGTGCCGGTCATCGGCGATTGGGTGATGCAGGTGCTGCGCGGCGGCCCGGACGTGAGCATCAACACGCTCTACCGCTTCTTCGCCCTGCACGTGGTGGTGCTGCCGCTCTTCACGGTCGGCATCGTCGCCGGCCACCTGATCTTCATCCAGCGCCAGGGGATGGCCCCGCCGATGGCGCACGACAAGCCGGAGCGGGGGATGAAGTTCTTCCCCGACTTCGCCTTGCGCGACCTGCTGCTCTGGCTGATCTGCCTGATCGCGCTCGCTTCCCTGGCGGTGTTCCTGCCCTATGGTCCGGGGATCCCGGGCGTGGAGTGGGAGCTGGGGAAGAAGGCCAATCCGCTCGCGCCCGCATATCCGGGGATCAAGCCGGAGTGGTACTTCCTCTGGGTCTACCAGCTGCTCAAGGAATTCCCCCCGCACCTGCTCGGCATGGAAGGGCCGCAGGCCGCGATCGCGCTGGTCTCGGTGCTCTTCGGGATCTGGGCGTTGGTGCCCTGGCTGGATCGGAAGGCGCGCGCCGATCGACCCTCGCCCGGTTTCACCGACCTCGCCATGGCGGCGCTGATCTTCCTCGCCTATCTGACGCTGAAGGCGTGGGACGTCGGCGGCGGCGGGGTGGCGCAGCCGGACCCGCACACCGTCGCGCGCGTCTGCGCGTACTGGGCTCTCCTGATCGCCGCGGCGACGGTGGCCATTCGCCTTTTGATGCATGGCGCGCCTTATTTCGATCTCACCGCCGCCGCCGTGCTGCAGATCGCGCTGCACGGCTTCGTCGGTCTTCACTATCTCACCGCCGGAGCCATCTCCGTGGCGCTGCTTGCCGCGTCCCTCGTCTGGCGCCTGTTCCGTTCGCGCAACGCCGCTCGCGCGGCGCCGGGAGGCCAGCCATGATCGCCCTGATCGCGCTGCTGCTGCTCGCCGCGCCGCCGGTCGACGAGAGCAAGTACCCCGCGCCGCTCAAGGAGTTCCTGGCGGCGAAGAACAAGGACGGCTCGCCGGTGCTCTCCGCGGCGGATCGGAACGCGCTCGCGGCCCTGCCCGAGCACACCCGCAAGCTGATCGGCGACGCGGCGGAGAGCATGATCCTGGGGAACGCCGCGCACCTGAAAGTCCTGCTCGCGCTCGAGCTGCCGCCCTCGACGATGGAGCTGGTGGCGAAGGACAACTGCATCCTCTGCCACAGCGATCCCGGGAACCAGAAGGGCAAGAACCTGTTCGCCGCCGATCCGCAGGCGCAGAAGTCGAACCCGCTCTTGAACCTCAAGGAGTTCGTCTCCGACGTGCACTTCCGGCGCGGCCTCTCCTGCTCCGGATGCCACGGTGGCAAGCCCAGCGACGAGCTGATGACCAAGGAGATCGCCGCGCGCTGGCCGGCGGAGGAGGTCCGGCACAAGGACCGGAGCTGGATCCCGCAGTTCTGCGCCCGCTGCCACGGCGATCCCAACTTCATGCGCGGGTTCAACCCGACGCTGCCGACCGACCAGCTCGCCAAGTACAAGGACAGCCTCCACGGCATCCGCCTGCTCGGGGAGAAGGACTCGCGCGCCGCGCAGTGCGTGAGCTGCCACGGCGTGCACGGCATCCGCAACGCCAAGAGCCCCAAGTCGACGGTGAATGCCCGGCGCATCCCCGATACCTGCGGCTCCTGCCACGCGGACCCGAAGCACATGGAGGGCTACAAGCTCCCGAACGGGGCGCCGTTCCCGACCACGCAGGTCGCGGAGTACAAGGTGAGCGTCCACGGCAAGGCGCTGCTGGAGAAGGGCGATCTCGGCGCTCCTTCGTGCATCGGTTGCCACGGCAGTCACGCCGCCATGCCGCCCGCGGTGGCGAGCGTGGCGCAGGTCTGCCGGAGGTGCCACGCGCAGAACGGGATGCTCTTCGACGGCAGCCGCCACAAGAGGGCGTTCGAGGAGCACAACTGGCCGGAGTGCGGCCAGTGCCATGGCAAGCACGGGATCGCGAAGACCAGCGACGCGCTGGTCGGCGACGCTCCCGGAACGCTGTGCCAGGACTGCCATTCCGTGTACGCGAAGGGCAACCAGCAGTGCAACGCCACCGCCGCCGTCTTCCGCGCCTCGCTGGACAAGCTGTCGGCGGGAAGGGCGGAGATCACCGGCCAGGTGGAGACGCTGGCGGAGCGCGGGCTCGACGTCGAGCCGCTCTCGCGCAGCCTCGGCGATCTCGACGAGGCGCTGGTGCAGGCCCGGAGCAAGGTCCACAGCTTCGACGAATCCACCTTCCAGTCCGCGGCGCAGCCCGGGAACGAGGCGCTGAGCAAAGGGCGGGAGCTGATCGCGGAATCGCGGCACGAGGCGCGCTTCCGCACCCGGGGGCTGCTGGCCGCCATCGGGTTCATGAGCCTGATCGCGGTGGGGATCGCGCTCAAGTTGCGGGAGATGGGGAAGCGGCGCGACGGGCAATGAAAAAAGGGCCGGTGCCCTCGCAGGCGCCGGCCCTCGTCGACTGCATCGTCTACTTCAGCGAACGGATGTACTGCACCAGGCCGTCGATCTGCGCGGCGTCCAGCTTGTCCTTGTACGCATCCATCTCGGCGCCTTCCTTCTTGACGCCGTTCTCGATGGAGGTCTTGAGCTGGGCGTCGGTCTTGCTCTTCTGCCAGTCGGCCTTGGTGAAATCGGAGATTTTCGCCTTCTTTCCCGTCTCCGTCTCACCCTTGCCGTCGACGCCGTGGCAGGAGGCGCACTTCGCCTTCCAGGTGCGCACGATTTTCGCGTCCGCCTCGGCGTGAGCCGAAGCGGCACAGATCAGGCCTGCAATGACGACTTTCAGGAAACTGTGCATGGGGCATTTCTCCTCGCGAGACTTCGCTCTACCACAAAGACGCAAGGACCGTGCCCCCCGGGTTCACCGCAGGGCGGCCGATGCGGGGGGCGCTCGCCCGTAGCGCATGGTCGCGTATCCGGTGAGAAGGCCGACCAGGCTGCCGGGAAGGATGATCTGCAGATAATACTTGCCGCCCATCTGCGCGATGAAGAACGCGAGCAGGGCGCCGACGAATGTCCCAAAGGCCATCGTCCACCCCGCGTGGTTCACCTTGCGCGCGAACAGCCCGATGATCGCGCCCGCCACCAACCCCTTGACGGTCGAGCCGATCACGATCCCCATCAACTGCGAGCGCACCTCGGGGGTGAACCAGGCCGTCAGGCCATCGAGGATCCCCAGCGCGCCACCCACCAGCACTCCAACGGCGATGCGATTCATCGTCCCTCTCTCTCGTGGGGGCGGTGCGCCCCCTCATGCCTTCCATTGTCCGCGGCTGCGAATTCCTTTCAGCGGCCGGTGAGGAGGAGGATCAGCCCCCGCCCGGCGAGGTAGGCCCCGACGATCACCAGCGCCACGCGGTGGCGCCTCGCCACACGCAGCAGGCGGCGCGGGAGGGTCTCGGGAAAGGCGGACACGGTCCCGCCTTCCAGCGCGCGGGCGACGTCCGCGGCGAGCGAGAGCACATCCGGGTAGCGGTCCGCGGGACGCTCGGCCATCGCCATCCGGCAGATCGCCCGGACCGCCGGGGTCGCCTCCGACCCCAGCAGCCGCTCGAGGAGGGCGCCGAGCGAATAGACGTCGGTGCGCGCATCCACGGTGGCGCTGTCTCCTGCCTGCTGCTCGGGGGACATGAACCCCGGCGTGCCCAGCACCGCTCCTTCGCCGGTGCCCGCCCGCGCGCCACCTGCCGGAGCTTCCGCCGCGGGCTCGCCGGCGAGCTTGGCGAGGCCCCAGTCCATCACCAGGACCTCGCCGAAGGCGCCGACCATCACGTTCTCCGGCTTCAGGTCGCGGTGCAGCACGCCGTGCGCGTGGGCGAAGGCGACGGCATCGGCGATCCGCAGGAAGACGCGGAGACGCTCCGCGGGCGGCGGCCGCCGGGAGGCATACCCGTCAAGCCGCTCTCCTTGCACCAGCTTCATGGTGTAGAAGGCGCGGCCGTCCGGCAGAGTCCCGACGTCGTGCACCGGGACGATGCCCGGGTGCTCGAGCCGCGCCAGCACCTGCGCCTCGCGCCGCAGCCGCGCCTCGATGCCGGAGTCGGGCACGTCCAGCACCTTGAGGGCCACCCGCCGGCGCAGCTCGGGGTCCTCGACGACATAGACCGTGCCCATCCCGCCCGTGCCAGCGACGCCGCACAGCCGGTACCGGGTGCGAGAGAGATCCGGCTCGCGCACCGCGGCGCGAAGGCGCGAAAGGGCCTCGTCGTCCAGCCGCATCACGGAACGCCCTCGCCGAGCAGCGCCCGCGCCTCCTCCCGGAACTCCTGCTCGCTGGCGGTCAGCTCCCGCAGCACCTCGAGCACGATGCGGCGCAGCTCGCGGCGGGTACGGAACAGGCGGTTGGTGACGTCGGTGACCGCGATTCCCAGCTCCCCGGCCAGGCTGGCATAGGTCGGGCGCTCGGGCGCGAGGTCGTACCGCTCGAGCAGGGCGTAGTGCTCGCTTTTTCCCTCACGGGCGCATTCTTCCTGGAGCCGCCGGAGCGAGAGCGCGAACACCGCGCGGACCCATCCCTTCTCGAACAGCGTTTCCGGCGTCTCCGCGGCGGGAAGCTGCTCGAGCTGGTCGCGGGCGAGGTCGAAATCGAAGGCGCCGCCGGAGTTGCGGCGCATCGCGGCCCTGCGGCGGTTCGCCACCAGCCCGTCGATGCAGACGCGGAGGTATGTGCGCAGTCGCGCGCGCTCGGGATCGAAGCGCGCGATCAGCTCCTTCTCCAGCACCTCGGCGAAGAGCTCCTGCGTGAGATCCGCCGCCTCCTCGTGCTCCTTGCGCCAGCGGAGGCGCAGGTAGCCATAGACCGGGCGCCAGTACACGGACGCGAGCGTCTCCAGGGCTCGCGCTCGCTCCGCCGCATCGCCGGTGCGGACGGCATGGACGGCGGAGTGGCGCGTGGGAGGGAAGGCCCGGACCAGCTGCTCGACCATCCGGGCATCATGCGCCACCTCGCCGCCCGGGCGCCATCGACGCGGCGTTCCCTCGCGTCGGTCGGACCGGGCGCCGGCACCCCCTTTCTACTCTGCTCGCGAGAGCCGACCACGCAGCGCTGCCTCCAGCGCAGAGGCGATGCGGCGATGAGCCGCCGGATCGGGGTGCCCGTCGCCAGGAATGAGCTCCGAGGGATCGAGATCGATCAGTGCGTAGCGCAAACCTTGATCGACGAACAGCTCCCGCACCAGCGACGCCTCCGGATGCGCGTCGAGCGGCCGGACGCGACCGATCGAGAACACGGCGAACAGGGGCTCGGCGCCGTGCGCTCGCGCCGTGCGCGCGGTCTCGCGCAGGATCGTCGCGGTCAGGCGCAGCGAATCGCGCAGCCCGCGCTCTCCGAGATACGGCAGCTCGTTGACCAGGAGATCGCGCATCGCAAGGTGGGCGAAGAATCCGTCCGCCGGCGGGACCAGCGTCAAGGCGCCCTCGCGCAGCGCGAGCCGCGGCCGGTAGTCCTGGAGGTTCCGGGAGAGCATGACGGGCAGGAAGGTGGTGACCACCGCCGCCGGTCGCCTGAGCCGGCCGAGCGCATCTTCGAGGCGGAGCAGCGCCTGATCCGAGCCGTAGCCCCCGCAGGCGACGTTGATCACCTGGAGCCCCAGCTCCTTGCCCATCAGCGCAGGGAAGGTCTTCTGGTACGCGACCGCGTGGCCGACCGCGATGGACTCGCCGGAGACGACCAGGGAGGGGAGCCCGGGGTCCGGCGCGCCTCGCTCGCTCCCGGCGCGATCGCCCCAGGCATCGACGGCATAGAGCACGGGCCGCTCCGGTGGCCCGAGAACGGTGGCGCGCGAAGGCAGCAGCACCCAGCCGAAGCGCGCATCGGGCCGCCCGAGGTAGAACTCCAGCTTCGGCGCCCGCCAGAGCGTGGTCTCGCGATCGCCGCGCCGCAGGATCAGCTCCGAGGCGCCCAGAGCGAGCGCGACGGCCAGCGCCACCCGCGCGCTGCCGGCGAACGTCGCGCGCGCGAGCCTGCGTCCTAGCGGCCAGGACGCCGCGATCAGCGCAGCGCCGCCGATCGCGAAGGCAGCGCGGCAGTTGCGCGGCAGCGCCGCCGGCGCCCAGGGGTAGAACCAGGGCAAGAGGACGTGGCGCTCGAACCAGGACAGATCCGTCGCGCCGGCCAGGACGAGCAGCGCGGCCCCGCAAGCGCAGCAGACAGTGGCCGTGATCCAGGGCACGTCGCCGAGCTTACCGTGTGCTACCGTCGCCGGCATGGACGTGCGCCCCGGAGCGCTCGATCGCGCGCTGCGGCCCCTGCACCGGTGGGTGTGGCAGGATCCGCACCGCCGTGCCCGCAAGCTGCTGCGGTTCGCCGAGACGGAGGCGGACGGCGGGCGCGATCTCTCGCGCGCCGCGGAGCTGACCACGGACGGGCTGCTCCGCCGCCTCTACCTGCGCCACGCCGAGGACGAGCTTCGCCACGCCGCCCTGTTCCGCTCGCGCGGCCGGGCGCTGCTCCGGCTCCTCCCGCGCGCCCGGCACGGGTTCGAGGCGAACTGGTTCGCCCCGGGGGAACGCGGCCTCGACGACGTGCGCGTCGAGGGGCGCGGCGACGGTGCGTTGCTCGCCTTCCTCCACCTCTCGGAGAAGGCGGCGGCGCGGCGCTTCGCGCTCTACCGGCAGGTGCTCGCGCACGATCCCGAGACGCGGGCCGTCTTCGACCAGGTGATTCACGACGAGGCGTTCCACATGACGTACACGCAGGCGCAGCTCGCGCGCGTCGCCGCCCGGCGGTCAGGCGCGCGGCTCTGGCAGGCCCGGCTCGGGCGGCTCTGGAAGGCGTATCTGCGGGCGGCGGCCGCGCTCGCATCGGTGCTCGGCACCCTGCTGCTGCGGCTGCAGTATTTCCTGGTGCTGCCGCCGTTCGCGCTCCTCGCCTGGCGCGCGCAGCGGCGCGAACGTCCGGGCTTCGTCCCTTGCCGGGCCCGCTCTCCGCTCACGAGCCAGTACTGATGCGCATCCTGGGGATCTCCGCGCACTATCACGATTCGGCGGCGGCGCTGGTCGTCCACGGCGTGCCGGTGTGCTCGGTCCAGGAGGAGCGCCTCTCCCGGCGGAAGAACGACGCCTCGTTTCCGCTCTCCGCGATCGAGTGGTGCCTGGAGCGCGCGGGGCTCGACCCCGGCCAGCTCGACGCGGTGGTCTTCTACGAGAAGCCGATGCTGAAGTTCGAGCGGATCCTCACCATGGCCCTGCGCGGGTTCCCGCGCACCTGGCGCAGCTTCCCGCGGGCGATGAAGAGCTCGCTGGGCGAGAAGCTGTGGGTGAAAGGGATCATCGCCTCGCAGCTGGGAGTTCCGGGACGGAAGATCTTCTTCACCGAGCACCACCAGGCGCACGCCGCCGCGGCCTTCCTCACCGCTCCGACGCGCGCGGCGGCGATCCTCACCGCCGACGGGGTCGGCGAGTGGGCGACCCTGTCGATCGGCCGCGGGTCCGTCCAGGACGACGGCAGCACCCGGCTGGAGATGCTGCGCGAGATCCGCTTCCCGCACTCGCTGGGGATGCTCTACTCGACCTTCACCGCCTGGCTCGGCTTCCCCGTCAACGAGGGCGAGTACAAGGTGATGGGGCTCGCCGCGTACGGCCGGCCGTCCGTCGCGGACGAGGTGCGCAAGGTGTTGCGGCGCACGCCGGACTCTGGCATCGAGCTCGACCTCTCGTACTTCGACTATCACCTCTCCGCGCGGCGCTCGTACTCCAGGAAGTTCCTCGACGCTTTCGGGCCGGCCCGCGAGCCCTGGGACCCGATCGATCTCCAGACGGACCAGGGCCGCAGATACGCGGACGCAGCGGCATCGGTGCAGCTCGTGCTCGAGGACACGCTGGTCGATCTGGCGCGCTCGCTGCGCGGCGAGTTGCAGCTTCCCGACCTCTGCCTGGGCGGCGGCGTGGCCCTGAACGGCTGCGCCAACGCGCGCATCCTGCGCGAGAGCGGGTTCGAGCGCGTCTTCGTTCCCAGCGCCCCGGGCGATGCGGGCTGCGCGCTCGGCGCGGCGC
>JBGQLA010000099.1:0-13341 GCA_041499865.1 Deltaproteobacteria bacterium
GGCGTGTAGTGCGAGCGGATCACCGTGCCGTAGACGTAGACGGTGTTGCCCTTGCGCTCGATGCGCTCCTTGCCCTGCTCGGTGGCGAAGGCGCTCTTCTTCATCTTCACCTGGTCCCAGCCCGTCTCCGGGTAGACGGTCCAGGGCTGGAGCAGCTCCAGCGGCATGATCATCGAGTTGTGCGGCTCGCCGATGGTCGGAGTGTCGGAGAGCAGCACCATCTTCGGGCCGCTGATGTCGATCAGCTGGAGGTTCTGCGGGTGCAGCGGCCCGAGCGGCGGGAACCGGTCCACCGACCACTTGTTGAGCGACACGAGGTACTTGCCGTAAGGCTTCTTCGTGTTGCTGCCCGGCGCCTGCAGGTGGCCGACGTTGTAGTGGATGGAGACCTTGTCCACGAGCTTCCAGGGCTGCGCTTCCCCGCTCTTCTTCTGGTAGTCGCCGCCCAGCGACCATTTGGCGATCGCGCTGTCGAGGAAGAGCGAGGTGTAGCCGTAGCCCTTGTCGTCGAAGACGCTGTGCAGGGGACCCAGACCGACCGCGACGTGCGCCTCCAGGCAGGCGTCGTACTTGAGGATGGGGATGCCGTACGGGTCCTTGCCCTCGTAGTTCTTCGCCTCGATGGCCTTCTTGATCTTCTCCACCGCGTACACCGAGACGTGCGGGTCCAGCTTGCCGGAGACGGTCACGTACTCGCCGCCCGGGACCAGGTCCACCCCGTGCGGGCTCTTCGACTCCGGGACGAAGTGGATGACGCCCTCGGCGGCGGCGACGCTGAGCGGCAGCACGCGGATGCCATTGATCGTCTTCGCCTTGCCGGCCTGCACCAGCTCCAGCGCCTTCTTCCAGTCGATCACGTGCAGGTAGTCCATCTCGCGCATCGAGGCCGCGATCTCGAGCGGCGGCCGCTTGGGGTTCTCCAGCGTGCCGCCAGTCGCCAGCTCGGTGTCCATGGAGTTGATGAAGAGCAGGCCTTCGCTCGGGCCGCGGCCGAGGATGCTCATGTCCTGGAAGTAGGGCGGCAGCTCTATCTGGAAGGACTTGGTGACGTCGATGGTGCCGTTCTTCCGGTCGAACTTGAGGAAGCTCGCCGAGCCCCGGTACTTGTCCTTGAACTGATCGAGCGGGGCGTAGCCGTTCTTCTCCATGAACGGCATGGGGAAGAACGCGCTCTGCACCAGCCACTCGCTGTCGTCGGTGAACACCGCGTGGTGGTCGCTCACCGTATTCGGGGTCTTGAAGATCAGCTTCGTCTTCAGGTCCTTCATGGAGATGATGCCCACCCGGCCCGCGCTCTTGTCGGAGACCGCCAGCCACTCGCCGTCGTACTTGCCGTTGGTCAGCGAGATCTGCGGATGGTGCAGATCGCCCCAGGTGAGCGTGGGAAGGCCGCCGGGGAAGGATCCCTTCTTCAGGATTTCGCCCGATTCCATCTCGCCCTGCGCCCAGCCCTGCCAGGAGTCCGGGGAGTAGACCGGGATCTCCTTGAGGAGCCGCATGGAGGGGATGCCGTACAGCATCACCGAGCCGCGGTGGCCGCCCGAGGTGATCATCACGAAGTCGTCGTACTTGCCCGGAGGGACGAAAACCTTGAGAGCGGCTGCCGCCTCGTCGGGAGTGAGGTTGCGCGCCTGCATGATTTGCTCGAGCGTGTTGGGAGCGGCGGCGCGCGCCGACGCGATCCCGGCGGGCGTGCCGCGAGGCCAGAAAACGAGCGCGGCCGCAACGAGGAGAAGCGCGCCACCGAGGATGCGGACCGTTTTCATGACGACTCCTTGGGAAAGGTCGAAGGGTCTTTGTGCACAACCGGTGCCGTGCCCAAACGGGCGTCGGCACGCGGTTTGAAGGTGGATTGCCGCAGGCGGCGTTCCGGAACGAAACGGAGAGGAACAAGATGCTGAAAACCTGCGAGAGTCCGTTCGAGCGCGGCGCGCTGTGCAAGCTCTGCAGCGCCAGCGAGCCGGTGGGCGGCATGCGCTTCTGTTCCCGGGTGGTCGCGGGTAGCTCCGCGATGCGCGCGTTGATCGAGCGGGCGAGCGCGGTGGCGCGCACCGAGGCCTCGGTGGTGTTCCTCGGGGAGAGCGGGAGCGGCAAGGAAGTGCTCGCTCGCGCCATCCACGCCAACGGAAAGCGGAGCAAGGCGCCGTTCCTCGCCGTGAACGTGGCCGCGCTGCCCTCGGAGCTGCTGGAGTCCGAGCTGTTCGGACACGTGCGCGGCGCCTTCACCGGCGCGACGCAGTCGACGCACGGCCTCTTCCAGGCGGCGAGCGGCGGCACGCTCTTCCTCGACGAGATCGCCGAGATGCCGCTGGCGCTCCAGGCGAAGCTCCTGCGCGTCCTGCAGGACGGCGAGGTGCGCCGTGTCGGAGAAACCCGCACATTTTCGGTCGACACGCGCATTTTTTGCGCGACGCACCGCGATCTGCGCAAAGCGGTCGCGGAGGGAAGGTTTCGCGAGGACCTCTACTACCGCCTGAAGGTCTTCACGCTGGAAGTGCCTCCGCTCAGGCGGCGTTCCGAGGACGTGCTGCCGCTCGCCGAGCTGTTCCTCCGGCAGGAGAAGCATCCGACCGGGCGATTCACCGGCGCCGCGGAGCGGGCGCTGCTCGCGTACAACTGGCCGGGGAACGTGCGCGAGCTGTCGAACGCCACCAAGCACGGCGCTGTGTTCTCGGAAGGGCGCGACGTCGACATCCAGCACCTTCCTCCCGACGTGCTGGACCCGCAGGCGCCCGGGGACGAGGCGCTGCGCCCGCTGGCGGACATGGAGCGCGAACACATCCTGCGCGTGCTGCAGGCCTGCGGCGGGCGGCAGGCGGAGGCCGCGCGCGTCCTCCGGATCGGGCGGACGACTCTCTGGCGCAAGCTGCAGGAGTACGG
Source organism: Deltaproteobacteria bacterium (assembly GCA_041499865.1). Classification (GTDB taxonomy): domain Bacteria; phylum Myxococcota; class Myxococcia; order Myxococcales; family 40CM-4-68-19; genus 40CM-4-68-19. The sequence continues at coordinate 2,881 of JBGQLA010000099.1, forward strand.
CCTGGACGCGGGGCTCGCGGCGGGCTGACGCAGAATTCACGTCCCGTCGCTGCGATTTCTCTCTGCCGGCGCAGGCACGGCCGGTGCACTGTCAAACGTTGGAGGATTCATCCATGTCCAGTCCACGCCGCGGAACGACGACGAAGCAGGTGACCGCCGAGAGCGCATCGAGCACGCCGGTGCGGACGATCATGAGCCGCGAGGTCGTCACCGTCCGCAGCGGCACCAGCCTGGAGTCCGTCGTCGAGCTGATGCTCGCGCGCGGCCTTTCCCGCCTCCCGGTCGTCGACGAGAAGTCCCGGCCGCTCGGAATCGTCTCCAAGACGGACGTGGTGGAGGATGTGCACGACCGCGGCGACACCAGCGAGGAGCCAGCGCGGGGCGCGGATCGCGGGTTCCACGTCCAGAGCGAGGGAGCGGTGGTGGACGAGGTGATGACGAAGACGGTGGTCACCGCGCCGGAGGACGCGTCGGTGCAGCGCGTCGCCGAGCTGATGGTGTCGCGGCACGTCCACGGCTTGCCGGTGGTGAACGCCAAGGGCGAGCTGGCCGGGTTCGTCTCCACCATGGACGTGCTGGCGTGGCTGGCGGGACTTCGCTGATCGCTCATGCGCGCTTTCACTTCAGAGCGGCGCCCCAGCTCCAGGGCGCGCCTGGGCCCCTTCCATCCGCACACGCGCGCGCGCGTCCGTGCCGCCATGGGGTCGCGAGTCTTCAGCTCTCTGCGGCAAGCGTGCGACGCCTTTTGGGGGGGCGTCGCACGCTGACAATGCTGCATTCCGTCGTGTCTGCGACAGTTCTCAGGACCGCCTAGGTGGCAGGGTGCGCAAAGACAGGCAGGCACGTACGGGCGCAGCGAACGTCTTCCGGATTCGAATGTGCCGAGCAGCTGCGGATGCCGATGGGCTCGTTGGTGGCGGCGTCGTGGACCACGGTGCACTGGACCAGCTTGTTGTCGTTGGCGCGGCAGCGCACGCGCCGCTGCTCCCCCCGGTAATGGCGGTCGGCGAGCCAGCCGGTCAACCAGAGGGCGGCGACAGGCGAAATGGCGACGAGCAGGACTGCGATCGTGAGCCAGTGACCTTGTCCGTTCATGGCAGATCTCCTCGTGGGCTGCCGATCCAGCCTGCAAGGCCTGCGCCGTGTGCCGCGTGAAGGCGAATCCGCAGCGGGTCCGCACGGGCTTCGCCGCTCTTGGGGACGGGCGCATGTTCTTCGCCACCGCTGCGTCAATCCGCCGCGATGCCCCCTTGATTCGCGCGGCGCGCGCGGCCAGAGTGGGTCCCCCTACGGAGGTCTCATGGGCCGCTACGACGAGGTGTTCCGGCGCTCGCTGCAGGATCCGGAAGGATTCTGGGCAGACGCCGCGCGCGCGCTGCGCTGGCGCAAGACCTGGGATCGCGTGCTCGACCGCAAGGACGTCAAGCACCCGCGCTGGTTCGAAGGCGGGGAGCTGAACACCTGCGACAACGCCCTGGACGTCCACGTGGAGTCCGGCCGCGCCGATCAGGTCGCGCTGATCTGGGACAGCGCCGTCGCGGGCCAGACGGCGAAGTACACCTACCGCGAGCTGCTCGAGGAGACCGCGCGGTTCGCGGGCGCGCTGCGCAAGCTCGGGGTGGGCAAGGGCGACCGCGTCGTCATCTACATGCCGATGATCCCGCAGGCGGTGATCGCCATGCTCGCCTGCGCGCGGCTCGGCGCGGTGCACTCGGTCGTCTTCGGCGGCTTCGCCGCGCACGAGCTCGCCGCGCGCATCGAGCATGCGACGCCGAAGGCGATCGTCTGCGGGTCCTGCGGGCTCGAGCCGGGCAGGACGGTTGCCTACAAGCCGATGGTCGACAAGGCGATCTCGCTCTCCAAGCACAAGCCGGAGAAGGTGGTTGTCTTCCAGCGGCCGCAGGCCAGGGCCGAGTTGCAGAAGGGCCGCGACGTGGACTGGGACGAAGCCGTTGCCGGCGTGGAGCCCGCAGCCTGCGTGGCGGTGAAGGCGACCGATCCGCTGTACGTGCTCTACACCAGCGGCACCACCGGCCGGCCGAAGGGGATCGTGCGCGACAACGGCGGCCACGCTGTCGCCCTCAAGTACAGCATGGGCGTGCTGTACAACGCGAAGCCTGGCGAGCCGTACTGGGCCGCGAGCGACATCGGCTGGGTGGTCGGGCACTCGTACATCGTGTACGCGCCGCTGCTCAATGGGAACACCACCATCCTCTTCGAGGGCAAGCCGGTGGGCACGCCGGACGCGGGCGCGTTCTGGCGCGTGATCGCGGCGCACGGCGTGCAGACGCTGTTCACCGCGCCGACCGCGTTCCGGGCCATCCGCCGCGAGGACCCGGAGGGGAAGTTCATCCAGAAATATCAGCCGACGAAAACGCTGCGTGCCCTGTTCCTTGCCGGTGAGCGCTGCGATCCGGAGACCTTGCAGTGGGCGCAGCAGAAGCTGCGCATCCCCGTCGTCGATCACTGGTGGCAGACGGAGACGGGGTGGGCGGTGGCGGGGAACCCGATCGGGATCGAGGAGTTCCGGGTGAAGCCGGGATCGGCGACGAAGCCGATGCCCGGGTACGACGTGCGCGTGCTCGACGACGGCGGGAGCGATGCTCCGCGGGGGCAGAACGGCGCGATCGCGGTCAAGCTGCCGCTGCCGCCGGGATGCCTGACCACGCTCTACCAGGACGACGCCACGTTCGAGCGCGCGTACCTCATGCGCTATCCCGGGTTCTACCTGACGGGCGACGGCGGATTCTTCGACGAGGACGGGTACCTGTCGATCATGGGGCGCATCGACGACGTGATCAACGTCGCCGGGCACCGGCTCTCGACCGGGCAGATGGAGGAGATCCTCGCCTCGCACAAGGACGTCGCGGAGTGCGCGGTGGTCGGGGTGAATGACCAGCTGAAGGGCGAGGTCCCGGTCGGATTCGTGGTGCTCAAGGCGGGCGTGCAGCGCGAGGAGAAGGAGCTGGTGCAGGAGCTCTGCAACCTGGTGCGCGAGCGGATCGGTCCGGTGGCGTTCTTCAAGCAGGCGGCGGTGGTGCCGAAGCTGCCGAAGACGCGGTCGGGGAAGATCCTGCGAGGGACGATCCGGAAGATCGCGGACGGCATCGAGTACGCGATGCCGCCGACCATCGAGGACCCGGCGGCGATCGAGGAGATGGCGCGCGTGCTGTCGCACCTCGGGTATCCGCACAAGGCGTAAGGGCTGGGCACGTTTCTCTTGACTTGGAACCCGCGCGTGTACGCGTGGCGCGACCTGCGCCGCGATATTGCCCGGGTGCGGAAGAGCGGCGGCCTTCTCACGGACTGGAGCTGCGCGCGGAGCAAGCGGATCCGGCGCGGGGACCGGCTGTTCCTGCTGCGGCAGGGACTGGAGCCGCGCGGGATCGTCGCGTCGGGGTGGGCGACCAGCGACTGGTACGAGGGTCCGGGGTGGAGGCGCGCGGGAGTGCCGTGCAACTACGTGGACTGGAAGGTCGACGTGCTGCTCAATGCGGAGCGTGAGCCCATCCTGCCGCGCGAAGCGCTGTCGCACGGCGTGCTCGGGGAGATGTACTGGGACACGCAGGTCTCCGGCATACGGATTCCCGATCGGGTCGCGCGGGAATTGGAGAAGTTGTGGCGGGCAGTCAGGCGATAGATTCCCGCCGCGCCAGGGCACAGGCTCCGATTCCCGTTCGGTTCTGCGCCGTGAGTACCCGTATACTCCTCGAATGAATGCCGATGTACATGGTAACGCTGCACGGAAGCGGGCTCGTGGACCGAATCGCAGACACCAACTCCATCCTGAAGCTCGGGTTCTATACGACGCGATGGGTCCGGGCGCGCGACCCGCATTCCGCGGTGGTTATCGCGCGGCAACTCGTGTTTGACGAGCTCGGCGAGACACGCGCGCCCGAGACTCCCGAGTCATCCGTCACACTCGAAGTCGACGAGATTGCGCAGCCCTCGTGGTTCGCGGCCCTGAAACGCCGCACGAGCGGCCGGGGGTTCGCGTTCTATCCGGAGGACAGATACCCGGAAGGCTTTCTTTCCTGGCGACGAGACGTGACGACCTCCTCAAACATTCCCCTATTCAAGTGCGACACTGCACCTCATCGAGACCCGGGACACAATGCGAAGAGGGAAAATTCGGGGACACAATACAGGTTTCAAATCGTGCGGGTACGAACCGGGTACATCGGTAACAGGACAGACCGGCCGCCGGTCTAGAGTGCTACCGATGTGCCCGGTTGCACACAGCGCCGCGGAGGCGCAAGAAACGAACTCGTATTGTGTCCCCGGTTTTCCCCTCACGGCGCCTCGATCAATCCCTTGCTCTGGCGCGGGAAGACCTGGTGCGCCAGGTGCCGGTTGCACCCAGACGCCACGTCGGCGAACGTGGTCGCGCTCTGAAGATGAGCCTTGGAGAACGCCCATTCGAACAAGGGTCCTTGCCGGAGTCGCACTCCTGCTGTCGACTGCCGGTTGTCACGGCGTCGAAGGGTGCTTGTTCGCAATGCAGGATCTGCGGGTGCTGGAGCGACCTCTGCCGATGGACTACCCGGCGAGTAGTCCGGAGCCGAATCGGGTGATTCAGGTACTGCCGGCCTCGTCCCTGGTGCCCTTTACCGGAGGTTCATCGAAAGGATTTTCTCGTTTACGAAGTCCGTACAGGCACAAGCGTTGGATACATCCAGTTCGACTCGAGGGCGTTGCGCGAAGTCTCGGGCAGTTGCACAGGAGCAAAGCAGGCAGTCCCGTAGCGGTGCAACGCGCTGTTCGACCTGGGCCACTTGATTCGGCAGACATTGCAAGCAGAGCGGTCACAGGCGCGTGACGAGCTTCTTGAAGCGGTCCGCGGCGTCCTCGAGGTTTTCCAGCGAGGAAGCGAAGGAGAGGCGCAGATGGCCCGCGCCGCCGGCGCCGAAGCCTTCGCCGTCGACGAGGGCGACGGCTTCTTCTTCGAGGAGGCGGTCGGCGAAGGTAGCGGCGGAGATGGGCAGTGCGCGCACGTCCGGGAATGCGTAGAAGGCGCCCGCCGGGGCGTGGCAGCGGACGCCGGGAATCTTCGTCAGGCGCGAGACGATCGCGTCGCGGCGCTTGTGGAACTGCGCCACCATCGCGTCGACGACGTCCTGTGGGCCGCGAAGCGCGGCGACGCCGGCTTCCTGGACGAAGGGCGCGGTGCAGGTGTTCGAGTTGATCATCAGGCGGATGGCATGAGGGGCGAGGGCCTTCGGGAACAGGCCCCAGCCCAGGCGCCAGCCGGTCATCGCGTACGACTTGGAGAAGCCGTCGGCTACGATGGTCCGGTCGAGCATGCCCGGCAGCGCGGCGATGGACGGCGCCTCTTTGGTGTAGCGGATCCGATGGTAGATCTCGTCGGTCATCACCCAGAGATCGTGCCGCTCCGCGAGCGCGGCCAGGCGGCGGAGATCGCCGGCGGGGACGATCGCTCCGGTCGGATTCGACGGCGAGTTGAAGACGATCAGGCGCGTGCGCGGCGTGATCGCGCGCTCGAGCGCGTCGATGTCGAGGGCGCGGCCTTCCTCGAGGCGCGGAGGCACCGGGATGGGCGTTGCGCCGCAAAACCGCGTCATCGATGCGTAGATGGGGAACCCGGGATCCGGGATCAGCGCTTCGTCTCCCGGGGAGAGCGTCGCGAGAAAGCCGTAGAAAAGAATCGGCTTCGCTCCCGGCGCGACCAGGACGTGCTCCGGCTTGGCGACCACGCCCCGCTCGACCAGGTGATCGCAGATCGCCTCGCGCAGCGCCGGCGTTCCGGCGGGTGCGCAGTAGCGGGTATGGCCCTCGCGCAGCGCGCGGATACCGGCCTCGACGATGTGCTCCGGCGTGGGGAAGTCCGGCTCGCCCACTTCCAGGTGGATGACCTTGCGCCCGCGGGCCTCGACGGCACGCGCCTTGACGAGGACGTCCATCGCGGTCTCGGTCCCGAGCACACCGACGCGGCTGGCGATCTGCGGCATGCGGCGAGTCTATCGCGTCAGGCGCCGCGCAGCGTGTGCGGCGCGAGCCAGGCGGCTGCGGCAAAACCGCCGACCCAGCGGATCTCCTCGACGGTCAGGAGGAAGGCGGTGAAGTCGGGCAGCGCCAGCGCCTGGCTCTGCGGATGCCGGGCTGCGAAGGCGCTGCGCCCCGCGTCCTGCTCCTCGGGCGGCAACGGCAGGAACGCTCCCACGAGGGTCGCGCGCGCCGGCTGCAAATCCTTCGAGGTGGAGTCGCTGATGAGCAAGCTCGCGCGGGGATCCGCGAGCAGGTTCTGGGTGTGCGCGGCGAGACGGCTCAGGTACAGCAGCGGCGCGCCCGATTCCCACAGCGCGTACGGCACCACGGATCCGAAAGGATGGCCGCGGTGGCGCAGCGAGATCGTGGACAACATCCCCTGCCGCTCGGCGCGGAGCAGCGCCCGCAAATCGCTTCCAAAGTCGGCCGTCATGACTTCATCTCGCCGAGGATCCAGTTAGCGGCGCCCAGCAGCCGCGCCTCGCCGGAGCGCGGCCCCACCACCTGCAAGCCGACGGGAAGTCCGGCGGGGCCGGCGAGGACCGGAAGCGAGATGCAGGGAGTGCCGAGGAGCGTCCAGATCCGGGAGAAGATCGGGTCTCCGGTCGCGTCGAGCCCTACCGGCGCCTCGCCCACGGCCGCCGGCGTCACCAAGGCATCCAGGTCCTCGAAGATCGCGCCGATCTCCCGCCGGGCCCCTTCCGCCTGCTCGTGCGCCGCGCGCAGGCGATCCGGCGACACCTTCGCGCCATCCTGCAGGAACTGCCGCAACCGCGGGCTCAACTGCGTCTGCGGCTTCGCCCGCATCGCCTCGTGCGCCTCCGCGCCCATGATCGCGATCTGCGCGTCGATCAGCCAGGCGAACGAGGGCCCGAGCTCGATCTCCTTCGCGCCGAGTCGCCGCGCCGCGCTCTCGACCGCCTGCTGCGTCTGTGGCGTCGCGCGGGGCCACGCCTCGGTGCGGCAGAAGCCCAGGCGCGGGCGGCCCTTCTGGGCCTGCCCCGGTGCGCGGCCGGAGAGCACGCCGAGCAAGAGCCGGGCATCTTCGATCTGCCGCACGAAGAACCCGAGCGTATCCAGCGACGGCGCCAGCGGGTGCACCCCTTCGAGCGGAAGGAGCCCGTGCGTAGGCTTGAGGCCGATCACGCCGCAGAACGACGCCGGGCGGATGATCGAGGCTGCGGTCTGCGTCCCCAGCGCCGCCGGCACCATGCCGTCGGCGACCGCCGCCGCCGATCCGCTCGAGGACCCGCCCGGTGTGCGCGAAGGATCGCGCGGGTTCCGCGTCTTCCCCGGCAAGTACACGGCGAACTCGGTGGTCACGGTCTTCCCGAGGATGATCCCGCCCGCCTCGCGCAGGCGCCTGACGCAGGCGGCATCCTCCGCCGGGCGATGGCCGCGGTGGATCGGCGACCCATAGGCGGTCGGCAGGTCCCTGGTGTCGATCAGGTCCTTCACCCCGAAGGGAAGGCCGCGCAGCGCAGGCTTCTCGCGCAGGCCGTCGATGCGCCGTGCTTCCCGCAGCGCGGCTTCCCCGTCGATCGCCTCCCAAGCCTGCACCACGGGCTCGCGCTCCGCGATCCGCGAGAGGCAGTCGCGCACCAGTCCCTCCGCGGAAAGCTCGCCGCGCTCCAGCCTGGCGATCGCTTCCGCCGCGGCGATCATGCTCCGCACCACTTCCGTGCGAGCTGGGCATAGATCTCTACCGCCTGCTCGATGCGGTCGACGCGGCAGTGCTCGTCGGTCTGGTGGCACAGCGCCATCTCGCCGGGTCCGAGGACCACGGTCGGCACGCCGCCGTAGGCGGGCGTCAGTACGCTCGCGTCGGTGAAGTACGTCGCGGTGCCGGGCTCCTGCTTCTCGCCGCTGACCGAAGAGGCGATCTCGAGCACCTGCTGCACGAACGGGTCCTTCTCCGCCGTCCGCACGCCCTCGAGGTCGACGATGGGCGTCAGCTCCACGTCGGGACCGAGCGCCGCCTGCAGCCGCTGGCGCAGCTCCGCGTGTTTCTGCGCAGGTATGGTGCGGATGTCGATGCCGATCACCGCTTCGTCGGGGACGGAATTGACGTTCAGTCCGCCGTGGATGGTGCCGACGTTCAGCGTCGGAGTTCCCAGCAGGGGATCCGCCGGGACCTCGAACTTGAAGAAGGCAAGATCGAGCACCGCGCGCGCTGCCTTGATCACGGCGTTCACCCCGAGCTGGGGCATCGAGCCGTGCGCGGTGACGCCGCGCGTGCGGGCCCGAAGCCAGAGCGCGCCCTTGTGCCCGATGACCGGCTTGTTCCCGGTGGGCTCGCCGACGACGAGAGCGCTGGCGCGGCCGAGCGCGCCCGGCACCTTCGCGAGGTGGGCGGCGCCCTCGCAGCCCGTCTCCTCGCCGGCCACGAGCACCACCGTCAGCCCCGCCTTGCGCAACGGCGTCCGCGCCAGCCGCAGCGCCGCCTCCACGATGGCGGCGACGCCGCTCTTCATGTCGCTCGAGCCGCGCCCGTAGAGCTTGCCCGCGTCGACCTCTCCGCCGAACGGATCGCGCGTCCAGGGCGCGGCGCCGAGCGGAACCGTGTCCAGGTGGCCCGCGAAGCAGAGCGGCGGAAGCCCGCCGCCTTCACGCCGCGCGATCAGGCTGGCGCGGCCGGGAGCGAACTCGTGCATGGCGACCGCATATCCGGCGTCCTGCAGGAGCTTTCCGGCGCGCTCCGCGCAGGGCCGCTCCGGGCTCTGGGGATTGATGGTGTCGATCCGGACCAGCTCGCGCGTCAGCTCGACGGCGTTCATGCGTTCCTCCCTGCCGGCGCGGCGCCCGTCCCGAAGTAGGCGGCCCGCACCTGCTCGTCGGCGAGCAGCTCCGCCGCGGTTCCCTGGGCCACCACCCGGCCCTGCGAGAGCACATACCCCTTGTGCGCGATGGCCAGCGTCTGGTGCACGTTCTGCTCCACCAGGAAGATGGTCACGCCCTGCTCGTTGATCCGGCGGATCACGGCGAAGTTCTCGGTCACCAGCAGCGGCGAGAGCCCGAGCGACGGCTCGTCGATCAGCAAGAGTTTCGGCGCGCCCATCATCCCCCGCCCGATGGAGACCATGGCCTGCTCGCCTCCCGACATGGTGCCGGCGAGCTGCTCGCGCCGCTCGGCGAGCCGGGGAAACACCGCGAACACGCGCTCGAGGCGCTGCTCGAGGACGCGGGCGTCCTGCTCGAGGTACGCGCCCAGGCGCAGGTTCTCCACCACCGTCAGCCGGGGAAACACCTTCCGGCCTTCGGGGATGCAGGCGATCCCCTGTGCGACCACCCGGTGCGTGGGGAGCCCGGTGAGGTCCTTGTCCCCGAAAAGGATGTTGCCGCGCCTCGGCGGCGTCAGCCCGAGGATGGAGCGGATCAGCGTCGTCTTCCCCGAACCGTTCGAGCCGAGAAGGCAGGTGATGGTGCCCTTCTCGACGGTGAGCGAGACATCCTGCAGCACGTCGGCGCGGTCGTAGGCGGTGAAGACGTTCTGGACGCGCAGCCCTTCCATCTTCACTCCAGCCCCAGGTACGCCTGCCGCACCAACGCATCGTGCGACACCTCGGCCCAGGCGCCCTCGGCGATCTTCTTCCCGTAGTTCAGCACCACGCAACTGCGGGTGACGCGCTCGATCACCGACATCTCGTGCTCGATGAGGATGATGGTCAGCCCGCCCAGCTTCTGCTGCACCAGCAGGATGTCGTCCATCAGGCGCAACGTCTCGTCGTGCGTCATCCCGGCCGACGGCTCGTCGAGCAGGAGGAGCTTCGGCCGGCTGATCAGCGCCCGGCACACCTCTACCCGGCGGCGATCGATCATCGGGATCCGCGCGGCGGGCTCGAGGATCTGCTCGGGCAGCGCGGGATCGAAGATGTGCAGCAACTCGCGCGCCCTGGCGTAGTTCTCTTCGATCTGCGCCCGCAGCGCGCGCCGCCGCACCAGGTTGAACCAGAGCCCGTGATCGAGGTGCTGGTGGTTGCCGACCATCAGGTTGTCGAAGACCGAGAGCGGCAGGCAAAGCCGGGAGCGCTGGAAGGTTCGCGCGATGCCGATGCGGTAGACCGCCTGCGCTTTCAGATTCGTGATGGGCGCGCCCCCGAAGCGCACCTCGCCCGCGCTGGCCGGAAAGAGCCCGGTGAGGACGTTGAAGAAGGTGGTCTTCCCCGATCCGTTGGGACCGATCAACCCGAGCACCGAGCCCTCTTCCACCGTCAGATCCAGCCCGTCGAGCGCGACCAGGCCGCCGAAGCGGCGCGTCAGGCCGCGGCAGGAGAGGAGCGGGGCACTCACGCTCGCCGCCCGATCAGGCGGCGGAGCGGGCGCGGCACCAGGCCCACCGGCCGGAAGAGGAGCACCAGCACGACCAGAGTGGCGAACATCAGGAACCGGTACTCCTGGATGATCTGGAGCTTCTCCGGGAGCAGGATCACGATCGCCGACGCCAGCGCGACGCCC
>JBGQLA010000100.1:0-13301 GCA_041499865.1 Deltaproteobacteria bacterium
GGGAGAGATCGCCTTGTCGCGCAGCGAGCCGTGGAGCTTCCACGCTCCCCAGCCCACGACCGCCGCTGCGCCCGCGATGGAAAACGTGGTGACCCTGAAGACCGCGAAGAAGGCGATGCAGGAGCCGAGGCCCATCAACGCGACCACCCCGCCGAGGACGTAAGGCAGGGGCGACTTGATCGCGGCCTTGTCCGGATCGCCGGGCTGGACGAAGACCGAGAGGCCGTCGCCGACGGCGCCCAGCGGAGACGACGAGCCGACCGACGATTCGAGGTACCTGGTCTGTCCGTCGAGCCCGTCGAACTGCGCGACCGCATGGAAGAAGGGACCGCCGGAAGCGCCGCCGCTGGCCGTCGAGAATCCGATCAAGCGCGCGGGCACCTCGACGGCGCCACGGCGCGTGCGCGCCTCGGAGAGCACGACGAGAGCTCCGATGGCCATCAGGCACAGCCCGGCGAAGAGAAGGACAATCTCCATTCCGGGACATCTTCGGTCCCGGCCGCTCCGCCGGCCAGAATTCGCTGGCGAATCCGCCCACGCCGCTTTCCCTACCCGCGGGCCGGTCTGGCGGTCACCTCCCGCGCAGTCTGCATGAAAGCCCGGAACACCGGTGAGACCTGGGCTCCCAGGCGCACAGCCCGCCCGTCGTCGGTGACCGGAAACGGATGCACGGCGGCCTGCGGCGCCACAAGACCTATTTCTGCGCGCCCGGCTCCGGATAGCACCCCGCGCTGCGGGCGAGCTGCCGCACCAGGGCCAGCACCGACTCGCAGATCGGCACCGGCACCTTGGTGAGGTGCGCCATCTCCACCACCGCGCCGAGCAGGGCGTCGATCTCCATCGGACGCCCGCGCTCCAGGTCGATCAGCGTGGAAGGCTTGTGCGCGCCCACTTCCGCCGCCCCGGCGATCCGGGCGTCCACGTCCAGCGGGAGGCGGACGCCGAGCTTCTCCGCCACGCCCTGCCCTTCCACCATCATCGTCCGCGCCAGCGCGCGCGTCTCGGGATTCGCGATCACCACGTCCAGCGGCGAGCGGGTCAGCGAGCAGATCATGTTGAAGGAGAGATTCCCCCAGAGCTTCACCCAGAGGTTCTCGCGGATGCGCGGCCGCACCGGCGCCCGGAGGCCCGCCTTGATCATCAACTGCGAGAAGGCCTGCGCCCGATCGCTCTTCGCTCCGTCCGGCTCGCCCAGATCGAAGCGGTTCGAGTACGTGTGCTCGATCACGCCCGGCGCGATCACGTCGGTGGCGGGATAGACGATGCACCCGATCACCCGGCTGGGCGGCAACAGCTCCCAGAGCTTGCCGCCGGGATCGACGCTCTGCAGGCGCGTGTTCTCGTACTCGCCGCCCGACTTGTAGAAGTACCACCAGGGCACGCCGTTCAGCGCGGGCACCAGCGCGGTGCGCTCGCCGAGCAGGGACTGGATGGACGGCGCGGCGGCGGGCAGCGAATGCGCCTTGACCGCCATCACCACGTAGTCCTGGGGCCCCAGCTCGCGCGCGTCGTCGGTGCAGCGCGGGTGCGTGACCAGCGTCTCCCCGCCGCTCTTGAGGATCAGCCCGTTCGCCTTCATCGCCGCGAGGTGAGGGCCGCGCGCAACGCAGCTCACTTCCGCTCCCGCGGTCGACAGCCGCGCCGCCACGTAGCCGCCGATCGCGCCCGCGCCGAAGACGCAGACCTTCATTGCCCGAGCCCCAGCTTCGCCGCCAACCCGATGCGCTGCAGCTTCCCGGTCGGGCCGCGCGGCAGCTCGGAGACGAAGACGATCTTGTGCGGCACCTTGTAATGCACCAGGTGCTTCTCGGCGAAGTCGCGCAGCTCGCGCTCGGTGGCCGTCTTGCCCTCTTTCAGTATGACCGCGGCGGCCACTTCCTCGCCGAGCATGTCGTGCGGCATTCCGAACGTCAGCGCGGTCTGCACCGCGGGGTGTTCCATCAGCACCACGTCGACCTCCAGCGGGGAGACCTTCTCGCCGCCGCGGTTGATCATCTCCTTGATGCGGCCGATGATCCGGACGTAGCCCTCGTCGTCGAGCCGTCCCTCGTCTCCGGTGCGGAACCAGCCGTTGGTGAAGCATCTGGCGTTCGCCTCCGGGTTGTTCACGTAGCCGCGGGTGACGTTCGCGCCGCGCACCACGATCTCGCCGCTGTGGCCGGCGGGCATCAGCGTGCCGGACTCGTTCATGATCGCGATCTCCGGACCGGCGGCGACGCCCACCGTCCCTGGCTTGCGCGAGCGCGGCGGGAGCGGGTTCGCGGCCATCTGGTGCGACGCCTCGGTCATCCCGTACGCCTCGATCACGGGCGCGTGGAACGCCGCCTCCAGCTCGGCCATCAGCCGGGGCCGCAGCGACGCCGAGGAGGAGCGGATCAGGCGCAGCCGCCTCCGCGCGAGGATCTCCTTGTTCCGCTCCGCCCGCCCCAGGACGGCCTTGTGCATGGCGGGAACGCCGGTGGTCCAGGTGGGGTGGACCTCGTCCAGCCAATGGAAGAAGCGCAGCGCGTTGAACCCCGGGGTGACGTACACCTGCGCGCCGACCGAGAGGGAGGAGAGCACCCCCGCGATCAGCCCGTGGATGTGGAAGAGCGGCATGATCTGCAGGCAGATGTCGTCGGGCGTCAGCGCCAGCGCGCCGGCGATGTTTCCCGCGGATGCGGAGAGATTCGACTGCGTCAGCGGGACCAGCTTCGGGCGCGCGGTGGTTCCGCTGGTGTGCAGCAACAGCGCGACGTCATCCGGCTGCCCTGCCCCCGGCGACTGCGCCTTGCCCCGCAGACCCGACGGCGCCTCCAGCCGGAAGCTCCCGGCGCCGTCTGCCGGATGCGGATGCAGCTCGATCACCGGGATGGAGAGCTTCGCCGCGACCGTCCGGGCGGGCGATGCGACGCCGTTCTCCAGGACCAGCGCTTTCGGCTGCAGGTCGCCGAGATAGAAATCAAACTCGTCCTCGCGGTAACCCGGATTGAGCGGAGCGGTGGCGACGCCCGCGGCAAGGCAGACGAACGCGGCGGCGTTCTCCGGACCGTTGTGCAGCACCGTCGCCACCCGGTCGCCGCGCCCGATCCCCGTCGCGTTCAGGCTGTCGATGGTGCGGGCGGCAAGCTCGCGCAGGGCGCGCCAGGTGAGCGGTTTCATCTCGGGCGCGCTGAGCGCCGCCGCGGCGTCCTCGCCGCGCGAGAGCTGCGAAAGGAGGGTCTTCGGATCGTTCACTCCCTCGCCTCTAGCACGGACCCATCCGCCTCGCGCGGATTCCGGGAAGAACCGTTCAGCGAAACGCTACGCACGAGAGAGGGCGGCGCCACCCGCTCGACGGGGCCCCAAAGCCCGGCCCCGGGCTGGTACCCAAGCGTGGCGAGGGCGGAGCGGCCACAGAGAACACCTCCGAAGTGGAACCGCCGCTCGCTCGTCCGGTAGTCGAATCCGGGACCCGCCAGCGCGCGCAGGCCGTACGAGGCCGGCACCAGCCAGCCGGGCAGCGGGAGGCAACGCCTGCCGGAGCGGGATGCGAGCTCGGAGAGCGGCAGGAGATCGGCGCCGGGGATGTTGAAGACGCCGCTGGCCCGCACCCGGACGGCGAGCGCGACGGCGCGCACCAGGTCCTCGCGGGTGATCAAGTTTACCATCGGGTCGTATCCGAGCGGGCGGACGCAGGGATCGAAGCGGAGCCAGCGCTGGAGCTGGCCGTCCGCGCCGGGAGCGAAGAGCTCGGGGCAGCGCAGCACCGCGACCCGGAGCCGCGAGGCCCCGATCCGGGCGCACGCAGCCTGGTCGGCTTCGACGAGATCGCGCAGCCAGTCGGGCGCGGAGGTATCCGACTCGATCGGGTGCTCTTCGTCGATCAGCGCGGGGTCGCCGGCGCCGACGCGGTAGACCTCGTCGGTGCTGCGGTAGACGAATCGCTGGATCGTCGGGTGCCGTTCGCAGAGGTGGAGGAGCTCGCGCACCGTATCGGCCGCGCCATGCGGCCGCTGCGTGTCCGTGGACGGCGCGTGCACCACCGTCTCTACCCGCGCGTCCAGGGCGGCGCCGAAGAGCAGCCCGCGCCGGCTCCGCGAGTGCGCCAGATCGGCCTGGACCCAGCGGACCGGGGTCCCGCGGAATAGCGGCTCCATCGCGCTCTCCGGCTCCGGACCGCAGGCGAGCACCGGCATGTGCGCGGCGAGCACATGGCAGAGATCCACTCCGGGCGGCGACGCCGCGTACGTGACGAGGACCGCGCTCATGACCGCTCCTTCCGCGCCCGGTCGAGAAGCGCCTGCAGCGCGTTGCGCACGATCGCGCCTGCCTCGCCCACCACCGCCGGCAGATCGGCTTCCTCGGGCGCCCAGCGCCGGTGCAGCTCGATCGGCTCGCCATACTCGATCCGGTACCGCACCGGCAGGGGGAACGGCGGGATGGCGATCGGCACCCACGGCGCGCCGAAGGCACGGATCGGCAGGCGGAAGCCGAACGGGAACTGGTCGTCGGGGCCGAGGATCGCGGTGGGGACGATCGGCACGCGATGGCGGATGGCCATCTCCGCGTGCCCGACGCTCCACGACTGCAGCCGGTACCGCTGCGACCAGGGCTTGCCGATGCCGTGCGTGCCCTCCGGAAAGAGGACCACCAGCTCGCCGTCCTCGAGGAGGTGATGGACGTTGCGTCGATTGCCGCCCACCGCGCCCGAGCGCGCGAAGAAGGTGCCTGCCAGCGGAATCCGGAGCACGAAGTTGTCCATCACCGTCCGCGGGACGCGCAGGGGGTTCGAGCGGAGCACGATGTCCGTCCAGAGCATCAAGCCGTCGAACGGCAGCAGGCCGCCGTGGTTGGCGACCACGATGACCGGCCCCTTGGCCGGCAGGTTGCGGATCTTGCGCGAGGTGACGCGAAACCATGCGCGGTACAAGGGGAGCATTCGCGCAAGGGCTGCGCCGACGCCGGCCGGATGGAGCCCGAACGCATCGTAGCCTTCGGGTCCGGCGTCGTGCTGAATCTCCGCCAGGCGGCGCCGATCTCGAGCGCGGAGCGTAAGGTGCGAAAGCGGGGTCAGTTCTCGGGTCTGCGGCATACCCTCCCGCAATGCGATTCTCGCGCCGTCGCCCGCGCGACGAAAACTCTGCCGCTGCTGCGCTGCGCCACACTGGGTGCGCGAGGGCGTGGATGTTGCACCGCGCTAGGCGCATGGACTTCCCGGCGCTGGTAAAACCGCGCTCCGGATTCCGCGTCGATCCGAATCTGCGCGAGTACGAAGCGGTTCGGGCTTCCTTCTCCTGGCGAGAAGCGGCCAAGGCCCTGGACGGCCTGCCAGCGGGCGGCCTCAACATCGCGCACGAAGCAGTGGACCGGCACGCGGCGGGAGCGCGCTGCGACCATCCGGCGCTGGTCTTCCTCGGCAAGCATGGCGAGAAGCGGACGATCGCCTACGGCGAGCTTTCCGGCTTGAGCAGCCGTTTCGCCAACGTCCTGCAAGGGCTCGGCGTCGCCAAGGGCGATCGCGTGTTCGCCCTGCTCGGCCGCGTCCCGGGACTGTACGTCGCCGCGCTCGGCACCCTGAAGAACCGCAGCGTCTTTTGTCCGCTGTTCTCGGCTTTCGGGCCGGAGCCGATGCAGGCGCGCCTCTCGCTGGGCGACGCCCGCGTGCTGGTGACCACGCCGGCGCTGTACGCGAAGAAGGCGGCGCAGATCCGCGATTCGCTCCCCAAGCTCGAGTTCGTGCTCCTCGTCGGCGCGACGGGGCCGCCTCCTCCTCGCACGCTGGACCTGGACGCGCTGCTCGCGACCGCGAGCGACCACTTCGAGATCGGACCGACCGATCCCGAAGACATGGCCCTGCTCCACTTCACCAGCGGCACCACCGGCAAGCCGAAGGGCGCCATCCACGTGCACCAGGCGGTGGTCGCGCACCACGCCACCGGCCGCTTCGCGCTCGACCTGCACCCGGAGGACGTCTTCTGGTGCACCGCGGATCCCGGCTGGGTGACCGGCACCTCCTACGGGATCATCTCCCCGCTCACCAACGGCGTGACCAGCATCGTCGACGAGGCGGACTTCGACGCCGAGCGCTGGTACCGCATCCTCCAGGACCAGCGGGTGACGGTCTGGTACACCGCGCCCACAGCGCTGCGGATGCTGATGAAGGCGGGCCCCGCCCTGCCGCACCGCTTCGACCTGCGCAACCTGCGCTTCATCGCCAGCGTCGGCGAACCGCTCAACCCGGAGGCCGTGGTGTGGGGCCGCGAGGTGCTCGGCCTGCCCGTTCACGACAACTGGTGGCAGACGGAGACCGGCGGAATCATGATCTCCAACTACGCCGCGATGGACGTGAAGCCCGGCTCAATGGGCAAGCCGCTGCCCGGCATCGAGGCGGCGATCGTCCGGCGCACCGACGGCGGCGCGGAGGAAATCCGCGAGCCGGGCGCCGAAGGCGAGCTGGCGCTGCGTCCCGGCTGGCCTTCCATGTTCCGCGGCTACCTCCACGAGGAGGAGCGCTACCGCAAGTGCTTCGTCGGGGGCTGGTACCTGACCGGCGACCTCGCCCGGCGCGACGCGGACGGCTACTTCTGGTTCGTCGGCCGCGCCGACGACCTGATCAAGTCCTCCGGCCACCTGATCGGCCCCTTCGAGGTGGAGAGCGCGCTGATGGAGCACCGGGCGGTCGCCGAGGCCGGCGTGATCGGCAAGCCCGACCCGATGGTGAACGAGGTGGTGAAGGCCTTCGTCTGCCTGCACCAGGGCTTCACCCCGAACGAAGCGCTGCGCAGCGAGCTGCTCGCGTTCGCCCGCGTGCGCCTGGGCCCGGCGGTGGCGCCGAAGGAGATCGCGTTCGTTCCTTCGCTGCCGCGCACCCGCTCCGGGAAGATCCTCCGCCGGCTGCTGCGCGCCCGCGAGCTCGGGCTGCCCGAGGGCGACCTCTCCACCCTGGAGGAACCCGCATGACCGCGCCGCTCCCTGCGTTCCTCGACCGCGACGGCGCGCTCTCGCGCCTGCGCGAGATGATGCTGATCCGGCGCTTCGAAGAGCGCTCGGCGGAGGCCTACAGCGCGGGAAAGATCCGCGGGTTCCTCCATCTCTACATCGGCGAGGAGGCCTGCTCGGTGGGCGCCATGCGCGCGCTCCGCCCCGAGGACGCGGTGGTCTCGCATTACCGCGAGCACGGGCACGCGCTCAGCCGGGGTATCGCCGCCCGCGCGATCATGGCGGAGATGTTCGCCAAGGTCGAGGGCTGCAGCCACGGCCGCGGCGGTTCGATGCACCTCTTCGACGCCAGCCGCCGCTTCTACGGGGGCAACGCCATCGTCGGCGGCACGCTCCCGCTGGCCGTCGGTCTCGCGCTCGCCGACCGGATGCAGAAGCGCCGCGCGGTCACCGCCTGCATCCTCGGGGATGGGGCGGCCGCCGAAGGCGAATTCCACGAGTCGCTCAATCTCGCCGCGCTCTGGGACCTTCCCGTGCTCTTCCTCTGCGAGAACAACCTCTACGCGATGGGAACGGCGCTCTTGCGCCACCAGGCCCAGCCCGACCTGTCCGTGAAGGCCGCGAGCTACGGCCTGACCGCGCTGGCGGTGGACGGCATGGACGTGGTCGCGGTGGAGGAGGCGGCGCGCGAGGCGGCCACCGCGGTGCGCGAAGGCCTCGGTCCCCGGTTCCTGGAGCTGCGCACGTACCGCTTCCGGGCCCATTCCATGTACGACCCGGAGCTGTACCGCGACAAGCGCGAGGTCGAGGAGTGGAAGAAGCGCGATCCGATCGCGCTCTTCTCCGCGAGGCTGCGGGAGGCCGGGCTCCTGCAGCCTCGCGACTTGGAGCGCCTGGAGCGCGAGATCGAGGCAGAGGTGACCGACGCGGTGGCCTTCGCCGACGCCGGGACGCTCGAGCCAGTGGAGCACCTGGAACGCGACGTCACCACGCCGAAGGAGGGCCGCTGATGCGCACCACGTATCGCGAGGCCATCCGGCTGGCGCTGCGCGAGGCGCTCCAGCGCGACCCGCGCGTCTTCCTCATGGGCGAGGACGTCGGCATGTACGGCGGCTGCTACGCCTGCAGCAAGGGCCTTCTCGCCGAGTTCGGGCCGGCGCGCGTCCGGGACACGCCGCTCTCCGAGTCCGCCTTCGTCGGCGCCGGCATCGGCGCGGCGCTGGGCGGGATGCGCCCCATCGTCGAGGTGATGACGGTCAACTTCAGCCTGCTGGCGCTGGACCAGATCGTGAACACCGCCGCGACGCTGCGGCACATGTCGGGCGGGCAGTTCAGCGTGCCGCTCGTCATCCGCATGGCCACTGGCGCCGGGCGCCAGGTGGCGGCGCAACACTCGCACAGCCTGGAGAACTGGTTCGCCCACATCCCCGGCATCCGCGTGCTCGCGCCCGCGACGGTTGCCGACGCGCGCGGGATGCTGTGGACCGCGCTGCAGGATCCCGATCCCGTCGTGCTCTTCGAGCACGCGATGCTCTACGCGACCGAGGACGAGCTTCCGGAGGATGCAGGCGCGGTGGAGATCGACCACGCCGCCGTGCGACGGCCCGGCAAGGACGTCTCCCTGATCACCTACGGGGGTTCGCTGCGCAAGGCCCTGGACGCCGCCTCGCAGCTCGCCGCGCTGGGCGTCGAGGCAGAGGTGGTGGACCTGCGGACCCTGCGGCCGCTCGATGACGAGACGGTGCTGGGGTCGGTGGCGCGCACCCGGCGGGCGGTGATCATCGACGAAGGCTGGAGGACCGGCAGCCTCGCGGCCGAGATCAGCGCGCGGATCTGCGAGAAGGTCTTCTACGAGCTGGACGCTCCCGTGCAACGCGTGTGCAGCGCCGAAGTGCCCATCCCCTACCCGAAGCACCTCGAGGACGCCGCGCTCCCGCAGGCTGGTCGCATCGTCGAGACCGTGCAGTCGCTGCTGGGGAGCGCGCATGGCTGAGTTCCTCATGCCCTCCCTCGGCGCCGACATGGAGGCGGGCACCCTGGTGGCCTGGATGGTGAAGCCCGGCCAGCAGGTCAAGCGCGGCGACGTCGTCTGCGTAGTGGAGACGCAGAAGGGCGCCATCGAGGTGGAGATCTTCGAGAGCGGCACCATCGCGGAGCTGCTGGTGCAGCCGGGCACCGAGGTTCCGGTGGGCAAGCCCTTGGCCCTGCTGCAGCGCGAAGGGGAGGTTCTGGAGGCCGCGGCGCCCGCATCCCCGCCCGGTCCGGCGCCAAAGGCCGCTCCCAAGGTCGCGCCGGCGGTGTTGCCGCCCCTCGCGGCCCAAGGCCGCGGGCCGCGCGCTTCGCCGGCCGCGCGCAACGCCGCCCGCGAGCTGGGGGTCGATCTCGCCGCCGTCACCGGCACCGGGCTGAGCGGTGCGATCACCCGCGAGGACGTGGAGCGTGCCGCGGCAGCGCGCCCCGCTGCGGCCACCGGTCCGCCCCCGCCGGTCGCGCCGGCAGCCCCGGCGCGTGCCATCGGGATGCGGCAGGCCATCGCGGCGGCGATGTCGCGCTCCAAGCGCGAGATCCCCCACTACTACCTGCACACCCAGACCGACCTGGGCCGCGCGATGGAGTGGCTGCGCGCGGAGAACGAGCGGCGGAGCGTCGCCGATCGCCTGCTCCCGGTTGCGCTGTTGCTGAAGGCGGTGGCGCTCGCGGCGCGGCGCTTGCCGGAGATGAACGGCTTCTTCGTCGACGGGGCGTTCCGCCCCTCCGCCGAGGTGCACCTGGGCGTCGCCATCTCCCTGAAGGACGGCCTGGTCGCGCCCGCGCTCCACTCGGTGCCTGACAAGCCGCTCGGCGACCTGATGCGCGAGCTGTCCGACCTCATCCAGCGCACGCGGCGCGGCGGGCTGCGCAGCTCGGAGCTTGCAGACTCCACGCTCACCGTCACCAGCCTGGGCGACAACGGCGTCGACTCGGTGTTCGGGATCATCTTCCCGCCGCAGGTGGCGCTGGTGGGCCTCGGCCGCATCGTCGAGCGCCCCTGCGTCCACGACGGAAACGTCGTGGTTCGTCCCACGGTCGACCTGAGCCTCTCCGCCGATCACCGCGTCAGCGACGGGCTCCGGGGCTCGCTCTTCCTCGCCGCCATCGACCGCCTGCTGCAGCAACCGGAGGCGTTGTGACCCGCGATCAGATCAAGGAGGCGGTGGTGAAAGCGCTGCTCGGCGTCGCGCCCGAGGCGCAGGCTTCCGCCCTGCGGCCCGACCAGGACCTGCGCGAGCAGCTCGAGATCGACTCGTTCGACTTCCTGAACTTCGTGATCGCGCTCGACAAGAGCCTCTCAGTCGCGATCCCCGAAGCGGATTACCAGAGGCTCGCCACCATCGACGCATGCGTCGACTACCTGGCTGCGCGTATGCAGCCGAAAGCGCAGGACGGGGCGCAGTTCCCGGAGAAAGGAGCCTTCTGATGACAACCCTGTGGATCGTCATCATCGGCGCGTTCGTGATCTACCTGGCGTACAGCCAGTACGCGAAGAGGGTCGACAAGCTCGTCGTCCGTTCCGACTTCAAGCGCGCGACGCCCGCCCGGATGTACATGGACGGCGTCGACTTCATGCCCACCAGCAAGAACGTCCTCTACGGCTACCACTTCAAGTCGATCGCGGCGGCGGGACCGATCGTCGGCCCGATCACCGCGGCGGCCATCTGGGGCTGGGCGCCCTCCCTGGCCTGGCTGGTGATCGGGGTCAGCTTCATCGGCTGGGCGAGCGATTACTCGGCGATCATGGTCGCGGTCCGCAACGACGGGAACAGCCTGAGCGCCATCTCGCACAAGCTGATCGCCCCGCGCACCCGGACCATCCTCTTCTTCTTCATCTTCTTCTACCTGATGCTGCTGGCGGGCGCGTTCATCGGGATCCTCGCCGCCATCTTCTCCGCGCGTCCCGACGTTCCCTTCGGGATCGTCATGCTCGCGCTGATGGGCCTGCTCGCGGGCCAGATGATGTACCGCTGGAAGAAGGACATCATCCTCACCACCGTGGTGGTGGTGGCGGTGACCCTGTTCGCGATGGCGCTCGGCCCGATGGGGCAGCGCCGGGAGAAGGGCGCGCTGGTGCAAGGGCCGGTGAGCTCGCTGATCGTCGCGCTGAACAACGGCATCGACAGCATCAGCGCAAAGCAACCGCTGTTGAGCGTCACCGATCCCACCAACGCGGATCCGCGTATTCCCGCGCCGGCGGCGGACGGCAAGCGCCCGAGCACGGCCGCGTATGACGCCACCACTGGCCTCGTGCGCACGTTGCCGAACTACCTCTTCTGGATGCTCTTCCTCTTCGTCTTCTCGTACCTGGGCGCCACCCTGCCCATCTGGCGCTTCGCCCAGCCGGTCAACTACATCGGGTTCTGGATCATGCTCATCACCATCGTGCTGAGCGCGATCGGCATGGTCGTGGCGCCGCTGTTCGGGATCAAGGACGGCGCGGGCAACCTGATCGGGAGCTTCGCCCTGCCGGCCGTGATCCAGTCCGGATTCCACATCGAGGCCGGGAA
Organism: Deltaproteobacteria bacterium; assembly: GCA_041499865.1. Lineage (GTDB taxonomy): Bacteria > Myxococcota > Myxococcia > Myxococcales > 40CM-4-68-19 > 40CM-4-68-19. Next base: position 11,442 of record JBGQLA010000100.1, read on the forward strand.
GGCGTGGCAACCGCTCTGGCCGATGCTGTTCGTCACCATCGCCTGCGGCGCGATCTCCGGCTGGCATGCGCTGGTCGGCTCCGTCGGGACCGCACGCCAGCTCGAATTCGAGACCGACGCCCTGCCGGTGGGCGCAGGAGCGATGTTCGGCGAGTTCAGCCTGGCCCTGCTCTCGCTCACCGCGGTCTCCATCGCGGGGGTGGGCGGCGGCGGCGGGCGGTTCGCCGGCGGGGTCGGCAAGCTGGTGTACGCGGGCACCGGCGGGCTGATTCCCGAGATGTTCGGCACCGCGCTGGGGTTCGGCGCCTTCGTGATGATCGTGCTCACCGTCACGCAGCTGGTCTTCCGCGTGATGCGGGTGACGTTGACCGAGTGGGTGGGAGACGCGTTCCCGCCGGTTCGCAACATGCACGTCTCCAGCATCATCTCCATGGTGCTGACCGGCGCGCTGGTGCTGACCGGGACCTGGGTCTACCTGTGGCAGATGTTTGGCGCCTCGAACCAGTTGATGGCGGCGCTGGGCCTGCTAGTGGTCACCGTCTGGCTGCGGTCGGAGCGCCGCAATCCCACCTACGCGCTGGTGCCGATGATCTTCATGTACATCACCACCCTGGCGGCAACGCTGGTGACGGCGCGCAACCTCTACGTGACCATCGCCGCCAACCCGAAGATGAGCGGGCTTCCCGTCGGCGGCGCTTGGGCCATGATCATCGTGGCGGCGCTGCTGTTCGCGGCGGCGCTGGTCATCGGCTGGGACGGGCTCAAGGCGTACCGGCGGTACTCTGCCAGGCCGGCGAAGCCGCCGGCCGGCAAGCCGGTCCCGCCTCCCGAGGTGCACCCGCACCCAGCGCCAGTCTGAGGCGTTCAATGCAGCGCGCGTTCAGCCAGGGCGCGGAAGGATTCGAAGAGCGCCCTCGCGGACGCGCCTTCTCCGGGAGCTTCGACGTGGAGCTGAAGATTGGGCGCGGTGCGGCGGACCGACAGTCGCCGCACCACGAGCCCGGCCCGGCCGGCCAGCTCGATCAATGCGTCGGCGCGGCCGAGAGCAGCCTCGCTGCCGTATCCGATGGCGAGGCCGCCGGGGCGGGAAGGCTCGCGCACGGACCATGTCCCGGAGGAGAGGACGTGCAACGCGTCCTTGCCCGACCAGCTCCCGCGGTCGAGGGCCTCGAGATCGATGGCTGGCTGCCCGCGCAGCTCGCCGCGGAGGATCAGCGTGTCGCGGCGCCCGCGGCGCCGACTGAAGATCCACATCCAGGGCATGTCGCGCGGCTCGAGGAAGATCACCAGCGTCACCTTCTGGAACGGCGCCTTCGCCTCCCGGATGACCATCTCCACGGCGGTGGAGCCGAGCCAGCGGACGGTGGTTCGCTCGCCGACGGCGGGCAGCCCCGGCTGCAGCCAGCGCATGAGTGCGCTGCCCTTGCGAACGTTCCAGATCGTCCCCACCGAGAACCATCCCACCAGCAGGATGGCCAGGGCCATGAGCAGCGCCGTCACGCCGCCGGTGATACCTCGCGCCCGGCCGAAGGAGAAGACATGGCCCCCCGCAGGCGATGGGCGCAAGCCTTGCGCGAATTTTTTTACGGCATGACCGGATACGAGATGGCGCAGAACGCGCTGGAGATCCGCGCGTCGATGGAGTCGCTCTTCATTCTCGTCGTGTTCGGCGACATGATCGGGCTACCGCTGCTGCCGCCGGTCTACTCGCTCCGGCTCCTTCCTTATGTGGCACCGCAGATGCACGCCTGGAAACGGCGGGTGCTGCGGGAGCGGTCGCTCGGTGACGACCACGAGCATCACCTGCACGGCGTCTGATTCGGGGGTTGCGATGGGAACGGAGAAGAAAGGGTTCCTGCA
>JBGQLA010000101.1:0-13274 GCA_041499865.1 Deltaproteobacteria bacterium
CGGCTGCGGCGCCTGCGTGGCGGCGTGCCCGAACGGATCCGCTTCGCTGTTCACGGCGGCGAAGATCGCGCACCTCGCGCTCCTGCCGCAGGGCCAGCCCGAGCGCCGCAGGCGGGTGCTCTCGATGGTGGCGCAGATGGATGGCGAGGCGTTCGGGAACTGCACCTGGCACGGCGAGTGCCAGGAGGCGTGCCCGAAATCGATCAGCATCGACACCATTGCCCGGATGAACCGCGACTGGCTGGCGGCCTCCATCGCCCCCGCCGAGAAGTCGCGCGCGGGCGGCGGCGGCTGAACCAGGAGGCGGGCAGCCCGTCCAGCGCGTAAGGCAGGATTCGCGTGAACGAGAACCAGCCTCGACCGCGCTCACGCTGCTGGTGATTGCGGCCTTGCCGGGCCTCAGCGCTCTGGGGAGCCGCCCTTCGCTGCGCGTCGGGCTGCCCTTCCTGGGGCGTTCGTGCACCTCATCTTCGGCAGGGAGGCGGCGGCGTGACGTGATCACCATCCACAAGGTCTTCCGCACCGCCGCGACATTGCCGCTGGTCGAGGACCAGTACCGCGAGCATCGCATCGAGATCGGGCGGACGCGCCTGCGCCGCGCTCTCGCCGGGCTGGTGCGGGGACGCGGGGTCGTGCTGCTGGCCCGCTCGGGGAAGTCCGCTGCCGGCGTCGCGGTCCTATCCTGGACCTGGACGGTCGAGCGCGGCGGCAAGACCGCCTGGCTGGACGAGCTCTACGTGGTCCCCGGGCTGCGCGGCCGCGGCATCGGCCGCCGGCTGCTCCTGCGCGCGATCGCGGAGGCGCGGCGCGCGGGTTGCGCGGCGATCGAGCTGGAGGTAGTGCGCGGGCACGGCCGGGCGGCGCGCCTCTATCTCCGCGAGCGGTTCTCTCCGCTTCCCCGCACGCGCTATTCGCGCGCGCTCTGAGAACAGCCGCGCCCCGGGCCAGTTCCCGGCGCAGGGGCGCGGCTCGTCGTGAGCTTGCGGACTTGCGGGCCAAGGGGTTGGACTTCAGGCGGAAAGAACGCGAAACTTCGGCCGCGTGGACAGTACATGCCCGTGAAGCGCGGCCGGTGGAAGCCCCTGGCCGGCATCGCTCTGTGCCTGGTCGTCGCGGGCACGGGCGTGGTGGCGGTGCCGCGCGCCTGGCGCTCGGACTTCGTCGCCCGGCGCCGCTCGGCGTTCCAGTTGAAGCGCGCGCAGGCGCAGCTCGCCTCCGGCCGGCTCGGGGAAGCGCGGGCCGGATTCCGCGCCGCGCTCCGACTCCGACCCTTCGACGCCGAGGCGCGGCGGCAGCTCGCGGCCATGGAGCTGTCGCAGGGCAACTGGGAGATCGCCTTTCTCGAAGACCAGGCGCTGACGGAGTTGCACCCGGAAGACGGCGGCGCCTGGATGGCGCTCGCGGATCTGATGGCGAAGCAGGGCTGGCTGGAGGCGCCGGAGACCGCCCTGGACCGGGCGATCGAGGCGGCGCCGCAGCGCGCCGATGCCCGCGCGCGCCGGGGAGAGATCCGTTTCCGGCTGGGGAGATACTCGGGGGCGCGGGCGGATGCGGAAGCGGCGCTCGCGGCCTCGCCAGCAGACGCCGCGGCCTGGGCGCTGCTGGTGCGGAGCGTGGCGCGCGCGGAAGGCGCCGCCGCCGGCATCGAGACGGCGACGCGAGCGGTTGCGGCCGCCGGGCGCGATCGCGCGTTGCTCTTCCCGCTGGCGCGCCTGCTGGACGATGCCGGGCGGACCGGAGAAGCGGTGCAGATCCTCGAGGAGACCGCCGGTGCGCTCGACGAGGCACGCCGCGGGAAGCTGACGCTCGCGCGCGCCAAACTGAAGGCCGGCAACCAGCGCGCCGCTCACGGTCAGGTCGCGGCGCTCACCGAAGGCGAGCTGGGCCCCCCGCACGCGCTTCCGCGGCGCCTGCGCGCGGACGCGCAGACCGACCTCGGGCGCCTCGGTGCCTGGACGCGGGAGCACTGGCCGGGCCGCCTGGGCGCGGTGCGCGAGGAGCTGGAGGCTCGCCTTGTCGAGCGGAACTGGACGGAGGCGCAGCGGATCGTCGAAAGCGCCGCGCGGACCTGGCCGGAGAGCTCGTTCGCGCCTTTCCTCGCCGGAACGCTCGATCTCGCCCGCGGCCAGGCCGAGGAAGCCGCGAAGCGTTTCACCGAAGCCGTCGCCGCTTCGCCGCGCTTCCCTACCCTGATCGCCGCTCTCGGCCGGGCGTGGGCATTCCGCAGAGGCGCCTCCTTCGCGGGAGACCAGCTCATGCAGCTCGCCGAGCGCGACCCCGGGCTCGCCTCGGCACGGTACATGGCGGCCCGCGCGTACGTCGAAGCCCGCGACCCGATCAAGGCGGAGACCGCTCTGCGGCGCGGGCTCCAGCTCCAGCCGGATTCGCCGGTCCCCTACCAGCACCTGACCGACTACTACTTCGGGCTGGACCGGACGGCCGAGGCCCTCGGCATCTGCCAGGAGGGACTCGAGCGCTTCCCCCAGGCCGCCGACCTCCAGCTGATGCTGGCGCAGATCGATGCCGGACTGGGCAGGACCGCCGACGCCGTGCGCCTCTACGACGACCTCCTCTCCCGGAGGCCGGACCTGGACCTCGCCCGCTACAAGCTTGCGGTGCTGCTCGCTCCGCAGGACCAGGCGGCGTTGCGGCAGCGCTTCCTGGCCATCGCGCACGAGCTGCGCAACGACATGCCCTCGGATCCCCTGCTGGCCGACGCGCTCGGCTGGGTGCAGCTCAAGGCCGGCAACGCGCCTCGCGCGCGCGAGTTGCTCGCGGCCGCGGTGAAGGGCGCTCCCGAGGAGCCCGCTCCGCACTTCCATCTCGGGGCGCTCCACGCGCAGGAGCGCAAGCAGGCGCTCGCGCGCGGCGAGCTGAAGCTCGCGCTCGATTCCCCGCGCCCGTTCGCGGAGCGGCTGGAAGCGATGCGGCTGCTGCGCGACAGCCAACCGCCGTCCGCCGCGAAGGGCAACGCAGGCGTCACCTCGGCGAGGCATTGACCCCCATGAACAACCAACGCAGGAAATGGGCATTGCGGATCGCGATCCTGGGGGCCGTCGTCGCGGCCGCCGCCGTCGCGCTCGTCGTTCGTCACCGCTCCCGGAACCGGTTCGACATGGTCGCGGAGCTCGCCTCGCTGGCGGCGCGGGAGGGCGTCTGGGACAACCAGTGGGACAAGCCGAGGGAGAAGATCGCGAGCCTCTCCGCCTCGCTCGAGTCGGAGCGGGATCCGCCCAAGCGCTTCCAGCTCAAGCGCGAGGTCGCGCGGCAATACCTGTACGACGGCGCGGCCGAGGGCGCGATCGCGGCGCTGGAGGAGATGCAGAAGGAGTTCGGAAAGGCGATGCCCGCCGACGCCGCCGAGGCGGTAAAGGCGGACCTGGCGTTCGCCTGGTTCCGGATGGGAGAGATCCAGAACTGCGCATCGAACCACAACAACCAGTCCTGCCTGTTCCCCATCCAGGGCAAAGGGGTGCACACGCAGCGGCTGGGAGCGACGGAGGCGGTCAAGCTCTACGCCGAGTTGCTCTCGGATCCGACGACCAATCCGGAGAACGCGCTCTCGTACCGCTGGCTGCTGAACATCAGCTACATGACCCTCGGGCAGTATCCCGAGCAGGTCCCGAAGCGGTGGCTGATTCCGCCCGAGACGTTCAAGTCGGATTATGACATCGGCAAGTTCCACGACGTGGCTGCGGAGCGCGGCCTGGCCGAATTCGGAGCGGCCGGAGGAGTGATCCTCGAGGACTTCGACAACGACGGCCATCTGGACCTGATGATCTCGCACATGGGCGTCGCGGATCAGTTGCAGTACTTCCACAACAACGGCGACGGCACGTTCTCGCGAAGGACGGAGCAAGCGGGGCTGACCGGGATGTTCGGCGGGCTGAACCTGGTCCAGGCTGACTACGACAACGACGGCTGCATCGACGTCTTCATCCCGCGCGGCGCCTGGATGCACGACCACGGTCAGCTCCCGGCCTCGCTGCTGCACAACAACTGCGACGGCACCTTCACCGACGTGACCGCGAAAGCCGGCCTGCTCGCCTACTTCCCGACGCAGGCGGCGACCTGGGCGGACATCGACGGCGACGGCTACCTCGACCTGTTCGTCGGCAACGAGATCGACCGCGAGCACGTGAGCTGGCCGGAGTCGGCGAAGAACTTCGAGCTCTACATGAACAACCGGGACGGCACGTTCACCGAGGTCGGCGAGCAGTCCGGAATCAAGGTCGGCGGGATGATCAAGGCCGCCGTCTGGGGCGACTACGACAACGACGGGCGGCCGGATCTCTACGTCTCCGTGCTGGGCAAGCCCAACCATCTCTTCCGGAACCTCGGCCCCCAGCCCGGCGCCCGGGCGAGGTTTGCCGACGTCACCAGCCAGGCAGGCGTCGCCGAGCCCATCTTCAGCTTCACCTGCTGGTTCTTCGATTACGACAACGACGGCTGGCAGGACATCTTCGTCACCGGATACTTCACGACCCTGTCGAACATCGCCCGCGAAGTCCTGGGCGACAAGGCGGGGGCCAAAGGCGAGCGGCCGCGGCTCTACCACAACAACCACGACGGCACCTTCACCGACGTCTCGCGCGAGGCGGGGCTGGATCAGCTGCTCTTGACCATGGGCGCGAACTTCGGCGACCTGGACAACGACGGGTACCTCGACTTCTATCTCGGCACCGGGCAGCCCTTGCTGACCACGCTGGTGCCGAACCGGATGTTCCGCAATGACTCCGGGCGGCGCTTCCAGGACGTGACCACCTCGGGCGGGTTCGGGCATCTGCAGAAGGGCCACGCGGTGGCGTTCGGCGACATCGACGGCAGCGGAAACCAGGACGTGGTGGAAGTGATGGGCGGCGTCTACCCGAGCGACAAGTTCTGGACCTCGCTCTACAAGAACCCCGGCCACGGCAACCACTGGGTGAAGCTCCGACTCACCGGGGTGAAAGCGAACCGCTTCGGCGTCGGCGCCCGCCTCCGCATGGTGGTCGCGGGCGAGGACGGCAAGCCGCGCGAGATCTTCAGCGTGGTGGGGAGCGGGGGCAGCTTCGGCGCCCAGAGCCTCCGGCCGCACCTGGGCCTGGGCCAGGCGGCTGCGATCGATCTCCTGGAGATCCGCTGGCCCGGCAGCGGCACGGTCCAGCAGTTCAAGGGGCCGCTGGCCGCCGACCGGACCTACGAGATCCGCGAGGATCAGCCTTCGTTGAAGGTCGTCGAAACGACCCTCAAGGCTTCTGCAAGGGCCACGAAGTAGCGGTCTCCCTGGGCGCGTGTTGCGCCACCCGGGTCAGCGTGTAGTTGCCGGGCGAAAGCGATAGGCCTTCGAGGGCGGAGGAATCTCCTCCCGGCCACACCACCTTCACGGAAGCGACGGCGGGCCAGTTGCCCAGGCCGAAGAACGCCACGGGCGCGTCCGACGAGGCATACCCTCCGCTGCCTTTGATCTCCCGCATCTGCATCCGCCCGTCCGGCGCCCGGATCTCGACGCGGGCGCCGATCGCCTGGTGATTCGGCGAGCGGCGATCGTCGAGGGCGATCTGGAGCCCCGGGCCCTTGGGCGAATCGTTGCGCCAGATCACCGGCGTGAGCTGGAAGGGATGGGTGATGATGTCCAGGTCCCCGTCCAGATCGTAGTCCAGGTACAGGTAGGCGCCGGTCGGGACATGGTCCTCGAGGCCGAAGGCCTTGGTCTGGTCCTTGAACGTGGTTCCGTGCTGGTTCTGGTAGAAGGTCGCGGACACGCTGCCCGGTCGCAGCCGGGATCCCTGCGCCACGTACAGATCCTGCCAGGTGTCGTTGTCGAGATCGGCGAACTTCGCGTTCCAGGTCCAGCCGCCGAACCCGGCGTGCCACTCGGAGGTCACGTCCTTGAACCGGTTCCCGTCAGGCGCATAGAGCAGGTTGGTGTGCTTCACCGAGGGCATCTCGTCCGCATAGGTGACGTCGGACGCCTCGTTGTCCATCGGGCTGAGCGCGATGGTCCCGCAGACGTCGTGCAGGGTGACGAAGTCCGCCGGGATCTTCGCGCACTCCTCCATCACCTTGGCCTTGTCGGCGCCCAGCGCCGGCAGGCGCGCGAGGATGCGGAAGAAGTGGTGCGAGGTCACCACGCAGTCGCGCTGCTGCACCGGATCCGCCAGCCCGACGCAGGGATCGACGCTGTTCATGTTGCGCGCCTCGATGGAGGTGAGCTGGAAGCGCGCCGCCACGTTGCAGCGGGACCGCTCCGCCAGGTCGGGATAGATGTCGCAGCTCCCCACCGGCTGGGCCAGCGCCTTGGACATCTGGCTGACGCTCCCCATGGCGATCTGGCCCAGGTAGAACTCGGCGCGGCCGTCGTTGTCCAGGTCGGCGGCATCGGCCGACATGGTGGTGGTGGTGGCGACCGGGATCGGGCTTCCCGCCCCCTTCACCGGACGCAGCGTGCCCTTGTCGTTGAGGTAGACGCGGTCGGGCTCGTCGAAGTCGTTGCCGACGTAGAGGTCGGGCCAGCCATCGCCGTTCAGATCGGTGAAGAGCAGCGTCAAGGTATCGCCTTCGGGACCGGCGAGGGCCTCCGGCTCGAACTTGCCGCCGCCGCGGTTGTGCCAGAGGCGGTTGACCGCGGGCGCCGGGTAGAAGAACCGCGGCTGCGAGGTGCTGGCGCCGGTGACGATATCCAGGCGGCCGTCGCGATCCACGTCGGCGAACGCCACCGCGGTGACCGCCGTCTCGGCGCCGCGGGGAAGCTCCACGTGCGCCGCGCCGGAGAAGGAGCCGCCGCGGTTGAAGAGGATGTGGCAGCCGTGCATCCAGGTGCAGAAGAAGAGGTCGAGCGCGCCGTCCCCGTCGAGGTCGACGAGCGAGACCGTCGAGACGATCCAGTCGCTCATCTGCGGGAAATCGATCTGCTGCAGCGAGAAGTGACCGCCCAGGTTGACGTAGAGGAACACGCCGTAGTTGGTCCCCACCGCCACGTCCGGCCACCCGTCGCCGTTGATGTCGCCGGCCGCCATGCCCCCGAGATGCATGGGCCCTGGCTGCATCAGCTGGTAGGGCCGCGGCATCGGGAGCCGATCGAATCCGACCTGCGCGCCGTCGATGCGGGTAAAGGTCGTGCCGGAGGCCTTGGCCGAGGCGGGGAAGAACGGTCCCCCGCGCAGCTCGAGGTCGTTCGCCGCCGCCACCCGCTTCACCGGTGGGAGCGCCGGGGAGAGCCCGCGAAGCTCGGCGCTGCTCTTTCCCTTGGGGAGGATCGTCGGCTGCGCCTTGGGGACCGGGAGCGTCTCGAGCAGGGACGCCGCCTGCCGGATGGTGTTCAGGTCGTGCCAGCGATTCACCACGGCGGCCGTCGCGCCCGAGGCGATCCCGAGCACCACCACCGCCGCGCCGGCAAGGGCCGCGATCCGCCAGGACAGCGTGGTCCCGATCAGGCTCCAGGGATAGACGCTGTAGATCCCCAGCGTGACCAGCAGGGTGGCGACCACGTACATCGGCACGCCCGCGTTCCAGAGCACCGCGCAGACGACGATGTCGAAGGCGATCGGCACCGGCAGGAGCATGCCGAACACCGCGACCACCACCAGCACGGCCGCGTTGGGCAGCCATCCTTCCACCGTGGCGATCTGCGCCACCCGCGTCCAGGGCAACAGCTCCACCAGCGCCGCGCCGAAGAGGCCCGCGAACACCATCAGCGGCAGCGAGATGAGGATGACGGTCCAGAGGTTCTTCCCGTAGCGCAGCACTACCCAGCCGAAGGAGTGGAAGATGCCCTTGGGCGCGTCGCCGGCGGGCGTCAGCAGCGCGTCGGACACCTTGGAGAAGGTGGTCTCGATCCACTGGAACGCGCGCAGGCCCGGAAGGCGCGCAGGCGCCTGGATGGGCTTGCGCCATCCCGGCTGATCGGCCTTCTTCGAGAGCTGCGGCACCACCACCAGCACCATCACCAGGCTGGCGCCGAGCTTGAGGGCGGTCAGGTACCAGGGAAAGAGCGTGAGCAGCATGCCCAGCACGATCACGTTGAAGCTGGGCGAGGCGAACATGGTGGCCAGCGCGACCTCGACGCGGCTGCCCCCTTTGAGCATGGCCTGGCCTATGGGGGCCGCGCAGTTCACGCACACGCCCAGGGGCGCTCCCAGCAGCATGCCCTGCACCGAGCCGGCGAACTTCCCGCCTCGCGGGCGCGGCAAGAGCGGCACGATGGTGAGGAGCGCCGCGGCGAGGAGGATGCCGAAGGTCATTCCCTGCTTGTTGGTGACGCCCCACTCCGCCGCCACCCAGAGGATGCGCTTGAACTTCTGGTCCGAGCGCGGCTCGGCGAAGTGGCCCTCGAAGCCGAGAGGGGTGGAGAGGGCTTCATCGGGATCGGCGCCGGCCTTGCTCTGCAGCGACGGATAGCGCGAGCCGAGCCAGAAGATGGCGCAGAGGGTGGCGATCCAGGCGCCGGTGATGACGATGCGCGAGTCGATGCGGCGAGCGGTGAAGCCCGGTTTGACGGCCAGCGATGGCATCATGCAAAGGCTCCGGCGATGAGCCCGCCCGGGCGGTCTGCCCGAGCCGGAACGAATATGGATACGCGGCGCCCCGGAACAGTGTCAACAACGGCCAGCCCGGAAGCCGCCGTGCGCTTTGGACGAGCCACGAGGCTGCGCCGGTGAAAGGAGCGCCCGGGTCAGCTTGAAGTAGCCGCAACCAGGAAACGCCGGGAGAGTTTCGGGGGCCGGGCGATCGGCGGGCGACCCGGGATCTTTCCGCCTTTCACCTTGCGTGGGACCCGGCGAGCGCGAGCATGAGATTCGCCCCCAGCACCTCCAGCGCCGCGAGGTGGGCGGGCCCGGCGGCATCGAGCCCCGGCGCGACCGGAGCCTCGACGACGCGAAACGATGTCCCGAGCTCGCGCGCGGTTTCGGCCTGCAGCCGCGCCGACGCGCGGACGAAGCGCCGGAACGCGCGCGACTCCGCGCTCTCGCCCTCCAGCGGAAGCGCAACCAGCGACGGCGGCAAGGCGCGGTTCAGCACCACAGGCCCGCGCGCGAATCCCAACCCGTGCAGCTCCTCGGCGAGGAGCAGCGCGCCGGCCGAAGCGCCCGGCCGCGCGACGCAGACCAGGAGCAGCTCCGTGCTCTCCTCCCGAAGCCACGAGCGTGCCCGCTCGAGACGGCCGATCATCGCCGCCCCGATGCGCTCCATCAGCACCGAGAACTCGGCCAGCTCGAGGAGCACCCGCCCACCCGCGATCCGCGAGAGGCCCCGCAGCACCCGTCGCGCTTCCCGTTCCGCGGTACCGGTAGTCGCCGCGGCGGAGAGCCAGCGCAGCAGGCGCCCGTGCAGCACCGAGAGCAGCTGCTCCGGCTTTCCCAGGAACTCCAGTCCGTGAAGCCCGGGAGCCGTGTCCACCACCAGATCGTCCAGCGCCGGATCGGCTTCGGCCCACTCGGCGACCCGGACGGCCGCGAACGCATCGGTGGCGGCGGCCAGCCGGTCCGCCAGCGCGAGGAAGAAGGGGTTCCGCAGCAGGGTCGCGCTTCCCTCCTCCTGCCCGAGCTCCTCCGCCGCCCAGCGCCGCAAGCTGTCGCCGGGCCGCAGCAGCGCGGCGCGCAGCCCCGGCGCTCCCGGGACGTCGACGGGAAGCTCGGCGATCTCCGCCATGCCCAACGCGTCGCGCAGGCGCCCGGCGGGATCCACGCCGAGAAGTCCGACCCGCCGCCCGCGGCGCGCGAGCGCGAGCGCATACCCGGACGCGAGCGTGGTCTTCCCCACCCCGCCCTGGCCCAGCAGCACGTGGAGGCGCGCGCTCACGCCGTCGCCCCAAGGATGCCGTCCAGCTCCCGGGCCATCAGGTGCACGACGTCGAGCGGGGAGGCCACGTTCGCCGCCAGCAGGCGATCCTCGAGCGGCACCGCGCCGAGAATCGCGAGCGCCCCGGCGGCGCGCCGGAGCTCCCGCTCCCGCTCCTTGCGCCGGAGCAGCTCGCCGTAGAGGGTCCGCAGCGCCTCGCCCTCGCCTTTTCCGGAGGAACCGGCGAGATCCTCCAGCCAGGCCGGCTCCGGCTCGCCGGAGAAGAACCGGTCCACGCTGCGGTTGATCAGCAACGCGAGGGGTGGCCGGCCGAGATCGCGGCGCACGCGCGGCACCAGCTCCATCGTCTCGTCGATCGCCAGCTCCTCGGCGAGCGTCACTACCACCGCGCCGGTCCATTCCGGGTCGGCGAACATCCGGGTGACGCGCTCGCGCTCGAGCGCGAGGAGGCCCGCCGCGTCAAAGCCCGCGAGCGTCTGCGGGATGGCGAAGAGCGGCGCGCCGTGCCCGGTGGCCGGCGCGTCCACGATGATCCGCTGGTAGTCGACGCCGACCTCCTCCCGGGCCAGCGCGGTCAGCCAGAAGATCCGTCCGCAGAAGAGCAGCTCGGCGATGCCCGGAGCGGCGTGGATGAGCCGCTGCACGTGGCGGTTGGCGATCACCACGTCGTGCAGCAGGCGCAGCTTGAGATGTCCGACGAAATATTCGCGGAGCGTGGCGTCCAGGGAGAAGTTCATCGCGGACAGCCCGGGCCTGAGCTCCCGGGCGTCGTGTCCCGCGGGCGGCTGCCCGAACCAGGGCGCGATCGCCTCGGAGAACGTCCACTCGACGATCAGCGTGTTCTCCCCGCGCGCGGCGAAGCACGAGCCCAGGGCGGCCGCCACGGAGCTGCGGCCGGTCCCGCCCTTGCCCAGCACGAACAGCACCCGCGGGATCTTCGTCACGCTTTCCCTGCTCCTCGGTGCACGGCCTTGTGTAGCGCCTCGAAACCATGCACTTGTCGTGCCTTGGTCAAAGGAACCCGGTTCCCCCGATGATCGACGGCTTGGACGTCTTCTGGCCGGGTTATGTACCCTGGGCGGATACGGTGGTGGGATGCTGCCGGGAATTCGTGCGCGTGGCGCGCAGCTTCTGGCTGATCCCCGAGATCATCCCGCCCCTGGCGCGCGACGACGTCGCGCTGCTCTACTGCGTCTGCCGGCGGCTCGACGACGCGATCGACGAAGCTCCAGGGACGGAGCAGGCCCGGGCCGCGCTCGCGGGCTGGCGCGCGGAGATCCTGCGGCTGACCGAGCTGTTCCTCACCGCCTGGCATCCGCGCACGCTCGGGATCAGGCCGCCGCCGCCGCACGAGTCCGCGTTGCACCGCCCGATCGCCGGCAGGCGCGGCGCGAACGGCTGAAGGCGGTTTTGCTATAGATGAACGAACGCCCGCCGGCGGAGAGCTGCCGGCGAACCAGGGGAGGAGCTGCGTGGAGCAGGAGATCACGTCCGTTCTCACGCAGATGACGTTCGCCGATCCGCCCGGGCAGGTCTGGGACCGGCTGATGTTCTACGAGCAGATCGACGAGCCGCCCCCGCTGGACCTGCGCCTGCTTCTGCCGGTCCCCAAGGGGACGCAGGGCCGCAAATCGCAGGTCGGCGACGAGGCGAAGTGCCTCTACCAGGGCGGCCATCTGGTCAAGCGCGTCACGGAGGTCGACGCCGGCCGCCATTACGCGTTCGAGATCGTCGAGCAGGCGCTCGAGGTCGGCGGCGGGATCAGGCTCGCGGGCGGCGGATACACGCTGCGCGAGATCCCGGGCGGCTGCACGGAGGTGACGCTCGCCACCCGGTACGCGAGCCCGAAGCGGCCCCGCTGGCTGTGGAAACCGATCGAGGCGGCGGTCTGCCACCGGCTCCACCGGCACATCCTCGGCGCGATGCGCCGGAATGGCTCGCCCTGAAGCGCCGGGAAGAGAGGCCGCCATGACCGCGCTGCTCCCGCCGTTCTGGTTGATCCGCGCCGCGGTGGCGGCGGTCTGGCTGTACGAGGGCCTGTGGTGCAAGCTGCTCGGCCGCGAACCTCGCCAGTTCCAGGTCGTCGAGGCGGTGCCGCGCTTCGGACCGCGCATCGGCGCGGCCTTCCTCCGGACGCTCGGCGCCGTCGAAGTCCTGATCGCGCTCTGGGCGCTGAGCGGGATCGCGCCCTTGCCCTGCGCGGTCGCGCAGACCGCGCTGCTGGTGCTGCTCAACGCGAACGGGCTGCTCTGGGCGCGTCATGTCATCCACGATCCCGGCGGCATGGTGGTGAAGAACTTCGCCTTCCTGGTGCTGGCCTGGGTCTCCGCCAGCCTGCCGGCGTGGAGGTGACCACCTGCAACACGCCTTGGGAGCGCGGCCGCTTCGACGCGCGGCCGGGCGCGACCAAGGTGCTCTTCGGGCGTATGTACGAGGACGCCTCGATCGAGCTCGCCGTCTTTCCACCCGGAGCGCGCATCTTCTGCATCGCCTCCGCGGGCTGCACGGCGATGAAGCTCGCGCCGCGCCATGACGTCGTGGCCGTGGACATCAATCCCGTCCAGCTCGCGTACGCCGCGCGCCGATTCGCGGGCGGTCACGCAGTCCGCGGCACGGCGGAGCGGGTGATGGGCCTGGGCCGCGCCTTCGCTCCGCTGGCGGGCTGGTTGCCCGGGCGCGTGCGCGCGTTCCTCGAGTTGGACGATCCGGCGGAGCAGATCGTCTTCTGGCGCCGCCACCTCGACACGCGCCGGTTCCGCGCCGCCTTCGACGCGCTCCTCTCCGTCACCAGCCTGCGCGCTGTCTATGCCTCCCCGTTCCTCCGCTTCCTCCCGGCCCGCCTCGGCGCCGTGCTGCGCAGCCGGATGGAGCGCTGCTTCGGGCGGCATCCCAACCGGACGAACCCGTACGCGCGCGCGCTGCTCCTCGGCGAGCTCTCCGGCGAGCCGCCGCCGCCGGAAGCGGCCAGGATCCGGCTCGTCCACGCCGACGCGGCCGCGTGGCTCGAGGGCGAGCCCGCCGCGAGCTTCGGCGGGTTCACGCTCTCCAACATCCTCGACGGCGCCGATCAGGCGTACCGGGAGCGCCTCTTCGCTGCCGTGAAGCGCGCCGCCGCGCCGGGCGCCGCGGTGGTGCTCCGCAGCTTCGCCGAGCCGCCGGGGGCGCTGGCGTCGAATCGCGCCGCCGAGGACCGCTCGATGCTCTGGGGCGTCGTGTCCGTGCAGCCGGTGCAGACCCTCCTCTCAACGGTGGAGTGAGCGCTCCTTGGAGACCTCCGACCGACCTCGCGGCCGCGCCTCAGCGGCGAACGGTGAAGCGCGACTGCAAGGTCTCGAGCGCGATGGTGATACCCGTCACGTCGAAGTTGCGTAGCCCGAGCGTTCCAGCTCCGACGTCGCCGGAGGGATCCGATCGACCCCATCCAGCGCCCCCGGACCGCACTTGGCGCCACGGCCGGCCGAGGGAGCGCTAGACCTGTCGTGCGATGTTTGCAG
>JBGQLA010000102.1:0-13245 GCA_041499865.1 Deltaproteobacteria bacterium
AGATCCGCGCGCAGCTCGAGGCCTGGGACGCCGCGCTGCAGACTCCCGCGGACGAGACGGTCCTCTGGTTCGAAGCCGATCTCACCTGCCAGCTCGCCCTGCTCCACCACCTCGTGTTGGTGGACGCTTCCGCGGTGGTGACGCAGGATCCCGTGCCGCACCAGAAGGAGTTCGCGTCCCTGCTGGCGGCGCGCAAGCGGTACGATCGCGCGCAGGCAGCGCGCGCGTGGGCGGCGGTGTCGTCGCCGGATCCGCGCAGGATCGAGGCGCTCGATCTCTCCGGCCTGCCGCCGCAGATGGGCCCCGCGCTCCGGCGCCTGATCGAGGAGCTTCCGGAGACCGGCAGCGGGCTCTCGCGCACCGAGCGCCAGATCCTGGAGGAGGAGGGATCCTTCCCCGCGGTGCAGGCGCGCGAGCCGGTGCCGTGGATCACCGATCTGTTCTTCGCGCGCGTGGTCACCGAGCTCTACGGGGCGGGCCTGTTCGACGAGCCTGCCCGGAGCGAGTGCCTGGCCGGCCGCCTCGACTACCGGAGCCGCGCCGGCGACCGCTGGGTGGCCGGGGTCCTCTTGCAGGGACCTTCCTGCTTCCGCCGCGACGGCTCGCGCATCGTCCCGCCCTGACGAGGGCACGTCCGGCGCGGTGGTAGAACGGCAAGCTGGCAAGGATCCACCGCAATCGGGAGATCGTGTTACATGGGATCATCTCGCCGGGAGCGACCGAATGGAGTGGACCGCACAGAGTGTCCGCCAGAAGCAGAAGGACCTCCTCTTCCCCAACGTCGGCACCTACTACGAGGAGGCGCTGCCGCTGGAGTCCGGGTGGGGGATGTTCCTCAAGGACCTCGAGGGGCGCGAGTACCTCGACTTCTTCGGCGGCATCCTCACCGTCAGCGTGGGGCACTGCCATCCCCGGGTGACCGAGGCGGCGATCGCGCAGCAGAGAAAGCTGGTTCACGTCTCCACCCTCTACCCCACCGTCCCGCAGCTCGAGCTGGCGGAGCGGCTGGTGCAGATCCGCCCGATGAAGGAGAAGGCGAAGGTCTTCTTCACCAACTCCGGCACCGAGGCGAACGAGACCGCGGTGGCGCTGGCGAAGGAGGCCACCGGCCGGCAGGAGCTGGTGGTGCTGCGGCACAACTACGCCGGGCGCGGCGCGCTCGCGTTGAGCATGATGGGGAACAAGCACTACCGCCCGAGCACGCAGACCGACGTCCCCGGCATCCGCTTCGCGCACGCGCCCTACTGCTACCGCTGCGATTTCGGCCTCAAGTACCCGGACTGCGGGGTCGCCTGCGCCAAGGATCTCAAGTCGCTGATCGAGACCACCACAGACGGCGAGATCGCCGCCTTCATGGCCGAGCCGATCCTGGGCGTGGGCGGCTTCATCACCCCGCCGAAGGAGTACTTCGAAATCGCGGTGCCCATCGCCCGCGACGCCGGAGGGCTGTTCATCGCCGATGAGGTCCAGACCGCGTGGGGACGGACGGGCGGCAAGTGGTGGGGCGTCCAGCAGTACGGGGTCGAGCCCGACATCCTCACCAGCGCGAAGGGGATGGCGAACGGCCAGCCCATCGGCTTGACGATGGCGAAGGCGTCCATCGCCGACGAAGGGACGTTCGCCAACATCTCCACCTTCGGGGCGAGCCCCATCAGCATGGCCGCCGCCAACGCCACCCTCTCCGTCATCGAGGAGGAGAAGCTGCTCTTCAACGCGCAGATGATGGGCAAGGCGCTGCGCGACGGGCTCGAGTCGCTTCAACAAAGGTTCCCGGGCATCGGCGACGTGCGCGGGATGGGGCTGATGCAAGGGGTCGAGCTGGTCAAGGACCGGCAGACGAAGGAGCCGGATCCGCAGGGGACCAACCGCCTGATGGAAGCGACGCGCAAGCGCGGGCTGCTGATCGGCAAGGGCGGGCTCTACGGCAACTCGCTGCGCATCGCCCCGCCGATGATCGTGAACAAGGGGCAGGTCGACGACGCGCTGCGGATCCTCGCCGAGGGACTGCAGGAGGCCCTCAACCGATGAGGGGTGCCGTCGTCGCCGTCCTTCTCGCCGCCGCATGCAAGAGGGAGGCGCGGCCGCCGTCGCTCGGCGAGGCCATCTCCGTCGAGCAGCCCGGCGGATCGGCGTCCCAGCTCTTCAGCCAGGGGAGCGAGATCCCCACCGGGGCGACGGAGAGCTTCACCACCGCGAAAGAGAACGAGAAGCGCGTGTACGTCCACGTGCTGCGCGGTGCGGGAAGGACCGCGGCCGCCCTGCACAGCGACAGCTGGTGGGAGGTGGACGGGGTCTCGCCTGCGCAGGCTGGCGAGCCGCGGGTGATGGTCACCTTCGATGTGGACGCGCAAGGCCAGCTCTCGCTCACCGCCCGCGAGGAGGACCGGCGGCTGGCGGTGAAGAAACTGGACGGGACGCCCGCGAGGGCCGCACCCTCCCCGCTGACCGAACCGGACGACGACGAGGACGTCGAGGAAGACCCGCCGGAGTAGCTGTCGGATGCCGAACCCCATCGCGCTCGCCATCCCGTTCTTCTTCCTCCTCATGGGCGTGGAGCTCTGGGCCGCGGCGCGGCGCGGGCTGAAGCTGTACCGATTCCCCGACGTGATCGCGGATCTTTCCTGCGGGATGACGCAGCAGATCCTGCTGGTCTTCGAGATCGCCGCCCTCGCCGGCGGCTATGTCTGGCTGTACGAGAAGCACCGCCTGTTCACCTTCGCCGAAGGCTCGCCCTGGCCGTGGGTGATCGCCTTCGTCGCGGTGGACTCCGTGTACTACTGGTGGCACCGGCTCTCGCACCGGGTGAACGTGCTCTGGGCCGTCCACGCCGTGCACCACCAGAGCGAGGACTACAACCTGGCGGTGGCGCTGCGGCAGGCGGTGCTCTCGGTGTGGACCATCTGGCCGCTGCACCTGCCGCTGGCGCTGATCGGGATTCCCCCCGCCACCTTCCTCATCGTCGACTCGCTGAGCACGCTGTACCAGTTCTGGATCCACACCGAGCTGATCGGGAAGCTCGGCTGGTTCGAGTGGATCTTCAACACTCCCTCGCAGCACCGCGTCCATCACGCGATCAACCCTCGCTACCTCGACCGCAACTACGCGGCCACGCTGTGCGTCTGGGATCGGCTGTTCGGGACCTTCATCCCGGAGACCGAGCAGCCGGTGTACGGGCTGGTGAAGCCGTTCGCGAGCTTCGATCCGATGCGGGCGCAGGTGCAGCACTTCCTCGACATCGGCCGCCGCCTGCGCGAGCTGCAGGGGCTGGATCGACTCCGGGTCTTCCTGCGCGGGCCGGAATGGGGCTACCCGGCGGCGCCGGAGATCACCCGGCAGATGCAGCAGAAGCACGCGGTGCAGCTCTCCTCGCGCGAGACGGCGTGGCTGGCGGTGACGCTGGCGGCCGCGACGGTCGCCACCTTCCTGCTCCTCTGGCTTCAGTTCTCCCTGCCGCTCTGGGAGCGCGCGGCGATCGCCTTCGCCGTGCTGCTCCTCATCGCCAGCTGGGGCCTCCTCCTCGACCGGCGCCTGATCTGGAGCAGGAGCAGGAGCGTCCCCAGCGCCGCGCCCGGGCCGGTCTGAGCCGCCGAGCAGCCGCATCCTCCTCCGGATTCCGGTCCAGAGCAGGTCACGGTGGCGGCGCCCCGCGGATAGATCGAGCAGATGCCCTGGATGTCGTCCGGCGCCAGGATCCGCTTGGTGACCTCGCCGGTCGGGCCGGTGGCGTACATCGTCGCGGCAGGGTCAGGCGAGTGATCGAGGCCGAGGCTATGGCCCGCCTCGTGGGTGACGGTGTTCTGCACGTCGGTGCGCACGCAGCCCGTCTCGGTCGCGTCCAGGCAGCGCGGCCCATCCACCGCGGTGAACCTGAACGAGGCCGCGTTCAGCTCGATGTCGCTGTCTACGATCTCCCCGGTCTGTCGATTCGAGGTGGTCGTGGTGCTGGCGATGACCCCATCGCCCTGGTCCCAGCAGTCGTATAGGTTGCTGCAGCCACCTGTGCCGCTGCAGGTGACCCCGTTCGGGACGACGTCGCGGCAGGCGCTGGTGCGGAACAGGACCAGGTTGTGGTTCGCGCCGGCCGGGAAATAGCCCACCAGCCGATCGCTCTTGGAGATGGAAATCGGCTGCTCCGGAAACGCGAGATCCGAGCAGGACACGGCGCTCCAGGTCTGGAAGCTGCGGCGGATGGCGTCGGCAGCCGCGGTCCCCGACACGTCCGGGGTCCCCTGCGCGTCGATCTGGAAGCTGTGCCCGTGCGAGGTCCACCAGATGCAGACGCCCGCGCCGTTCTGCGATCGCACGTACGCCTGCGCCGGGAATGCGCACAGCAGCAGCGCCCAGGCCGCACCCCTCACCGGCGCGCTCTCGCAAGGACGCGCGCGCGCAGCTCGTCCAGCGAAAGCTCGTCGGGCTCCGAGGAGCCGCAGCCGACGCAGGAGACCAGCCGGCGGTCGCGCAGCGCGCGCCCGGGCTTCCCCGTCACCGCGAACTTGCCCAGCGAGAGCCGCTCGACGTCGAAGACGCCGGAGGCGCGCCGGCGGAGGAAGACCACCACCTCCTCGTTCTCCTCGAACGCCGCCGCGCCCTGGACGGTCTGCGACAGCTCGCCCACCTCGCCGCCGGGAACGAGCACGACGATCTCCGCGGCCGGGTCGCCCTTCCAGATCTCGATCGGGCGCAGCACCACGGTGGTGAAGATCTGTCCGCCTCCGGGCGCCCAGGCGCTCGACCGCCGCGTCACCTGCGCGTGGACGACGGCGTCCGCCGCCGCGGTCAGCGATTCCACGTCGGCGGGCCCGCGCACGGTCGCGGCGAGGAGCAGCGCCAGCAGCATGGAGCGAGCGTACTACGGAATCGCGCCCCCGCCGTCGGAGCGCGGATCGCAGGCGCCAAGCCGCCAGAGCGTGTCCGGGTCCACCTGCACCCCGCAGGCCTTTCCCCAAAGGCTGCCGAAGAAGCCCGGCGCGTGTTCCTGAAACGGCTCCCCGCTGAATTGCAGCTTGTGGCCGCGCTGCTCCAGCGCACGCGCGGTCGCCGCCTCCATCCCGTTCGATTCCACGTGCACCACGTCGGGGAAGAGGTTGTGGTGCAGCCGCGGCTGGGCGATGGCGCGGTCCACCGGCATGCGGTCGTCGATCAGGTGCACGATCGCCTGCGCCACGGTGGTGGGGATGCTGGAGCCGCCCGAGCTTCCGATCGACAGTAGAAAGGCCCCGTCCGGCGCGAACACCAGCGTCGGCGCCATCGACGAGAGCGGCACTTTCCCGGCGCCGGGAGCGTTCGCGGCGTCGCCCCGCATGCCGTAAGCGTTCCCCACGCCCGGGGCCACCGCGAAGTCGTCCATCTGGTCGTTGAGCACGAACCCGGTGCCCTTGGGGACGATGCAGGCGCCGAACGAATCGTTGACCGTGGTGGTGAGGGAGATCGCGTTCCCTTCCTCGTCGACGGCGGAGATGTTGGTGGTCCCGTGCTCGCGCTGCTGCAGCACCTGCGCGGCCGGTGTCGCCCGGTCGGCGATGGCCTGCGACAACTCGCCGGCGAAGTCCTTGGTCACCATCCGCCGGATCCGGTCCTCCACCCCGGGGTTGAAGTCCGGATCCCCGATCTGCTGCCGCAGCGCGAAGAGCTGCTTCTCGGTCTCGATCATCGCGTGCAGGAACCGCTCCGGGCGGTAGCCTTCGGCGCGCGGATCCTCGCGCTCGAGCACGTTGAGCAGGGCGGCGACGATGAACCCTCCGCTCGAAGGCAGCGGCATGCTGGCGATGCGGTGGCCGCGGTACGTGGACTCCAGCGGCCGCCGCTCTCGGACCTGGACGCGGCCGAGATCCTCCAGCGTGAGGATGCCGCCGCGCGAGGCCACGCTCTCCACCAGGCTGCGCGCGATCCTCCCCTTGTAGAAGGCGTCCGCTCCGCGAAGGCCGATGGCGTGCAGCGTGCGCGCCAGGTCCGGCTGGATCAGCTTGTCGCCGGGCGCGGGCGCCTCGTATTCGCCGTCCTGGCCCCGGCGGAGGAAGAGGCGGGCCGCCTCGGGATCCGCGGCCAGGCAGTCGAGGCGGTACTCCGCCGCCCGCACGAAGCTGAGGTTCACCTGGTACCCGCGCAGCGCGATCTGCTCCGCCGGGCTGGTCAGCTGGCTGAGCGGCTTCTTCCCGAACCGCTTCACCAGCTCGACGTAGCCCCTGACCGCGGCGGGCACCGCGACGGCGAGCGGTCCGGCGTTGGCGAGGTCCTGCCGCGGCTGGCCGTCGCGGACGTACAGGTCCGGGCGCGCCGCCGCGGGTCCCACCTCGCGGAAATCGATCGCGTGCACCGTCCGATCGCGCGCCGTGTACACCAGCGCGAATCCCCCGCCTCCGATGCCCGAGCTCTGCGGCTCCACCACGTTCAGGGCGAAGGCCGCGGCGACCGCGGCATCGACGGCGTTCCCGCCCCGGCGCATCACGCTGGCGCCCGCCTCGGCTGCGAGCGGGTGCGCGGCCGCGACCGCGCCACGCGGGGAGACGGCGGGGAAGGCGAGCAACAGGGCGAGCATCAGCATGGCGGCGCACTATAACTTCTGCTATCTCGCCTGCCCCTATGGTCCGCGTAAGGTTCGCGCCTTCCCCCACCGGGTACCTGCACATCGGCGGGGCCCGCACCGCGCTCTTCAACTGGCTGTGGGCGCGCAAGCAGAAGGGCGTGTTCGTCCTCCGCGTGGAGGACACCGACCAGTCCCGGAGCTCGCAGGAGAGCGAGCAGGCGATCATCGACGGGATGAAGTGGCTGGGGCTCGACTGGGACGAGGGGCCCATCGTGGGCGGGCCGCACGCGCCCTACTTCCAGATGCAGCGGCTCGCCACCTACGACCGGCATGCCGAGGGGCTGATCGCGAAGGGCAAGGCGTACCGCTGCAACTGCAGCAAGGAAGAGCTGGACCGGCTCCGCGCGCAGGCCGCCAAGGAGAAGCGCGGCTTCAAGTACCCGGGCACCTGCCGGGACAAGAACCTGCCTCGGGGCACGCCGGGCGCGGTGGTGCGCTTCCGCATGCCCGAGGAGGGCGCGACCACGTTCAAGGACCTGGTGAAGGGCGAGATCACCACCCAGCACAAGGAGCTGCAGGACGAGGTGATCCTGCGCGCGGACGGGATCCCGCTCTACAACTTCGGCGCGGTGGTCGACGACATCGAGATGAAGATCACCATGGTGGCGCGGGGCGACGACCACGTGGTGAACACGTCGCGGCAGATCCTCATGTACCAGGCGCTGGAGTACGCGGTGCCGCAGTTCGCGCACCTGCCGATGATCCTCGGCGCGGACAAGCAGCGGCTCTCCAAGCGCCACGGCGCGGTGAGCGTGCTGCAGTACCGCGACGACGGGTACCTGCCGGGCGCGCTGGTCAACTACCTGGCGCGGCTCGGGTGGTCGCACGGCGACCAGGAGATCTTCACCATCCCCGAGCTGATCGAGAAGTTCGGCTGGGAGCACGTGGGCGCGACGGCCGGAGTGTTCAATCCGCAGAAGCTGGAGTGGCTGAACCAGCAGTGGATCAAGATGACCCCTGCCCCGGAGCTGGCGAAAGCGGCCGGCGTCTCTCCGGAGTTCGCGACCCTGATGCAGGAGCGGGCCCGCACCCTGAACGAGATCCGCGACGCCTGGCGGGCATACATGGTGCCGGAGCTGCCGGTGTACGACGAGAAGGCGGTGGCGAAGCAGCTCACGACCGAGAGCAAGCCGCTCCTCGAGGAAGCGCGGGCGCTGATCGACCGCACCTTCGCGGAAGGCCCGCAGGCGATGGAGCACGCTTTCCGAGCCCTCGCGGAGCAGCGCGGGGTCGGCCTCGGCAAGCTGGCGCAGCCCGTCCGGGTGGCGGTGACGGGGACCACGGTGAGCCCGCCGCTGTTCGAGACCATCGCCCTGCTCGGCCAGGAGCGCGCGCTGCGCCGCATCGACGCGGCGCTGGAGAGGATCCGATGAGAGCGTTCGCAATCGCAGTCCTGCTCGCGGCCACCGGCGCATCCGCGGCGGAGGGATTCAAGGCGCGCGGCTTCATCCTCCCGGACGGAGCGGTGAAGATCGACGACGACCGGTACCGGCTCCCCCAGCCCTGGGACGAGGCGGTGAAGTTCTACCGGCGCGCGTATCCGCCGGCGAAGTTCCCGCGGCGCACGCTGCACAGCCAGACCGCGGTCCGCGCCATGCACATCGAGAACCCGCCCGGCCTCGAATGGGAAGGCGTGAACCTCTACGAGGCGGGGCACGGGGAAGTGCGGGTCTTCATCCTGCCGGGCAAGGAGCCGCCGCCGGCGAAGGGCAGGTAGGCTTGCTTGACACCAGCGGCTCCCTTTTGTACTTAGCGCGTCCCGTTTTCGCTGGGGGATCGTCTAACGGCAGGACGTAGGACTCTGACTCCTACTATCCAGGTTCGAATCCTGGTCCCCCAACCATGGAAGGTAGTACCCTGCAGGTCAGAGCCGGGGAACGGCAAAGGAAAGGCGGCCCCATCGTCTAGTGGCCTAGGACGGAGGCCTCTCACGCCTCAAACATGGGTTCGAATCCCGTTGGGGTCACCACTTGGCCCGCCAGAGGTGAGACTGGCGGGCTTTTTTCTGCCCGAACACCGCCGGACGGGCGCGCCGTCGCTAGGCTGCCCGCGCCGGACGGTGGGTGCGGACCCAGGTCTGCCCCTGCGCCCCGCGGCTGTACTTGAAGAAGCCCACCATCAGGGCCGCGTTCATCTCCACGAAGTGGGCGGCGGCGTCCGCCACGGCGCGGACGTGCCGCGGCGTGGTGCCGAGGAGGCTCAATGCGGCCAGCGCGTACGCCGTGCACTGGACGAGCAGCGCGAAGGCGTAGAAGGTGCCCGCGCTGGCGAGGAAGAAGTTCGCGACCAGCGCCACCACCAGCGCGTGCGGAACGAACCAGCGCAGGACCTTGTGCGACCAGAGCGCGAAAGCGGTGAAGCCGTGGCGCGGCGAGAGCAGATGGCGGTGCTGCGACAACGCGCGGAAACCTCCCGCGGCGATGCGCACGCGGCGCCGGTATTCGCCCGCGTGATCGGGCGCGGCTTCCTCGTGACCGACCGCTTCGGGCTCATAGGAGACCTTGAAGCCGGCTTCGAGGACGCGCAGCGCGGCGACGAAGTCGTCGACCACCGTTCCCGCCGGCAGCGGCGGGAAGAGGTCCTTGCGGACGGCGTAGATGCCGCCGTTGGCGCCCATCACGCAGCCGCGCCGCGACTCGTACAGCTTGAGCAGGCTCTCCAGCTTCCAGTAGGCGCCTTCGGTTGCCGGCGCGCCGGCGGGCGAATGCAGCCGCAGGCGCCCGCACACCAGTCCGACCTGCTCGTCCCGCAGCGGCTGAACCAGGTGGCGGATGGCGTCGCGCTCGAAGTGCGTGTTGGCGTCCGTCATCACCAGCACCTCGCCCTTCGCCAGGTTGACCAGGCGGCTGAGCACGCCGGCCTTCCCGCTGCGCTCGGCGCGCGAGAGCTTCACTCCGCGCGCCGCGAAGCGCTGGACGATGGCGTCGGTGCCGTCGGTCGACGCGTCGGAACCGACCAGGATCTCCAGCTTGTCCGCGGGGTAGTCCTGCGCGAGCAGGTTCTCGATCCGCTGCTCGATGCAGTCCTGCTCGTTGTACGCGGCGATCAGCACCGAGACGGCGGGGAGGCCGAGCTGGGCCGCCGGACGCCTGCGCTCGTTGCCGCCCAGGTACGCCCACGCGCCCCGCGCCTGGCCGATGACTTCGAGCGCCACCAGCAGCAGCGGGTAGATCACGTAGGTGTGCAGGACGCAGCCGACCGCGATCCAGAACACGATGGCGAGCATGCGCCGCGAACGAGCAAGCGCCGTGCCTCCAGCCGGCCGGCTGCGGCGCGCGGATGGCTGGGTACCCGCCCTGCCGGTTGGGAAAAGGAGTTCCCAGGCTGGCGAAGCGCGTGCCCACGCCTCAGGGCGCGATCGCCGACAACATCCGGCGCGCGCGTTCGTGGCGCGGGTTCTCCTTCAGCACCCGTTCCAGCAACACCCGTGCTCCGGCGGCGTCGCCGGTGTCGAGGGAGATGCCCGCGAGATCGACGTCGACGCGGATCAGCCTGGGCTCGATCTGGCGCGCTGCTGCCAGCGCCTGCACGGCGCGCTCCGGCTTATGACCCGCCGCCGCGGAGACGGCTTTCACATAGAGGGTCCAGGGGTCGCCGGGCGCGGCGCGGTCCGCCTGCTCGGCGTGCGCTTGCGCCTCGTCCGCCTTCCCGTTGATCGCCTCCTCCAGCGCGGTCGCGCGCAGCGCCGCGGGTGCGTCCTGGTCTTCTCCGAGCGCCTGGCGGGCGGCCGCCGCACCCTGCTGGAGCAGCCTCGCGGCGGCCTTCTCCTGCTCGTCGCGCTGCCCGGCGGCCAGGCGAGCGGCGAGATCCTTGTGCGCCTTCGCTTGCAGCAAGAGCGCGAACGCGCGCTCCGCTTCCGGCACCGCCTGTCCCGCGGAAGCGCGCGCGGCGTCGGTGAACAGCTTCGTCGCCTCCTGCAAGCTGCGGGTGTCGTCCCGGAGGAGGATCTCGTGGCCGCGCCGCATCTTGTCCTCGACGGTCGACCCGCGGCCGCGCTGGTAGAGCACCGCCGCCGCGACGACCGCCACGGCGAAAGCGAACATCCCTGCCGCGCGGCGGCGCCGCGACGCGCTCCAGCGTGGCGCGCCCGGTGCCGTCCGCTCGACGCCGCGCGACCCGGGCGCGGGCGGCGCGGCCTGCGAGGATTCGGGATCTGCCGGCAGCGAGTCTTCGGGCTCGACGACCGCCTCGGCAGGCTCCGGGGACCACTCCTCCTTCGAAGCGGCCGGTTCCGGCGCCGGTTCCGCCGGCGCGGCGCTCTGCTGCGCACTCGCCGGAGCGGCCATTGCCTCGAAGACGGCCTCGCAACGCCCGCACTGCACCTTGAAGCGGGAGCCCGCAGGCGCCACCCCATCCGGGAGGGAGAAGACGGCGCGGCAGCGGGTGCACTCGATGAGCACGGCTCAGCTCTTGGCCGTGTCCGTCTTGTCCAGCCCGAAGGCGGTGTGCAGCGCGCGCACGGCCAGCTCCGCGTACTTCTCGTCGATCAGGCAGGAGATCTTGATCTCCGAGGTGCTGATCACCCGGATGTTCACCCCTTCGTCGGCGAGCACCTGGAACATCTTCGCAGCCACGCCGGCGTGGTTGCGCATGCCGACGCCGACGATGCTGACCTTGGCGATGCCCTCCTCGTGGTCCACCTTGCCGGCGCCGATCTGCTTTCCGATCTTGCGCACCAGCTCGTTGGTCTTCTCCACGTCGAGGCGGCCGACGGTGAACGCCATGTCGGTCTTGCCGTCCTCCTTCGCGGGAGTCTGGACGATCACGTCCACCACCACCCCGTGCTCGGCGAGGGTGCCGAAGACCCTGGCGGCGATGCCCGGCTTGTCGGGAACGCTGCGCACCACGAAACGCGACTCGTCGCGGGTGAGCGCAATGCCGCTGACCAGCACGTTCTCCATCGCCTTGTCCTCCTCGCACACCAGGGTGCCGACGTCGTCGGTGAACGACGACTTCACCCAGAGCGGCACCTTGTACTTCATGGCAAACTCGACGCTGCGGATCTGCAGGACCTTGGATCCCAGCGACGCCAGCTCGAGCATCTCCTCGTAGGAGACGCGGTCCAGCTTGCGCGCGCGGTCGCAGACGCGCGGGTCGGTGGTGTAGACCCCGTCGACGTCGGTGTAGATCTCGCAGGCGTCCGCGCTCAGCGCGGCGGCGAGCGCCACC
This sequence comes from Deltaproteobacteria bacterium, assembly GCA_041499865.1. Classification (GTDB taxonomy): domain Bacteria; phylum Myxococcota; class Myxococcia; order Myxococcales; family 40CM-4-68-19; genus 40CM-4-68-19. The sequence continues at coordinate 11,753 of JBGQLA010000102.1, forward strand.
GCGGTGGTGTCCGACCCGCCGCGGCCCAGGGTGGTGATGTTGCCGTGCTCGTCGATCCCCTGGAACCCGGCGACCACCGCGATCTCCTTGTTGCGCAGGCTCTCGCGCAGCTTGGCGTCGTCGATGCTGCGGATGCGCGCGTTGGCGAACGCCGAGTCGGTGAGGATGCGGACTTGATGTCCGAGGAAGCTGCGGGACTTGCCCTTCATCTCCTGGATGGCGAGGGCGAGCAGACCCACCGTCACCTGTTCTCCGGTGGAGACCACCACGTCCTGCTCGCGCTCGCTGGGCCGTTTGGAGATCTCGGTGGTGAGCTTGAGCAGCCGGTTCGTCTCGCCGGCCATGGCCGAGACCACCACCACCACGTCATGGCCGGCCTTGCGGGCGATGGTGGCCCGGCGCGCGACGTTGCGGATCCGCTCCGCGTCGGCGACCGACGTCCCTCCGTACTTCTGCACGATGAGCATCCCGCGGGAACATACCGTGGACCGAGGCGGCGGTGGGCAAATGGTGTAGAAGCCCGCCATGCAGATCGTGCTTTCTGGCGACAGGCTGACGCTGGAGGAGGTGGGGCTCGCCTCCCGCGGACCGCTGCGCATCGAGCTCGCGCCCAAGGCTCGCGAGCGGGTCCGGGCAGCCCGGAACCTGGTCGATCGCATCGCCGAGAGCGGGACCCCGACCTACGGGATCAACACCGGTTTCGGAACGCTGGCGGAAGTCTCCATCCCCAAGGCCGATCTGCGCAAGCTGCAGCGCAACCTCCTCCTCTCCCACGCCGCCGGCACCGGGGCCCCGCTGCCGCTGCCCGAAGTCCGGGCGCTGATGCTGCTGCGCGCGAACGTCCTCGCCGGCGGGTATTCCGGGATCCGCGAGAGCACCCTCGATCTGCTCTTGCAGATGCTGCAGCGCGAGGTCATCCCGGTGGTGCCGGAGAAGGGCTCGGTGGGGGCGAGCGGGGATCTGGCGCCGCTGGCGCACCTCGCGCTGGTGCTGATCGGCGAGGGAGAGGCGTTCGCCGGCGGGCAGCGCCTCCCCGGGCGCGAGGCGCTGGCCCGCGCCGGGCTCTCGCCGGTGGTGCTGGAGGCGAAGGAAGGCCTGGCGCTGGTCAACGGCACCCAGGCCATGCAGGCGGTGGGCGCGCTGGCGCTGCTCGAGGCGGAGCGCTGCGCGCGGGTCGCGGACATCGCGCTGGCGATGACGGTGGAGGGGCTGATGGGCTCGCACAAGCCGTTCCTCGCCGCCATCCACCGCATCCGCGGGCACGAGGGGCAGATGGCGGTCGCCGCGGATCTGCGGGCCCTGCTCGCGCACAGCGAGATCAACGCCAGCCACCAGGACGAGCATTGTCAAAAGGTTCAGGACCCCTACTCGCTCCGCTGCGCGCCCCAGGTGCACGGGGCGGCGCGCGATGCGCTGGCGTTCGTGCGCAAGACCCTGGCGATCGAGGCGAACGCGGCCACCGACAACCCGCTGGTGTTCGTCGATGCCCTGGA
>JBGQLA010000103.1:0-13216 GCA_041499865.1 Deltaproteobacteria bacterium
CATCCAGCTCGTTCCGGAGCCTTCGCGCTGGTGGGGCAGCGCCAGCCCTTCAGCCTCGGGCGCCGGCTCGGCCGGCATGACCTCGTGGTGGTGGCCGTGCTCCTGGGCGGAGGCCGGCAGCACGGCCGCGAGCGCGGCTGCGGCGAAAACGATCGCCAGGCGGTGGCGGTTCATGCCGTCACGGACGATCGACGCCCGGAGTCCTTACAGGTCTCGAAATTCACCGGCGCGGTTTATCCGATCCGGGGATGCTCTGCATGCGCCTGATCTGCTGCTTTGCTACGCACTCGACGCACAAATTGCGTCGCATCGCCGCATCACTCGAAGTTGCGCGCACGGCATGCGCCATGCATTACTCTCACTCGATGCGGGCTGCAGGTCTTCAGAGAATCGTCGCCGGAATGGCGGCGGCCGCGCTGCTCGGTTCGGGCGGCGCGCAGGCCTTGCTGCACCGCTGCGGCGCCGAAGTGGTAATGAAGTCGTGCTGCTGCGAGAAGAGCGAACGCTCCGCGCCGCAGCTCCCGCGCGTGCAGGGGAGCGATCACGCCTGCTGCTCGGTGACGTCCGCCCCGGCCCGCAGCAACGATGCGACCCCGCAGGCGACGCTGGCGCAGAGCGCGCCCGTCCTGGTGTCGGTCGCGTTCGCGGTGTTGCCCTCCGCGCCGGAACTCGCCGGCGGTTCCGGCTTCGGCCTGGCGCAGCCTCGATCCGCCGGCCCGCCGATCTTGCGCACCACCTGCGCGCTCCTGATCTGAGCCCAATCCTCGCGGCCTGGTCCGCCGAGGCAGTGGTCCGCGCTCGCGCACCCTTCGCGCGTCGCGCTTGGGCAACCCGAAATCAGGAGCACGCACTTCATGGTCCGACAATTCGTCATGTTCGCGGCGTTCGCCGCCGCGTACGGCGGCAGGGCGCATGCGCAGGAGGCCACGCTCGCCCGGCTGACTGAAGAAGCAGCCGCCGCCAGTCCCGAAGTCGCGCAGGCGCACGCCGATGTCGAAGCCGAACGCGCGCGCATTCCCCAGGCGGGCGCGTTGCCCGATCCCACCCTGACCCTCGGCATCCAGAACGATGGTTTCAAGGGGATCCAGGTCGGCACGATGGAGACCAGCTTCTTCAACATCATGCTGACCCAGCCCCTGTACTGGCCGGGGAAGCGAGGGCTTCGGGAGCAGGTTGCAACCCTCGAGGCTCGCCGGGCGGAGGCGCGGCTGGCGCGCGCCATGCTCGACCTGGAAGGTCGCGTGGCCCGCGCGTGGATTGGGCTCTTGCTGGTGCGGGGCCAGATCGATCTGCTCGATGAGCAGGAGCGGCTCTGGGCCCAGGCGGAGAACACCGCGCGATCCCGATACGAATCCGGGCAGGTTCCCCAATCCGATCTGCTTCGCGCGCAACTGGAGCGGGCGCGCCTTCAGCAACGCCGGATCGCGATCGACACGGACCTGTCCACCCGCCTCGCCGAGCTGAACCGGTTGCGGGCGCTTCCGCTCGACAACGCCATCCCGGCGGCAGCGCGGCTCGCCGATCTGCCGGATCCGGCCCTGCTGCCCGAGCCGGACGCAGAGAAGGACGCAGAGACGCGCAGTCCCGAGCTCCGTCTGGCCGCTCTCGGAGTCGAGCAGTCGGCCCGTCGCCTCGATCTCGCGCAAAAGGAGAGGCTGCCCGACTTCGCGGTGACGGCAGCCATCATGCCGCGCGGCTCGCTGGACCCGATGTGGCAGCTCGGCGTCTCGGTGGGCCTGCCCATCTTCGCTGGCCGGAAGCAGAACCGCGCGATCGACGAGACCGGGCAGCGGCGCATCGGCGAGGCGCAGGGGGCAGAGGCGCTGAAGCAGATCCTCGGATTGCGGACGCGCGAGAGGCTGACCGTCCTTTCGGCCCTGAACCGCACGAACCAGCTGTACCGGACGCAGGTGCTCGTGCTTTCGGCGGCGTCCGCGCGCAGCACCTTGGCGCAGTACGAGGTGGGGCGCGTTCCGTTCGCGGCCGTGCTCGAGGCGGTCTCCGGGTACATCTCCGATCGGTCGAGCTCTCTCGGCTCGATTGCCGAGGCACAGCTCGCCGCGATTGCACGGCAGGAGGTGAGCCTCGACCCGGTGCCTGCCATCGGCGGTGGCGGTGCAGCGGGAACGATGCCCGGCGTCGGCGCGACCGTGACCCGCATGGGCGCAGCAGCGACCGGAAGCCAGTCCCGCAGCGCGGACGCGGCGAGTCCGGCGCGCGGCATGAACGGAATGTGAGGATGACCATGAAGATCAGGACTGCCGCATCGTTCATCGCGCTCGGCGCCGCGCTCGGGATCGGCGGCGCGCTCGTCGTGCAGCGCCTGCAGCACCAGGGGAGCACGGCTCCCCAAGGGCCGCTCTACCACTGCCCGATGCACCCGAACTACACCTCCGACAAGCCCGGCGACTGCGCCATCTGCGGAATGAAGCTGGTTCCCATCGAAGGCGCCGACGCGGGCAAGCCGGAGCACCGGATCGTCTTCTATCGTTCGCCGATGGACGCGGCCGATACCTCGCAGGTCCCGCGCAAGGACGCGATGGGGATGGACTACGTGCCTGTCTACGAGGACGAGCTCTCGGGCGCGGGCGAGGTGTCCGGCCTCGCCGGCGTGAAGATCGATGCGCAACGCCAGCAGCTCATCGGGCTGCGCACCGCGGAGGTCACCCGGGGCCCGATCTCCGGTGACTGGCGCACCGTCGGGCGGGTGGCGATCGACGAGACGCGGGTACGCAAGATCAACGTCAAGGTGGACGGCTTCGTCGAGAAGCTGTTCGTGGACTTCATCGGGAAGGCGGTGCGGCGCGGCGAGCCGCTCTTCGCGCTGTACAGCCCGGACCTGCTCAATGCGCAGAACGACTACGCGCTGGCGGTCCGGACGCGTGCCGAGCTCGGAGGGGGACGCGCGGGCGAGGACCTGGTCGCGGCAGCGCGCCGGCGGCTCGAGCTGTGGGATGTGCCACGCTCCGAGATCGCCCACCTCGACCACGGCGGAGCGCCGCTGCGCGACCTGACGCTGGTCTCGCCGATCTCCGGAGTGGTGACGGCAAAGACCATCGTGCAGGGCTCGCGCATCGCGGCGGGGGATACGCCGTTCGAGATCACCGACCTGTCCCAGGTGTGGGTGCTCGCCGATGCGCACGAGAGCGATCTGCCGCGGGTGCAGCTCGGGACCCCCGTATCGCTCACCCTGGAGGCGATTCCCAATCACAGCTTCAGTGGCAAGGTGAGCTTCATCGAGCCGGTGCTGGACGCGAAGACGCGCACCGCCAAGGTCCGGCTGGCGTTCGCCAACCCTCGCGGTGAATTGCGGCCGGAGATGTTCGGTGAGGTGGTCTTCCACACCCGGCCACACGAGAGCCTGCGGGTCCCCGCGGACTCGATCATCGATTCGGGAGACCGCAAGGTGGTCTTCGTCGCGACCGGCGATGGCAGATTCGAGCCGCGCGAGGTGAAGGCCGGCGACACCGCCGGCGACCTGGTCGAGATCCTCTCGGGCGTGCAGGCCGGCGAGCAGGTGGTGGTCCGGGCCAGCTTCCTCGTCGATTCCGAGTCGCGCCTCAAGGCGGCGCTGGCCGCGCTCACCTCGAAGGCGCCCGCGCCCAAGCCGCAGGGCCGGGGAGCAAAGCCGTGATCAAGAGGATCATCAGCTTCTCGGCGCACAACCGCGGGATTGTGCTCGCGGCGGTGATGGTCGCGCTTTTCGGCGCATACTGGAGCGCCACCAACATCCCGCTTGACGCGCTCCCTGACCTCAGCGACACGCAAGTGATCGTCTATTCGCGCTGGGACCGCAGCCCCGACATCGTCGAGGATCAGGTCACGTATCCGATCGCGAGCGCGATGCTCGGCACACCGAAGGTCAAGGCAGTGCGCGGGTTCTCGGACTTCGGCTACAGCTACGTCTACGTCATCTTCGAGGACGGCACCGACCTCTACTGGGCACGCAGCCGGGCCCTCGAGTACTTGAGCAAGATCCAGGGCACGCTGCCTGCCGGCGTGAAGACCGAACTCGGGCCGGATGCGACGAGCGTTGGTTGGGTCTTCCAGTACGCGCTGGTCGATCGGTCGGGGAAGCACACCAGCGATGAGCTTCGCTCGTACCAGGATTGGTTCCTCCGCTACTCGCTTCAGTCCGTGCCCGGTGTCGCGGAGATCGCCACCGTGGGCGGGCAGATCCGGCAGTACCAGATCAACGTCAATCCGAACCAGCTCGTCTCGCACGGCCTGACCATGAACGAGGTCATCGATGCGGTCCGCCGCGGCAACAACGATGTCGGCGGACGCCTGGTCGAGTTCTCCGGCCGCGAGTACATGGTGCGCGGCCGCGGGTACGTGAAGAGCACGAAGGACCTGGAGGCAATCGTCCTCAGGTCGGTGAACGGGTCGCCCGTCACGATCAAGGACGTGGCGAGCGTCTCCCTCGGGCCCGAGCTGCGCCGGGGCATCGCCGACTTCAACGGCGAGGGCGACGTGGTTGGCGGCATCGTGGTCATGCGCTACGGGGAGAACGCCCTCAACGTGATCGATCGCGTGAAGGCCAGGCTCGCGGAGCTCAAACCTTCGCTCCCGAGCGGCGTCGAGGTCGTGACCACCTATGACCGCTCCGAGCTGATCGATCGGGCCATCGGCACCGTGAAGGACAAGCTGATCGAGGAGATGATCATCGTCTCGATCGTCATCCTCGTCTTCCTCTGGCACGTGCCGTCGGCGATCGTTCCCATCGTCACCATTCCGGTCAGCGTCCTGTTGGCGTTCATTCCGATGAAAGCGATGGGCCTGAACGCGAATCTCATGTCCCTGGCGGGAATCGCCATCTCGATCGGCGTGCTGGTCGATGGGGCAATCGTGGAGGTGGAGAACGCCTACAACAAGCTCCACCTCTGGCAGGCGGGCGGGGGCAAGGGCGACTTCCACAAGGTGCGCCTCGAGGCCCTGCTGGAAGTCGGTCCGTCGGTGTTCTTCTCGCTGCTGGTGATCGCAGTTGCGTTCCTGCCCGTGTTCACGCTGGTGGATCAGGAAGGCCGGCTCTTCCGGCCGCTGGCGTGGTCGAAAAACCTAACGATGGCGATCGCGGCGCTGCTCGCGATCACGCTGGATCCGGCCATGCGGATGATGTTCACCCGGATGGAGCCGTTCAAGATCCGTTTCCGCCCGCTGGCCTGGCTCGCGAACACGCTGCTCGTGGGCACGTACCATGCCGAAGAGAAGCATCCCATCAGCCGCTTCCTGCACCGGATCTACGAACCTCCCTGCCGGTTCGTGCTGCAGCACGCGAAGGCGACGATCGCGGTCGCCATCGGGCTCGTGCTCCTGACGATTCCCGTCTACCTGAAGCTCGGCTCGGAGTTCATGCCGCCGCTGAACGAAGGCACCTTGCTCTACATGCCCACCACGCTGCCGGGCATGTCCATCGGCGAGGCGCAGGCGATCCTCCAGACCCAGGATCGCATCCTGCGCGGCTTCCCGGAGGTGGAGACGGTCTTTGGAAAGGCGGGCAGGGCGGAGTCCTCCACCGATCCGGCCCCGTTCTCGATGATGGAGACGACCATCGTTCTCAAGCCCGAGCTTCAGTGGCGCGAGAACCCGCGCTGGTACTCAAGCTGGTCGCCGGAGTGGCTGAAGAAGGCGCTGCGGCCGTTCTGGCGCGACCGCATTTCCGAGCCGGAGCTGATCGACGAGATGGACCGGGCGATGAAGGCGCCGGGCCTGACCACCGCGTGGACCATGCCGATCAAGGCGCGCAACGACATGCTCTCGACGGGCATCCGCACGCCGGTGGGCCTGAAGATCGGCGGCGCGGACCTCAACGAGATCGAGCGGGTCGCGCGCGACGCCGAATCCATCTTGCAGCGCGTTCCCAACACGCGCAGCGTCTTCGCCGAGCGGGCAGCGGGCGGGTATTTCCTCGACTTCGTCCTCAAGCGCGACAAGCTCGCGCGCTACGGCCTGTCCGTCGACGACGCGAACATGCTGGTCATGACCGCCGTCGGGGGCGACAACCAGGGCACGACCGTCGAGGGCCGCGCGCGCTACCCGATCAACGTCCGTTACCAGCGCGACTATCGCGAGGACCTGTCCGCGCTCAAACGAGTCTACGTGCCGATCGCGGGCGGGGGGCACATTCCCATCGAAGAGATCGCGGACGTGCAGCTCGTCCAGGGACCGTCGATGATCCGCGACGAGAACGGCCTCCTCGCGGCATACGTCTTCGTCGACTTCGACACCTCGAAGGTGGACGTGGGCGGCTACGTCGCCGAGGCAAAGAAGGCCATCGCCTCCAGCCTGTCGACGCCGGCAGGATACTCGGTCAGCTGGAGCGGCCAGTACGAGAACATGTTGCGCGTGCAGGAGCGGTTGAAGCTCATCCTCCCCATCACCATCGCGCTCATCTTCGCGCTGCTCTACATGAACACGAAATCGGCGTTCAAGGCCGGTCTGGTGATGCTGGCCGTGCCGTTCTCCGCCATCGGCGCCGTGTGGCTCCTCTATCTGCTCGGTTTCAATGTCTCCATCGCCGTTTGGGTCGGCATGATCGCGCTGATGGGGCTCGATGCGGAGACGGGCGTCTTCATGCTCGTCTTTCTCGACCTGTCGCACGACGCCGCCAAAGCGGAAGGGCGGCTGCGAACGACCAGCGACTTGATCGAAGCGATCATCCATGGCGCGGTCAAGCGCGTCCGGCCGAAGGCGATGACGGTCTGCGCCGCATTCATGGGCCTCTTGCCGATTCTCTGGTCCACCGGCACCGGCGCCGACGTGATGAAGCGCATCGCCGCTCCGATGGTGGGAGGACTCGTTACCTCCTTCCTGCTCGAGCTGCTCGTCTACCCGGCCGTGTACTTCCTCTGGAAGCGCCGCGAGGTCGTCGACGAACCCGTCCTGGCGACGGCAGCGGTTCCGCAGGAGGCGTAAAACCGATCGTTACCGGGAGCCCCCGAAGGATCCATGCGGACTTCGTCCTGCTCGCAGTCGTAGCGGTTTGCCCCGCGCGCGACTACAACTCCGGGGAACACGACCGGAGGTGCGGCCGGCCGCCATCGGAATGCTTCTGGCATCGCGCATGCTAGCGGCTCGCTCCATGGCCGCATCGCTTGCCGTACTGTTGCTGCTCGCCCAGGCTGCCGCCGCGGCGACGGAATCGCCCGCAGTCCAGCTCCACGCCTGGGTGGACACGTACTATGCGCTGAACGCGAATCGGCCCTCGGACGGCGCGAGCTTCCTCCCCGGAACCGGGACCACGGCACGGCGCGCGAACGAGCTCGGCATCAATGCCGCGGCGCTCGACGTCGTGCTCGATCCGCGGCCGGTCGGGCTTCATCTCACGCTGGCATTCGGCAACGGACCGGACGTCTTGCACGCAGCGGAGCCCACGGGGCCTTCAACCAGTGCCGCGATCTGGCGGTCGGTGTATCAGGCGAGCGTCAGCTACAAGCTCCCGATCGGCGGAGGGCTCGTTCTGGAAGCGGGAATCTACCCGTCGCACATCGGCTACGAGAGCTTCTTCTCCAAGGACAACTGGAACTACACGCGTGGGTGGATGGGGGAGTTCTCGCCCTACTACCAGGCCGGCGTGAAAGCGTCCTATGCCTTCGACGCGCACTGGTCGGCGCAGGTCCATTTCCTCAATGGCTGGCAGACCATCGGCGACAACAACCGGGCAAAGGCCGTCGGCACTCAGGTCGCGTGGAACGGCGATCGCGCTGCGGTCGCTTTCAACACCTTCGCCGGCCCCGAGCTTCCGGGCGACGACTCGCACTGGCGGCTGTTCGGCGATCTCACCGCGCAGGTGAAGGCGACCACCTGGCTGTCCCTGGGCGCGACTGCGGACCTGGGCTGGCAGGATCGCCGGCAGCGAGCGGCGCTCTGGCACGCCGCGGGGTTGTACGCTCGCGCCGCCTTGTCCGCGTTCGCAGCCCTCGCCCTCCGCGCCGAGTACTACGACGACCCCGACGGCTTCTTCTCCGGCACACCGCAGGTGCTCCGCGAGGGCACCGCAACGCTCGAGCTGCGCCCCGCCGAGCAGCTCATTCTCAAGCTCGAGGCCCGACACGACACCGCCGGTGCACCGGTGTTCACGTCCCGGCGCGACGCGGCGGGCAACGCGACCTTCTCCAGAGCGCAGACCCTGGCCCTCGCCAGCGCGGTCGCGACCTTCTAGTTCCCTTTGCAGATTGCAAGAACGGCCCTGCAAACGCTGCGCAATCTGCACTCGCGGGACCCGGGAACCGGGTGATTCCACGTTCAACCCACGAGGTTGGGTCCGGCACGGCGCATGCTTTCCCGAGCGGCATGACCGACCTTCTCCTGGTGCTTGCGACCGCCGCCTTCTTCGCCCTCTCCTGGGGCTACGCGCGGCTCTGCGAGAGACTCTGATGGATCTCGAATATGCCATCGGCCTGGCCGTCTCCGCGCTGCTGCTCGTCTATCTGGCGTGGGCCCTGGTTAAACCGGAGCGCTTCTGATGACCGCCATCGGCTGGGTGCAGATCGCCTTGTTCTTCGTCGTGGTGCTGGCGCTGACCAAGCCGCTCGGCGCCTACATGTTCCGCGTCTTCGAGGGCTCGCAGCAGCCGCTCCCGCGCGTCCTCGGGCGGGTCGAGCGGTTCACGTACCGGCTCTGCGGAGTGGACCCCGGGGCAGGGCAGACCTGGCCGGTCTACGCCTTCTCGCTGCTCGCGTTCAGCCTGTTCGGGATGCTCGTCACGTACGCCATCCAGCGCCTGCAGCACGTCCTGCCGTTCAACCCCCAGCATCTCCCCGCCGTCGAGCCGGCGCTCGCGTTCAACACCGCAGCGAGCTTCACCACCAACACCAACTGGCAGGCCTACACGCCCGAGACCACGGTCAGCTATCTCACGCAGATGGCGGGCCTGGCCTGGCACAACTTCACCTCCGCCGCCGCGGGGATCGCCGTCGCGCTCGCCATCTCGCGCGGACTGACGCGCACGGCGGGCGCGGTGGGCGGGAAGTCGATCGGCAACTTCTGGGTCGACCTGGTCCGGGCCACGCTCTACGTTCTCTTGCCCATCTCCTTCTTCTACGCGCTCTTCCTCGTCTCGCAGGGCGTGCTGCAGAACCTCGCGCCCTACCCTGAGGTGACGACGCTCGAAGGGGCGAAGCAGGTCCTCGCCATGGGCCCCGTCGCCTCGCAGGAAGCGATCAAGATGCTGGGGACCAACGGCGGCGGCTTCTTCAACGCCAACAGCGCGCACCCGTTCGAGAACCCCACGCCGCTGACCAACTTCGTGCAGATGGTTTCCATCTTCGCCATCCCCTCGGCGCTCACGTACACGTACGGGCGCATGGCGCGCGACCAGCGGCAGGGCTGGGCGCTGCTCTCCGCCATGGCGGCGCTCTCGATCGCCGGCGTCGCGGCGCTCTACTGGGCCGAGGCCCACGACAACCCGGCGCTGCACGGGCTCGCGCAGCTGCAGCAGGGCGCCGGCAACCTCGAGGGCAAGGAGACGCGATTCGGCCTCTCCGCCTCGGCGCTCTTCGCGGCCGTGACCACCGACGCCTCGTGCGGCGCGGTGAACGCCATGCACGACAGCCTTACCCCTTTGGGGGGCCTGGTGCCGCTGGTCAACATCCAGCTCGGAGAAGTGATCTTCGGCGGCGTGGGCGCCGGGATGTACGGAATGCTGATCTTCGTCGTCCTCACCGTGTTCATCGCCGGCCTGATGGTTGGCCGGACTCCCGAGTACCTGGGCAAGAAGATCGAGGCGCGGGAGATGAAGCTGGCCATGCTCTACGTGCTGATCTTCCCGCTGCTGATCCTCGGGCTCACCGCCTGGGCCGCGGTGGTGCCGTACGCCACGTCCTCGCTGGCCAACGCCGGTCCGCACGGGCTCTCGGAGCTGCTCTACGCCTTCTCCAGCGGCGCCGGGAACAACGGCTCGGCGTTCGCGGGCCTGAACGCGAACACGCCGTTCTTCAATCTCGCGCTCGGCGCCGACATGCTCATCGGCCGGTTCCTGATGATCCTTCCCGCGCTGGCCATCGCCGGGTCGATGGTCGACAAGAAGGTGACCCCGGCGGGGCTGGGCACCTTTCCCACCAACGGAGGCCTGTTCGTGGGGTTGCTCGTCTCGGTGGTGATCATCGTCGGCGCACTGACGTTCTTTCCCGCGCTCTCGCTCGGCCCCATCGTCGAGCACTTCGCGGCTGGTGCAGGGAGGGTGTTCTGAATGGCGCCCAGGGCAAAGCAGCTGTCGCTCGTCGACCCGGTGATCCTTCGCCCGGCGGTCCTCGAATCCTTCAGGAAGCTGGCGCCGCATCTGGTGGCCAAGAACCCCGTCATGTTCGTGGTGGAGATCGGCAGCGTGCTCACCACCGCCCTCTGGTTGCGGGACGTGCTCTCGCCGGTGCCGGGCGCGGCGCCGTCCTGGTTCACGCTGCTGGTGTCGATCTGGCTCTGGTTCACGGTCCTGTTCGCGAACTTCGCCGAGGCGGTGGCGGAGGGACGCGGGAAGGCGCAGGCGGACAGCCTCCGGCGGATGCGCCAGGACACCTGGGCCCGGAAGGTGCGCTACTGGCCGCAGCCCGAGGACGTCCCGGGAATCTCCAACGAGGACATCATCCCGGCTTCGCGGCTGAAGAAGGGCGATCGGGTGATCGTCGACGCCGGGCAGCTGATCCCCGGCGACGGCGAAGTCATCCAGGGCATCGCCTCCGTCGACGAGTCCGCCATCACCGGCGAGTCGGCGCCGGTGATCCGGGAGAGCGGCGGCGATCGCTCCGCCGTCACCGGCGGCACCAAGGTGCTCTCCGATCGCATCGTGGTGCGGATCACGATGGACCCCGGCGAGTCGTTCCTCGACCGGATGATCGGGTTGGTGGAGGGCGCCGCCCGGCAGAAGACGCCCAACGAGATCGCCCTGCACATCCTGCTGGTCGGCCTGACCATCGTCTTCCTCTTCGCCTGCGTCACCCTGGTGCCGCTGGGGCTCTATTCCGGGATCCACCTGGGGGCCACCGCCGTGGTGGCGCTGCTGGTCTGCCTGATCCCGACCACCATCGGCGGGCTCCTCTCCGCCATCGGCATCGCCGGAATGGACCGGCTCCTGCGCAAGAACGTGCTGGCGATGAGCGGCCGGGCCGTGGAGGCCGCCGGCGACGTCGACACGCTCTTGCTGGACAAGACCGGAACCATCACGCTCGGGAACCGGATGGCCTCCGAGATCCTGCCCGCCCCCGGCGTGCGGATCGAGGATCTGGCGGATGCGGCCCAGCTCGCCAGCCTCGCCGACGAGACTCCCGAAGGCCGCTCCATCGTCGTGCTGCTCAAGGAGAAGCACAATCTCCGCGGCCGCGAGACGAAGGGCATCGCGCACTTCATCCCGTTCAGCGCGCAGACCCGGATGAGCGGCTGCGATCTGGGCGACCGGCGGGTGCGCAAGGGCGCCGTGGACGCGGTGGGAGACTACGTGAAGTCGCTCGGCGGCAGCATGCCCGACGAGGTGGTGCAGGCGGCGGGGAGGATCGGAGATGGCGGCGGAACGCCGCTCGCGGTGGCGGAGGGATGGCGGGTGCTCGGGCTGATCCACCTCAAGGACGTGGTCAAGGGAGGCATCGCGGAGCGGTTCGCGCGCTTCCGGGCGATGGGGATCCGGACGGTGATGATCACCGGCGACAACCCGCGCACCGCGGCGGCCATCGCCCGGGAATCGGGAGTGGACGACTTCCTCGCCCAGGCGACGCCCGAGACGAAGATGCAGCTGATCAAGGACGAGCAGGCCAAGGGCAAGCTGGTGGCGATGACCGGCGATGGAACGAACGACGCCCCGGCGCTGGCGCAGGCGGACGTGGGCGTGGCCATGAACACCGGGACCCAGGCGGCGAAGGAGGCGGGCAACATGGTCGATCTCGACTCCGATCCCACCAAGCTCCTGGAGGTGGTCGAGGTCGGCAAGCAGCTCCTGATGACGCGCGGGACGCTGACCACGTTCTCCATCGCCAACGATGTGGCGAAGTACTTCGCCATCCTGCCCGCGCTGTTCGTCGGCGTCTTCCCCGAGCTGGCGCCGCTCAACGTCATGCGGCTGGCCTCGCCCTACAGCGCGATCCTCAGCGCCGTGGTCTTCAACGCCATCATCATCATCCTTCTCATCCCGCTGGCGCTGCGGGGCGTCCGCTACCGCCCGCTGGGCGCTGCGGCGTTGCTGCGCCGTTCGTTGCTCGTCTACGGAGTGGGCGGCGTGATCGCCCCGTTCATCGGCATCAAGCTGATCGATCTCGGGCTCGCCGCCGCCGGACTCGTCTGAGGAGATGGCCATGCTTCGCAAAGAGCTTCTTGCCGCGGTCCGCGCAACGCTGGTCACCCTGCTGGCGGTGGGGCTGGTCTATCCCCTGGCGACCACCGCCGTCGCGACCCTGCTGTTTCCTCACCGCGCGGGCGGTAGCCTCATCGCGGACGCCTCGGGCAACACCATCGGGTCGGAGCTGATCGCGCAGCCCTTCGGCAAGCCCGGCTACCTCCAGCCGCGACCCTCGGCGGCTGGGGAGAAAGGTTACGACGCGGCGGGTTCCTCGGGCTCCAACCTGGGCCCCACCTCCAAGGCGCTGCGGCAACGAGTGGAGAAGGAGCTGCAACGGCTGGTGCAGGAGAACCCGGACTCCCCGGGTCCGGTGCCCGTCGAGCTGGTCACCGCCTCGGCGAGCGGACTGGATCCACACCTCTCGCCGGAGGCGGCGCTCTGGCAAGCCCCACGCATCGCCAGGGCCCGGGGCGTGGACGAGGCGCGCGTGCGCACCGTGATCGAGGCGAACGTGGAAGGGCGCGATCTCCGGGTGCTGGGCGAGCCGCGCGTCAACGTGCTGGTGGTCAACCGCGCGTTCGACCGGCATTTCGGGCTGGCCTCCGCCGCACGGTGACAGGCGTCGGGCGTGGCGATGTCGCGCCCCGCCTCCTGGAGTAGGGTGCGAGGGTACGAGGGTGGATGAAGATTACGGCGCAGACGCGACGGCCAGAGGATTTTCTCGAGCTGGTGGAGCGGGCGAAGCGCGGCCGGCTCAAGCTCTATGTCGGCTTCGCCGCCGGCGTGGGAAAGACCTACCGGATGCTGGAAGAGGCACACGATCTGCGGCGTCGCGGCGTCGACGTGGTGGTGGCGTTCATCGAGCCCCACGGCCGGCCGGAGACCGCGGCGCTGCTCGACGGCCTGGAGATCGTTCCCCGCCGCCGCACCGAGTACCGCGGGGTGGTCGTGGAGGAG
>JBGQLA010000104.1:0-13112 GCA_041499865.1 Deltaproteobacteria bacterium
GATCTCGTCGCGCTGGTCACCATCGATTCGCCGCCCGCGAACGCGCTCGGCCGCGCCACGCTGGAGGACCTGGAGCGCGCGGTGGAGGCGCTGGAGCGCGAGCCGCGGCTGCGCGCCGCGGTGCTCACGGGCGCCGGGACGATGTTCGTCGCCGGCGCGGACATCCGGCAGCTGCGGACGCTCGTGTATCCGGAGGAGGCGGCGGAGCTCGCGGCGCACGCGCAGCGGACGTTCCAGCGGCTGGCGCGGCTGCGCGCGCCGGTGATCGCGGCGATCGACGGATACGCGCTGGGCGGCGGGCACGAGCTGGCGATGGCCTGCGCGTACCGCGTCGGGTCGGCGCGGGCGGAGGTCGGGCAGCCGGAGATCAACCTGCACCTCATCCCCGGTTTCGGAGGCACGCAGTCGCTGCCGCGCCTGTTGCTCCGCCGCGGGCGGCGCAATGCGCGCGCGGCGCTGGTGGACGCGCTCGGGATTCTCCTCGACGGACGGCGGCGGACGGCGGCGCGGGCGCAGGCGCTCGGGCTGCTCGACGAGATCGCGCCGGCGGACGCGCTCTCCCATGCGCTGGGGATCGCGCGGCGCATCGCCGAGGGCCGGTTCGACGGCGGGCTCTGGTCTCCGCTCGGCGATGGGTCGAGGTTCGAGGTGCCGGATCTGGAGAACGATCCCGAGATCCGGCGGCTCTTCGCGCACCACGAGCGCATCCCACGCGGCGGACCTGCGCGCGCCACGCTGGAAGTGATGGCTCTGGGGCTCGCGGACGGGCTGGAAAAAGGCCTCGCGGCGGAGGCGCGCGAATTCGGCCGGATGGTGACTTCCGAAGAGGGGCGCGCCGGGATCGACCGCTTCCTGGCGCGCCGGGCTCTGCCGCTGCCTTTGCGGGCAGACGACCGCTGAAGGCCGGGGGCCCCGGTGAAGGTCGGCGCCCCCGGCTGTTTTCCGCGACGGTCGCCCCTACGGCGTAACCGTCAGCGTCGCGCTCTTCGTCACCCCTCCCGCGACCGCCGAGATGCTGGCGGTGGAGGTTGCGGTGACCGTCTTCGCTGTGACGCTGAAGACGACCGTGGTCTGGCCTTCGGGCACCCGGACGCCGGTGGCGACAGTCGCGACCGCGGTGTTGTTCGACCTCGTGGTCAGGCTGAGGCCACCCGCAGGCGCCGGCGCGTTGATGGTGACCGTCGCCAGCGAAGTTCCGCCGCTCGCGGCCGTCGACGGATTCAGCGCAATCGCGCTCACCGCCGGAGTGACGGTGACGGTGAGAGTCGCGGACTTGGTCACCGTGCCGGCAGTCGCCGAGATCGACACCGAGGTGACCGCGGTCACCACCGAGGTCGCGACCGCGAAGTCGACGGTCAGCGCCCCCGCGGGAACGGCCACGCTCGCGGGCACCGCGACGGCGGCGTTGTTGCTCGAGGTGGTGACCGCGAACCCGCCCTGCGGGGCAGGACCGGTCAGGGTGATGGTCCCCGTCGATCCGGCGGCCCCGACCACGCTGGCAGGCGCAAGCGTCAGCTTCGACAGCGCCGGCGGCTTGATGGTGAGGTTGGCGCTCTTCGTGTTGCCGTAGGTGGCGGAGATGGCCGCCGTGGTCGATGCGGCGACCGCGGACGTGGTGACCGTGAAGCTGGCTGTCGTGGCTCCTGCCGGCACGGTCACCGAGGCAGGGACCTGGGCCGCGGCGTTGCCGCTCGACAGCGACACCTGCACTCCGGGCGCTGGAACCGCGCCGCTCATCGTCACGGTGGCCGTGGCCGCCGTCCCGCCGATGACGCTGGTCGGCGTCAGCTTCACCGAGGACACGGTCAGGGGATTGACGGTCAAGGTGGCGGTCTTGGTGACGCCCGAGAGGACGGCCGAGATGGTGACCGTCTTCTTCACCGAGACCGGATAGGTGGCGATGGGGAAGGTGGCGGAGGATTGTCCTCCCGTCACGACGACGCTGACAGGAACGGAAGCGGCCGTCGGGGTGCCGCTGGAGAGCGTGACCGAGAGCCCCGCGGCCGGCGCGGGACCGCTCAGATTCACCGTTCCCGTCGAGCCGGCGCCGGCTGCGACGGTGGCGGGCGAGAGCGAGAGGGAAGTCAACGCCGGCGGGTTCACCGTCAGGACGGCGGTCTTCGAAGTGCCGCCGAAGGTCGCGGTGATGGTCGCGGAGGTCGTCGTTCCGACGAGGACGGTGGTGACGGTGAAGGTCGCAGTGCTCGAGCCCGCTGCGACGTTGACCGAGGCCGGGACGGAAGCGGATGGATCGCTGCTGGACAGCTGGATCACCGCGCTCGAATCATAGGAGGACCCGTTCAACGTCACCGTCCCCTGGGAAGACACTCCTCCGGCGACCGAGGTCGGATTCAGCGACACCCCGGTGAGCAGTAGCGGATTGAGGGTCAGCGTCGCGCCCACCGTCACCCCGGCGTCCGCGGCCGTCAGGTTCACCGTGCTCGCGGAAGCCACCGGGCTGGTGCCGATGGAGAAAGTTGCGCTGATCGAGCCGCCGGGAACGGTCACGGTCGCGGGCGTGGAGACGAGGGTCGGATCGCTCGCCCCGAGGGTGACGACCTCTCCGGCCGGGGGGGCCGCGAACGAGAGCGTCACCGTCGCCTGCACGGTGCTTCCTCCGATCGTGCTCGCCGGCGAGAGCGTCAGGCTGGTCGGACCTGCGGGCGTCACGGTGAGGGTCGCGGTCTTGTTCTGGCCCCCGATGGTCGCCGTGATCACCGCTTGTGTCGTGGCGGAGACGGCGAAGGTGTTGATGGTGAAGGTCGCGCTCGACGCGCCGGCGGGGACGGTGACGGAAGCGGGAACCTGCGCGACCGCGCTGTTGGAGCTGGAGAGCGGAACGACCGTCCCGCCGACGGGCGCGGCCGAGGAGAGCAGCACCGTCCCGGTCGAGTTCTGGCCGGCCGCGACGCTGGCCGGCGACAGGGTCACCCCCGACGTCGCCTTGCCAACCGTCACCGTGATGAAGGCCGAATTGCTGGTGACGCCGCCGCGGCCGTCGGAGATCTGGACGGTGACGGTGAAGAGCGTGGTCTGGGCCACTGGCGGCGGCGTGAACACGGCCGAAGGGCCGTTGCCGGTAATGGACCCGCCGTCCGCCGACCAGGAATAGGTCAACGGGTCGCCGTCGAGATCCCAGGCGCTCACCGTCAGCGTGCTGGTCTGGGTGGAGTCGATGGTGGTGACGGACGGAAGCGGCCCGCTGATGATGTTCGGCGCGATGTTGGCGGAGGACGTCGCCGGAACCCCGAGGACCTCGAACTCCGCGAGGCCGGCGGTGTAGCCCGTAGCCTGATCGATGGTGAAGCGCACCCAGCTCACCACCTTCGGCGGGAAGGTGATCGACTTGGGCTTGCCGACCGTGTTCAGCGCGCCCACCGCGACGGTGCTGCCGTCGCTGAAGGAGAGCGTTCCGGCGAGCACGTTATCGTTGAGATCGAGGCGGTCGTAGAGGTTGATCTGGGCGGTCCGCACCGGGCTGGCCCAGTTGAGCTGGATCCAGGCCCCGTTCAGTTCCTGCGACTTCCACTCATGTTCGACGTCGGCGTATCCGTCGATGGCGTGCGCCATGGCACCTTGTCCATCGGGAAAGTCGCTGGAGGCGGAGACCTGGGCGGTGGCGGACAGGTTGGTGCCGTAGTCGTAGCGCCAGAAGAACTCGTCCTCGCGGATGAAGGAGGCGAGGAAGTCGTTGAACTGCGAGGGATAGGCCGCAAGCGCCTGCCACTTGAGGTTGGTCGTCGAATCCGGGGCCTGCATCTCCGGCGGGAGGCCGAACCTCTGGATCTCGTTCCAGTCGAGCGAGGTCCCGGGCCCGATGCACTGCGCAGGCGGATAAGGCGGGTACGGCAGCGGGCCGCTGCCGGCGGGCGGCCAGTCCCCGTAGCAGTTCCCCGTGTCCGGTGGCCAGACCATGCTCTGGAACACGCGCACGTTGGTGGCGACGCCCTGCTGCTTCAGCGCGATCAGCGCTTCGTTGATGAAGAAGGCGGTGGCGGCGTGGTCTCCGTGGTTGTCCCAGTAGCTGACCGTGTAGATCTCGTCGGGGTGGTAGGTGGTGATCAGCGCCTTGAAGTCGTCCATCACGGTGTCGCGGTTGTAGGCGCCGGGAACGCCCGTCCGGTGCGTGTGGAAGTCGGTTCCGCCGAGCCCGCGGTTCGCGTAGGTCACCGTCTGCCCCGCGACGGACTTGAACACCTGGCTGCCGGAGGTGCTGGCCCAGATGTTGTACATGTCCTGATCGCCGTAGCCGAGGAAGATGACCTGTTGCTCCGGTACGCCCAGGACGCCCGCGGCGGCCACGGACTCCGCTTCACGCAACAGGCCCATGGCCTTGCCGTCGATGTCGCCGTTGGTGACCACCACGACGTTGACCGTGTCGCCGGCGAGCACCGCCGTCCGCGTGCGGCCCCCAGCGACCATGGTTTCGTCGTCCGGGTGGGGCCCGAAGACGAGGATCGACTTGGCGGATGCGGAGAGCGGAGTGGCTCCCACCGCGAGCGAGAGCAACACAGTGGCAGCGATCTTCTTGAAGCAGGTCATGGACGAATCCCCATCAATCAAAGGACTGGACGGCGGTTGTGCGATGGCTTGTGACGCGAGAGCGGAGAATCCGCCCGGTCTTCCCCCCGGAACACCGACACTGCAACAATACACAACCACACCTGCGCCGGGAAGCACACCCGTCGCGGCGGGCGCGCTCAGGGCATCGAAGCGAGGGTGGCGCTCTTCGTGATCCCGGCCAACTTCGCGGAAATCATTGCTTTCTTATTGGCCGACCCCGGGCGCACCGAGATGTCGAAGGAAGCGCGGAATGCTCCTTCAATTACCGTGACGGTGGCCGGGACGGCCGCAGGGCCGTCGCTGGACAGCTTCACCTCGAGCCCGCCCGCCGGCGCCGGGCCGGTCAGCTCCACGATGCCTGTACTCATCGAGGCCCCGGAGGCGCCGGTGGAGATCGACAGTGCAGCGAGCGCCGGGGGCCGGACCTTCAACTTTGCTTTCCTGACGGTGTCGGCGAGCGTCGCCGTGATGGTCGGCGTGGTCCCTCGCGCGACTGGCTTCGTTCCCACCACGAACGTCCCAGTCGAGGAACCGGACCGGATCGCGATGGCGGCCGGCACGGTGGCGGCCGGGTCGGTGCTGGCGAGTTCGACCGCCGCGCTCGAATCGTAGGCCGGTCCGTTCAGCGTCACCGTCCCTGTGGACGTCGTCCCGCCGACGACGTCCACAGGGCTCAAGGAAACCGCGGTGAGCAGCAGCGGTTCCAGGGTGAGGACCGCGTTCGCCGACGCAGCTCCCTCGCGGGCCGTCAGTTCGAGCGTCCGCGTCGAGTCGACGCGGGTGGTGAGGATGCGAAAGCCCGCGGTGGTCGCGCCGCTCGCGACTGTCACCGCCGACGGCATGGCTGCGAGCGACGGATCGCTCACCACCAGCTCGACCGCCGCTCCGTCGGCGGGCGCCGCGGTGGAAAGGGTCACCGTTCCCTGCACGGGATTGCCGCCCACGGCGCTCGCTGGGGCAAGCATCAGGCTGAGGGCGCGCGCCGGGTCTGCGGCAGTCGGGCGCGGCCGCGGCTTCTTGCCGCTGGCCGGCGCCTCCGTCGAAGCTGGTCGCGTCGAGAGATCGCCGCCGGGGATCCGGCGCGCCGGCCCCGTTTCCTGGACCCCACCCGGCGTCACCGTGATGAAGGTTGAGTTGCTGGCCACGCCGCCGCGGCCGTCGGCGATCTCGACGGTGACCGTGCACACCGTGCTCTCGCTCACCGCCGGCGGCCTGAACACCGCGGCGGCCCCCTTGCCGGCGATCGATCCGAGGTCGGCCGACCAGGTGTACGCGAGCGGGTCGCCGTCGAGATCCCAGGCTTCCACCGTCAGCCTGCTCGTCTGTTCGAGGTCGATCGCCGCGGGGGCCGCGACCGGGCCGCGGATGAGGTGCGGAGCGACATTGGCCTTGGACGCGGCGGGCACGCCGAGGACCTCGATCTCCGCGAGGCCGGTGTTGTAGCCCACGGCCTCGTCGATGGTGAACCGCACCCACCTCACCACCCGCGGCGAGAAGGTGACGGAGAGAGGCTTGCCGGTCGCGGGAAGGGGTCCGACCGGAATCTTGCTCCCGTTGCTGAACGTGAGCGTTCCGGCACGCACGTTGTCATTCGGGTCCAGACGGTCGTACAGGTTGATCTGGGCCGTTCGCACGGGCTTGCTCCAGTCGAGCTGGATCCAGGCCCCCCCGAGACCCTTCGATTTCCACTCGTGCTTCCGGTCGGCGTACCCGTCGACGGCGTTTGCCATCGCTCCCTCTCCTTCGGGGTAGTCAGTCGAAGTCGAGACCCGCGCCAGCGAGGACAGGCGGGTGCCATAGTCGGAGCGCCAGAAGAACTCGTTCTTCCGGATGAACGAGGCGAGGAAGTCGTTGAACTGGGAGCGGTAGGCGGCCAACGCCTGCCATTTGAGGTTGGTGGCCGGGAACGGCGCCTGCATCTCCGGCGGGAGCGGGAACGACTGGATCTGGCTCCAGTCGAGCGACGTTCCCGGGCCGATGCATTGCGGGGCAGGGTACGGAGGGTATGGGAGCGCGCCGGTCGCGGGAGGGGGCCAGTTGCCGTAGCAGTTGCCGGTGTCCGGCGGCCACACCATGCCCTGGAAGACCCGGACGGGGACGTCGGCGCCCTCCCGCTGCAGGGCGATGAGGGCCTCGTTGATGAAATAGACGCTGGCGGCGTGGTCGCCGTGGTTGTCCCAGAAGCTCACCGTGTAGATCTCGTCGGGATGGAGGGTGGTGACGAGCGCCTTGAAATCGTCGAGCACGGTGTCGCGGTTGTACGGTCCCGATGCGCCCGTCCGGAACCTGTGGAAATCAACCCGGCCGAGGCCACGGTCGGCATAGGTGGCGGTCTGCCCGGCCGCCGACTTGATCACCTGCTTCGGATCGGCGTTGCTCCAGATTTTATAGAGGGTTTGATCGCCGTATCCGAGGAACACGACGTTCTCCTCGGCGACGCCGAGCATCCTTGCCGCAGCCACCGATTCCGCTTCCCGGGCCAGGCCGAACGCCTTGCCGTCGTTGTCGCCGTTGGTGACCACCACGACGTGAACGGCATCGCCTGCGAGCACCGCGGCCCGCGTCCGCCCGCCGGCGATCATCGTCTCGTCGTCCGGGTGCGGTCCAACCACGAGGATCGACTTCGCGGACGCTGGCCGCGCAGTGGCCGCCAAGGCGAGCGCGAGCCGGAAAGCGATCCTGCCGAAGCTCGTCATCGAGAGGTCCGCGTACGATACAGCGACTCGGGCGCAGCCGGGAATCGGCGCCGCCCAGGTCGGATTCGCGAGCCGGTCCGTACCCGCAGGTCCGTAGCTGAGTCGCCTCGCCTGACCCGAAGAGGGGCGCGCCGGGATCGACCGCTTCCTGGCGGGCCGGGCGCTGCCGCTGCGGGCAGACGACCGGACGGACAGCCCTGCAGAACCTGCACTTCCGGCCAGGGCGGCGCATCGTCCGGAGCGAGAACTTCGCCGCCGGGCCGCCTCCACGGCGAGTTGCCTCGAGCGGGAACGCCCTGGACCGCGCTCCTTGCCACAGGGCGCCGCAGGAATTGCGGCGGGTGAACGGCGGCACGATTCGTGAAACATCGGAGGGCATGATTCTCGCTCGCGAAGGCGTTTCGCTCCACCGTTCGCTCCCTCAGCTGATCGCGCGCGAGGAGCAGCGCCAAAGGCGCCGGCGCCGCCTGCGCTGGGGGGTGGCGGCGGCGCTGATCCTCCTCGGAGCGGCAGGGTGGCTGCTCCTCCGGCCGCGGCCGGTGCCGCTCGAGGCGCGCTTCCGCATCGTGCCGATCACCTCCGGGGACGTGCTGCGCGAGGTGCGCGCGACGGGCCACGTCGAGGCGGTGACGACGGTGCAGATCGGTGCGGAGGTCTCCGGCCGGCTCGCGACGGTGGAGGCGGACTTCAACGATCCGGTGCGCAAGGGGCAGGTGCTGGCGCGGTTCGATCGCGCCATCCTCGGGGCGCAGGTGGAGCAGGCCCGCGGGATGCTGCGCGCGGCGCGGGCGGCAGTGGCGCAGGCGCAGGCGGACGCGGAGCAGGCGCAGCGGCAGCAGGCGCGCATCGAGCGCCTCTATGGCCAGCAGGTCACTTCCGACGCGGACTACGACAACGCCATCGTGGCCGCGCGCATGGCCGAGCAGCGCTCGCGGTCGGCGGAAGCGCAGGTGGGGGTGCAACAGGCCGCGTACGCGCTGGCGCGCACCAACCTCGCCCACGCGGAGATCCGCTCGCCGATCGACGGCATCGTGGTCACCCGCAACATCGACCCGGGCCAGACCGTCGCGTCGGCGTTCATGACGCCGGTGCTGTTCACCGTGGCCGCCGATCTTCGCAAGATGCGCGTGATCGCCGCTGTCGACGAGGCGGACATCGGCGAGGTGCGCGAGCGCCAGCCCGCGACGTTCACGGTGAACGCCTGGCCGGACCGGACCTTCTCCGGCGAGGTGAGCGAAGTCCGCAACTCGCCTTCGGTGGTGCAGGACGTGGTCACGTACCAGGTGGTGGTGGCGGTGGAGAATCCCGACCTGGCGCTCAAGCCGGGGATGACGGCCACCGTGCACGTCCGCACCGCCAGCGCCCGCCAGGTGCTGCGCGCGCCCACGGCGGCGCTGCGCTTCACGCCGCCGGGAGAGAAAGTGCAGGAGGCGCCTTCTCTCTGGGTCATCGAGGGCGGCAAGCTCCGGCGCGTCGAGGTAAAGCCCGGCATCTCGGACGGCGAGCTCACCGCAATCTCCGGCGGGCCCGGCGTGGGCGCCGGCGTGCTGGCGGAGCTGACCCCCGCAGGCAGGAAAGCCTATGGGCTCGCCCACTGAGCCGGCGCTGCTCTCGCTGCGCAGCGTGATCCGCATCTACGGCGAGGGCGAGGCGGCGGTGCGCGCGCTGGACGGCGTGGACCTGGACGTGCAGCGGGGCGAGATCGTCGCCATCACCGGCGCGTCCGGCTCGGGGAAATCCACCGCCATGAGCATCCTCGGGTTGCTGGAGCTGCCCAGCGGCGGCGAATACCGCATCGAGGGCGTGCCGGTGCAGGGCCTCGCGCCCGACGTGCTAGCGGCGCTGCGCAACGCGCGCTTCGGGTTCGTCTTCCAGACCTTCCAGCTCCTCTCGCGCACCTCGGCGCTGGAAAACGTGCAGCTGCCGCTGATCTACGCGGGCATGCCGGCGCGGGAGAGGCTGCGGCGGGCGGCGCAGGCGCTCGCCGCGGTGGGGCTCGCCGGACGCGAAGAGGCGATGCCCAACCAGCTCTCGGGCGGGCAGCAGCAGCGGGTGGCCATCGCGCGGGCCGTCGTCAACGATCCGGAGGTGATCCTCGCGGACGAGCCGACCGGCAACCTCGACTCGAAGACCGGGGCGGAGATCCTGCAGCTCCTGCAAAGCCTCAACCGCGAGCGCGGGATCACCGTGTTGATGGTCACGCATGACCCCGGCATCGCCGCGCAGGCGCCGCGGCAGCTGGTCTTTCGCGATGGGCGCATCGTGGGCGACGAGAGGAGGGCGGCGTGAGCCTCGACACCACCGGCCGTCTCGCCTTCGCGGCGCTCCTGCGCAACAAGATGCGCTCGATGCTCACCGCGCTGGGCATCGTGATCGGCGTCGCCGCGGTGGTCACCATGCAATCGATGGGCGAGGGTGCGACGGCCTACGTGGGAGACGCGATCTCCGGCCTGGGCAGCAACATGCTGATGGCCATGCCGGGCGCGTCGAAGGGCGGGATGGGTCACATGACGCTGGGCGTCCCGCTCTTCACCATGGCGGACATGGAGGCGCTCCGGCACGAGGCCCACCTCGTCCGCCTGGTGGGAGCGGCGAACTCGCGGCAGCTGCGCACCGTCGCCGGCGCGAACAACCGCACCGTGAACGTCGCGGGCGTGAGCCCGGAGTACTTCGAGGTGCGGTCGTGGGGCGTGTCCGAAGGCAGGCTGCCCGGGCCGGAAGACGAGCGGCAGGCCGCGACCGTGTGCGTGGTCGGCAAGACGGTCCGCGACATGCTCTTCGAGGGGCAGAACCCAATCGGGCGCGAGCTGCGGGTGCAGAACCTCACCTGCCGGGTGGTGGGCCAGATGGAGGTGAAGGGGGCCACGTTCGGGCAGGACCAGGACGACATCGTCTTCATGCCGTACTCGACCTTCTCGCGCCGGATCGTGGGGAACGATCGCGTCGCGGTGATCTTCGCCTCCGCCGTCGAGGCGGACCGGATCGACGCCGCGAAGGACGAGGTCACCGCCATCCTGCGCCATCGGCGGCACATCCCGGCGGGCGAGGACGACGACTTCGCGGTCACCGACCCCCGGCAGATCCAGGCGGTGCTGCAGACCGTCACGGTGGTGCTGACGGCGCTGCTCGCGGCGGTGGCGGCGGTGTCGCTGCTCGTGGGCGGCATCGGGATCATGAACATCATGCTCGTCTCCGTCACCGAGCGGACGCGGGAGATCGGCATCCGGCTTGCCGTCGGGGCGCGCGGCAGCGACATCCTCATGCAGTTCCTGGTCGAGGCGGTGGTGCTGTCGGCGGCGGGCGGGGCGATCGGGATCGGCGTCGGGCTCGCGGCGGCGTGGGGCGTGGCGCGCTCCATCTCCATCCCATACGTGGTTCCCACGGCGGCGCTGCCGCTGGCGTTCTTCGTCTCGCTCTTCATCGGGGTGGTGTTCGGAGTGATCCCGGCGCGCAAGGCGGCGCGGATGAACCCGCTCGCGGCGCTGCGCTGGGAGTGATCCTGCGGCTTCCGGCGGGTGCCATCCGACGCGCTGTCGAAAAGGCCCTTTGATCCAACAAAGGAGATCCAGGGCTGCGGGTTCAGCGCAATTCGTCAGGGCGTGAAGACATCGGAGACGGCGACACCGTCTCCACAATGCCCGCAGCACTTCCAACTGCTGAATTTTCCGCCGGCCTGGACTGGGGCAGGGAGTGCCTGCAGTTCCCGGAGTGCGGGTTGCGCGAGCTGACGGGCTTCAAGTCCTTCAACGTTCACGGTCGACAGCCGAGGAAGCGGGCGGCGTCTAGCGAACGGTGTCGGCCGACTCTCAAATCCCCTGCCCGCGCTTCCGCATGCGCGTCCGGCTGCACTGCGAGGGGCCGCGCGCTTCGGAATGCCCCCGCGGCCGTCTCGGGTTTTCGCATCGTCCACGGGATTCGGAGGTTTACCGATGCGGTCACTGCTCGGCCTGTTCAATGTCTTCGTCGCCATGGCGCTGGCCTGGAACCTCTGGGAGGGCACGAGCGCGGCGGAGATCTCCGGAAAACCTGCCCGCCCACGGGACGGCGCTCTTCCGCGTGACCCAGGTCCGCTGAAGAATACGTCTTGAGAACGACCCAAGAAGCTCTCATTTTTCTTGGGGGTTGCGCGCCGGGGTCCCGCCGGTCGTAGCCCAGCGAATGCTCCACCACACCGACCCACGGCTGACGGCGAACATCTATACGCATCTGGACCTCGGCGACATGCGGGCCGTTTCTTGGACCCGGCGTTCCCCGCGCTGCCGATTGCGTCTACTCTTCGCGCTTGATGGGCGCTGGAGCAATGCACAGGCGTTTGCTGCAGACCGATGCCACCTTCGGCGAGGCCTGCTGGGCTGCGACGATCGATGAATGTCGTCGTGAGTTCATCCGCGTCGCGCACAGCTTCTGGATCGTCCCGGAGTTGATCCCGCCCGCGGCGCGCGGCGACATCGCCGTGCTCTATTGCTTTTGCCGACGCCTCGACGACACGGTCGATGACTCGCCGGAAGCCGCGCAAGCGCGCGCTGCCCTGGCGCTCTGGCGTGATGAACTGAGCGGCCGCGCGCCGGCGCGGCCGCTGGTCGAGGTGCTCCTGGCGAGCGTACGCCGTAACGGCCTGCCGTCAGACTGCATCGGGCACCTGCTCGATGGCATGGCGGCAGACCTCGGCCCGGTGCGGATCGCCGACGACGACGAGCTACTGCGCTACGCCTATCGCGTCAGCACCGCGGTCGGCCTGCTGGTCGCACCGCTGTTCGGTATCCGTGGCGCCGACGCCGACGCACGCGTGGTCGATCTGAGCCTGGCGCTCCAGCTGAGCAACATCCTCATCGGCGTCGCCGACGACGCGCGCCGTGATCGCGTGTACCTCCCTGCGACCCGCCTGGCCGCCGCCGGCCTGAGCGCCAAGGACGTGCTGCGCGATCCGGGCGATCGCCGCCTGTTGCCCGTGCTGGAAGCGCTGGCCGCGCTGGCCGACCGCTACTACCGGAGCGCAGCCGAGGGCGTGCAGCTCGTGCCGCTGCGCTACCGTCACGGCGTGCTGTTCCTGATCCGCGGCTACGGCGAGCTGGGCCGCCGCGCCGCACGCGGACTCCCGGCACCCACCGCGCCCGGGATGCTACCGCTTCGAGAGAAGGTGTCGTGGCTCGCCAAGTTGGTCGCGACCGCCGGGCACCCCCGTACAATGGGGATCCTCGCCGCGCCTCGGCATGACCCCACGCTCCATCGGGCGCTTTCGGGCTGGCGCGGCGCCCACGTCAATGCTCGAGCGGAGGACCTGAGCTCGGTGAGCCGATCGACTGAGGCTTGAGCGCGCTGGCGAGAGCATGATCTGGCAGATCAAGTCGGCGGCGCATTGCTGCTGCGAGCCCAGGTCAGTCCAGCGGCAGGTGCAACTTCTTGAGGAGCGCAGGGTAGCGCGGGTCGCCGCGCAGCTTGCTCAGGAAGGGATCGTACTTCACGTAGCTGAGGCCCGCGTCGTGCTCGTCGTAGGCGTGCCCCAGCCAATCGAAGGCGCGACCGGTGCGTCCCTGCCAGGCGAACACCTCCGCGATCTGGTAGCTCGCCCCGAGGGAGGAAGGGTTCGCGGCGTACTCGTCGGCGATCCGGCGCGACTCGGCCTCGTGTGTCCCAACCCCTCTTCGACGAGCGCATCGCCCAACATCAAGACGAGCGAGCCGGACGAGCCGTCGTCCTTCGCGCGATGGGAGGCCGCGCGCGCCTCGGGCAAGCGGTTTTGCAGCACGTAGGCAAACACCAGGTTCCGCAGGCCGCCCATGTGTTCGGGAGCGATCTCGACAGTGCGCGCGGCGCTGGCCTGGGCCAGGCCGAACTCCCCGGTACCGAGGTAGA
>JBGQLA010000105.1:0-13060 GCA_041499865.1 Deltaproteobacteria bacterium
CGTCTTCCACCGGGCCGCCGCGCCGGTGCTGGTGCAGGGGGATCGCGAGCGCCTGGAGCAGGTGATGGTGAATTTGCTCCAGAACGCGATCAAGTACACCCCGCAGGGCGGCCAGATCCGGGTGACCCTCGAGCGCGCGGACAAGGAAGCGCGGATCTCGGTGCAGGATCCGGGGATCGGCATCCCCGCCGAGGAGCAGCCGCGGCTCTTCCAGCGCTTCTTCCGCGCCGGCAACGCCACCACCCGCAACTACAGCGGGCTGGGCATCGGGCTCTACGTCGCGCACGAGATCGTCCAGCGGCACGGCGGCCGCTTCGAGGTGTGGAGCGAGGTGGACGAGGGCTCGACGTTCACCTTCTCCCTGCCGCTCTCGCCGCGCACCCTGATGGCGGTGGAGGCGCAGTCCCGGGTGCTGCTGGTCGACGACGACCCGGAGATCCTGGAGGCCACCGGCCAGGTCCTGCGCGAGTGGGGATATGCGGTGGACGCGGCGCCCGACGGCGAAACCGCGCTCGCGCTGGCGCGCAAGGCGAGGCCGGATCTAATGTTGATCGATCTGTTGATGCCGATGATGGACGGCTGGACGCTGATCGAGCGCTTGCGCGACGAGAAGCTGGCGCCCGGCGTGCCGGTGGTGGTGTTCTCCGCCGATCGCGAGCTGCGCGGCGGCAACCGCAAGCCGGAAGTGGACGCCGCCCTGAACAAGCCGTTCGACCTGGAGCAACTGCAGGACGTGGTGGAGCGCCTGGTGCGGCCGAGGCCGGCGGCCTGAGATGCCGCGCAAGCTGAAGAAGATGGCTCGGGCGAGGCGCCGGCCCGCGCTGGCAATCCTCTCCCGGAAGAAGACGCTCTACTCCACGCGGCGGCTGGTGGAAGCGGCGAAGTCCCACGGTTTCCGCACCCGGGTGATCGACGTGCTGCGCTGCAACCTCGCGCTCGAGTCGGGCAACGCGCGCCTCTATCACCGCGGCAAGGAAGTGCGCGGGCTGGCGGTCGCCATCCCCCGGATCGGCGCGTCGGTGACCGGGGTCGGGCTCTCCGTCGTGCGGCACCTGGAGGCGATGGGGGTGCCGCTGGTGAACGGCGCTTCCGCGATCGCACGGAGCCGCGACAAGCTGGCGGCGCTGCAGCACCTGGCGGCGGCCGGGGTGCGGATTCCCCGCACGGTGCTGGCGCGCGGCGGCGGCGATGTCCGCGACCTGGTGGCGCAGGTGGGCGGCCTGCCGGCGATCCTCAAGCTGATCCAGGGCACGCAGGGCGTGGGTGTGATGATCGCGCACAGCGCCGCCGAGGTGGAGAGCATCCTCGGGACGCTCTGGGACCTCGGGCAGGAGATCCTTCTGCAGGAATTCATCGCCGAGTCCCGCGGGCGCGACATCCGCGCGCTGGTGGTCGGCGATCGGGTGGTCGGAGCCATGCGCCGCGAGGCCCCGCGAGGCGAGTTCCGCAGCAACCTGCACCGCGGGGGCTTCGGCACCTCCATCGAGCTTCCGCAAGAGTACCTGGAGGCGGCGGTGCGGGCCGCGCGGGTGATCGGCCTCGACGTGGCGGGGGTCGACCTGCTCGAGTCGAGTGGCGGGCCGACGGTGGTGGAGCTGAATTCCAGCCCCGGATTCGAGGGGCTCGAGCGTGCGACGGGTCTGGACATCGCCGGCGAGATCGTCACCTACGCGGCGCAGGTGGCCGAAGGTGCGCGGCGCGCGATGGCGCTTTGAGTCGCTTTGTCAAGAATCCGGCAGCTTACGCAGGCGACCGGGCAAGCCCGTGCCAATCGAAGCCGTGCGACGGCAAGATCGGCCTTGCTCCGCGCAGCAACGTCGGGTCAGGATGAATGCATGGCGATCCGACCCGCCGCCGGCGCGGTCTTCCAGCGCCTGCACTCGGCCCACGGCGATGCTCCGGCCGAGGTGGAGCTGGTGCTGTACCACGACGTGCTCTGCTCCTGGTGCTACGTCGCCGACGCGCGCCTTTCGTACCTGCGCGACGAGTACGGCTCGATGCTGCGCTGGAGCCTGCGCCCTTATCCGCTGCGTCCGGAGAACCAGATCCCGGACAAGAAGCAGCGGTCCGTGCTCGCCCGGCACTTCCGCCGCGTCGCGCGCGAGCAGGAAGGCAAGGGCGTGAAGCCGGATCTGTGGACCGGCCAGGATCCGCCGGCCAGCTCGGCCCCGCCGCTGGTCGCCCTGGAAGCGGCGCTTCCGCAGGGCCCGGCCCTGCAGCGGGCGCTGCTCAATGCCATGCGGCGCGCCGCGTTCCTCGAGGGCATCAACGTCGCCCGCCGCGACGTGCAGATCGAGATCGCCTCGCGCGCCGGCCTGGACGTGGGCGCGCTGGTCGAGCGGCTCGACGATCCGCGCCTGGAGCAGGAAGTGAACGACGCGGTGGACGAGGCGGAGGCGCTGGGCATCCGGGGAGTGCCCGCGCTGGTGATCGGCGGCGAGTGGCTGATGCAGGGGTGCCGCGAATTGGCGGAGTACCGGCAGGTGATCGACAAGTACCTGCGCGAGCGGGTGGCCGCGGCGCAGGTGCGGATGATGCACTAGCGGCTCTCCGCCGAAGGCGGAGTATGCCGCTACGTAGTTGCTGCGTGTTGCCGTGAATACGGCAACACGCTCCTAGCCTAGGCGCTGCGCCCCCGCTAAGCAAGCGAGGCCGACAGAGCTGTATCGCGTCTTGCGGCGGATCCCCACGAGTGCCCCGGCAACACGCGCGAGCGGGCCGCGTGGCTTGATTGAGCGGACATCGTGTGTGACCTGCGCTGGCCCAGCTGTGGGACGACGAGGTGTGCCCCTCGTGCAGCGATCCTCCGGCGACAACACGCTGGCAGCACACCCGGTCCGTTTCGACTATGCTCCGCGCGCCATGGCACCCGTCCTCGCAACGCTGATCATCCTCGCCGGCCTGGGCATCTTCGCCTGGATCATCTCCTACCGCGTGCGGCCGCTGCTCTTCGCGCGCAAGGACGTGCGCTGGGACGACCCCGGCACGCGCACGGAGAAGCTCCTGCTCTACGGCTTCGGGCAGAAGCGGATGCCCAGCAAGCCGGAGCGGCCGGCGGGGGCCGCGCACATCTGGATCTTCGTCGCTTTCATCGTCGCGCAGCTCGGGACGCTGACCTCGTTCGGGCTGGCGTACGACCCGAGCTTCCACCTGCCGTTCCTCACCCACGAGTCGCGGTTCGGGCAGGGCTACCTCTTCGTCAAGGACATCATCGACGTGCTCGGCACCGCCGGGTGCGCGGTGTTCCTCTACTACCGGCTGGTGCAGAAGAAGGAGCGGATGACGCTCTCCTGGGAGGGCGTGTTCATCCTCTGCATGATCATCGGCGTCCTCTGGACCGACGTCCTGATCGACGCCGCGATGCTGGCGCTGCGCGCCGGCGAGGCGCCCTGGTACCTGCCGGTCTCCGGCAAGGTGGCGCAGTGGTTCCTCTCCGGGATGTCGCCGCAGGCGGCCGGCGACGTGATGACGGTGGGCGTCCTCCTCACATCGCCATCGTGATGGCGTTCCTCAACTTCCTGCCCCTGGGGAAGCACTTCCACATCATCACCGCCCTTCCCACCGTCTTCTTCCAGCGGCTCACGCCGCAGGGGCAGCTTTCGAAGCTCGACCTGGAGAACAGCGAGAAGTTCGGGGTGGCGAAGCTCGGCGATCTCTCCTGGAAGGAGATCCTCGACACCTACTCCTGCACGGAATGCGGAAGGTGCCAGACGTATTGCCCCACCTACGTCACCGGCAAGCCGCTGACGCACAAGGAAATGAACCGCGCCATCCGCCACCACGCGCAGCAGATGGCGACGATGATGCCCCTGCCGCTCTTGATGCTCGCGCGCCGGCTGAACCGGATCGCGCCGGTCACCGGCGGCGGAGGCGCGAACGGGCACGGCAACGGGCATGGGCAGGCCGACCCGGCCACCGGCTCGGAAGGGGCCTTCGCCCAGAGCGGGCTGCAGCTTCCGGCGGAGATGATCGAGAAGATGCCGCCCCTGGTGGGCGAGAGCGGCGTGATCCCCGACGAGACCGTCTGGGCCTGCACCACCTGCGCCTGGTGCGAGCAGGCCTGCCCCGTCTTCATCGAGCATTTGCCCCGCATCGTCGACATGCGGCGCAACCTGGTCCTGATGGAGAGCCGCTTCCCCGAGGAGGCGGCGCGCGTGTTCAAGGGGATGGAGACGCAGGGCAACCCCTGGGGCATGGGCAGCAACCGCCGCGCGGAGTGGTGCGCCGACCTCGACATTCCGGTCGCCGCGGCGATGACTCCGGAAGCGCTCCGCGACGTCGAGTACCTCTTCTTCGTCGGGTGCGCCGGCAGCTTCGACGAGCGGCAGAAGAAGGTGTCGCGCGCGCTGGTGAAGATCCTCCGCTCCGCGGGGGTCACCTTCTGCATCCTCGGCGAGGAGGAGACCTGCAACGGCGACTCCGCGCGCCGGCTGGGGAACGAGTACCTGTTCCAGGCCCTGGCGCAGCAGAACGTGGAGACGCTCAACCGCTACGGGGTGAAGAAGATCATCACCCAGTGCCCGCACTGCTTCAACACCCTGGCGAACGAGTACCCGCAGTTCGGCGGCCACTTCCGGGTCCTGCACCACTCCGAGGTGATCGCGCAGCTCGTCGCGGACGGGCGGCTCCGCCCTGGCGAGGCCAGGCTGCAGGCACCGGTCACCTACCACGACAGCTGCTATCTCGCCCGGCACAACGGGATCAGCGAGGCCCCGCGGCAGACCCTGGTCTCTTTGGGGATCAAGGTGCAGGAGATGGAGCGCAACCGCAGCGAGACCTTCTGCTGCGGAGCGGGCGGCGGCCGGATGTGGCTGGAGGAGACGCTCGGCCAGCGCATCAACCAGAACCGCGTCGACGAGGCGGCGAAGACCCTCGGCGGCAAAGGCACCATCGCCACCAGCTGCCCGTTCTGCCTGACCATGATCAAGGACGGCATCGGCGAGACCGGCCGCAGCGAGCAGATGGAAGCGAAGGACATCGCCGAGCTGGTCGCGCAGTCGCTGCCATGAGCGGGGGCGTCGCCGTCCGGCGATTCACGCTCGACGATCTCGCGGCCGCGGCGCGGTTCGGGGAGGCCGGACGCGCCCTCGATCCGGCGATCGAGCCGTTCGCCCAGCAGCTGCGCCTGCTCGCGACCGCGCCGCGCGCCGCGCTCGATCTCTGGCGCGTCGCCGCCGGAGAAGACGGCGGGGTGTACGGCCTGTCCTTCGCGGCGCTCCGCGACCCGGCGACCCGGGTCTACGACTTCTACGCAGCGGTGCATCCCTCGCTGCGGCGCCGGGGCATCGGGCGCGCTCTCGGCGAGCCGGCGCTGGGCAACGGCGCCGCGCTCCGCGCCCGCGTCCGCGACGATGCCGTGCCGGGGATCGCCTTCCTTCGCGCGCTCGGGTTCACGGAGAACGGGGCACAGCTCTTCCTGGAATGGGGCGGCGGGGCGCTCAAGGCCCCGCTCAAGCCGGCCTTGCGCATCCGCGCGGCGGCGCGTCGCGATCAGCCCGTGCTGCAGGCGCTCTCCAACGAGGCCTGGGCCGGCGCGCCGGACGCGTTCGCCGCGCGGGCAGACGAGATCGCGCAGCTCGTCTCCGGCGACGATCGCCTGGTGCTGGTGGCGGAGTCGGACGGCAAGCCGATGGGGTATCTCTCCGCCGTGCGGCTCGGACGGACCCTGGCCATCGAGGAAGTGGCGGTGCTGCCGCAGTTCCGCCGGACCGGGATCGCGCGCGCACTCGTCGCGCGCGCGCTGGCGAACGCGCAGGGCGCGGTGCTCTCGGTCGGCGACGCGAACCGGCCGGCGCGCGGTCTCTATCGTTCGCTCGGGTTCCGGCAGACGGCGCGGCGGCTGGTGATGCAGCGCCCCGCCTGAGGCGGGCTCAGCTCGCCCGCGAGGCCGGAGGCGGCGCCGTCTTCGACCGCGCGATCCGCACCAGCCGCACCCGGCGGTCGTCGCGCTGCACCACCGTCAGCTCCAGCCCGCCGATGTAGAAGCGATCCCCGGCCTGCGGGATCGCGCCGGCGGTGGAGTTGAGCAGTCCGCCCAGCGTCTCGTAATCGCCCTGGTCCGGCAGCCGGGCCTGGAGGGCGTGGTTCAGCTCCTCCAGCCGCATCTCCGCGCGCACCAGCGCGGTGCCGTCGGGCCCGAACTGCGGAGCGGGCCCCTCCTTGTCGTGCTCGTCGCGGATCTCGCCGACGATCTCCTCGAGGATGTCCTCCAGCGTGACGATCCCGGAGAAGCCGCCGTACTCGTCCACCACCAGCGCGAGCAGCGAGCGCTTCTGCTGCATCTCGCGCAGCAGCTCTCCCACCGGCTTGGTCCAGGGAACGAACAGCGCCGGGCGGACCAGGTCCTGGAGCACGATCAGCTCCGGGTGCGCGAGCAGCGGAATCACGTCCTTGGCGTGCAGCACGCCTTTGATGTGGTCGAGGTCGCCGTCGTACACCGGCATCCGGGTGTGCCCCTCCTCGGCGAGGAGATCGATCACCTCCCCCGGGGCGGCGTCGATCGGAACCCCGACCACCCGCGTGCGGGGAACCATGATCTCCTTCGCGGTGCGCTCGGCGAACTGGAAGAGCCCATGCACCAGCTCCGCCGAAGGCGCTCCGAACCCGCCTCCCCGCGCCTCGTCGCTGAGGATCTTCTCGATCTCCTCCAGCGGCGGAGGCGGCGGCGTGTACCGCGCCGTCGCGCCACGCCGCAGCAGCAGCGCGTCGAAGAGCTTGAGGAGGAGCCGCACGGGGATCCGGAGCAGCACGCAGACCAGGTACGCAGGGCCGGCGAGCGCCAGGCTCCAGGAGAGCGGGCGCGCCGAGGCGAGAGAGCGCGGCGCCAGATCGATCACCAGGGCCACGATGCCGGCGAGCAGCCCGGCCACGAGCTGGAGCGTGCTGCGCGAGTTGGAGTGGACGCCGGCGCGGAAGAGGATGTCTCCGACCACGATGGCGCAGGCCACCGCCGCGAAGGCCAGCAGGGCGGAGGACAAGCCGCGCAAGGCCGCCGCGGTGGACTCCGGCTCCCGCTTCAGGGTGAGCAGCCAGCGCGTGCGCAGCGGATGCCGGGACTCCCCGGCCCGGACTTCGTCCTCGCCGACCGCGAGGAGGGCGGTATCGGCGGCCTGCAGGAGAGCGCGGCCCGCGAGTGCGGCGCCGGCCGCGAGAAGCTCGAGCATTGGAAAGGGATCGTAGTCCCGCGGATCGGCGCCCGCCAACCGCTGTCGTTTCCGTGGGTTATCGAGTTTGATTTGCGACGTTCGTCGGAGTGGCTTAAAGAGGCCGCCATGCGCTGGGTCTTGCTCGGGTTTCTGGCGGCTTGCGGCGGTGGAACGCCGTCCGATCCATGCTCGTCGCTGATCGATGTTCAGTGGGGGACAGGGCAGGACGACGAGGCGCTCGCGCTAATCCCGGCGGCCGGCGGCGGCGTGTACTTCGGCGGATACACCGGCGGCACCTTGCGGGTCAGCGACCTCGGTCCGGTGGGGAACTCGCGCGGGTTCGTCCGGCGGCTGGATGCGTCCGGCAAGCTGGAGTGGGAAGCAGCTCTCGACACCCCGCAGACCGACATCGTGGAGGCGCTCGTGGAGTCGCCCGACGGACGCGTGTACGCGGCGGGCCGCACCACGGGCGCATTCCCCGGCGCGGTCCAGGGCGGGCAGTTCGACGGGTTCACCGCCCTGCTCGGGCAAGGCGGTGCAGTGAGCGCCGTGCGGCAGTTCGGCGACGAGCGCCCGCAGCACCCGCGCCGCCTCGCGCTGTCCGGATCGCGCCTGCTGCTCGCGGGATTCGACGACGTCTTCATTCCCACCAACTACGTCGAGGACCGGGAGAACTGGTTCGCGGCCGAGCTGTCCGCCGGCGATCTCGCGGAGGCGTGGCGGATTCCCGCGGCGCGCACCGCTTACGGGGACGTCGCTTCGGCGGTGATCGTCGACGCCGAGGGCGCCGCGTACCTGGCCGGATCGAGCCAGGGCGGCGCGCAGCCCGGCATCTGGCTGCGCAAGCTCGACGTGCTCGGCCACGAGATCTGGGGCTCGCGCCTCTCCAGCAGCGGGGGGGACAGCGCGGCGGCGCTGGCGTTCGCCAAGGACGGCAGCGTCCTCCTCGGTGGAACGAACGTCGGCGGCTTGCACCCGGTGCTGATCTCCGTCGATCGTGCGACGGGGGCGCCGCGCTGGACCACGTTCGGGCCGCGCGACTTGAACGGGACCGGGATCAGCGACATGACGGTGGACGCGGACGGCAACGTCTTCGTCACCGGCAGCACGGCGGAGGTGGTCGCGCCGCGGTACCTGAACCGCGGCTTCTACGATCCCTTCGTCATGCGCTTCGACGCGGGCGGCACGCTGACGGGCACCTGGCAGGGCGGCACCGCGGCGGACGAGGAGCCCACCGCTGTCGCGATCGATTCCTGCGGGCGCGTGTTGATCGCGGGCTGGACCGAGGGCGCGCTCGCTGGCGCTGGATCCTCGGGGCGCCGCGATGCCTTCCTCCTCGAGGTCCGGTTGCGGGACGAGTGAGGTGACTGGCCCTTTCTGCGTCGTGGTCCAGTGCGATCGGTTCGCCGGATCCATCGCCCTGCTGCGCAGGACGATGTGTTAGGGTGCGCCCCTCCGGAGGAGTCGAATGAAGGCGCGCGTCGTGGTCACGCTGAAGAGGTCAGTGCTCGATCCGCAGGGCCTGGCGGTGGGCCGCGCCCTGGGGTCGCTCGGCTTCAACGAGGTCAAGGACGTCCGGCTGGGCAAGATCATCGAGTTGGATCTCGAGTCCAAGGACCCGGCCGAGGCGAAGAAGCGCGTGCAGGAGATGTGCGAGAAGCTCCTCGCGAACACGGTGATCGAGGAGTACCAGGTGGAGGAGATCCGCTGATGTTGTTCGCGGTGGTCGTCTTCCCCGGCAGCAACTGCGACCACGACGTCTACCACGTCGCCAAGCACGTGCTCGGCTGCGCCGCTCGCTACGTCTGGCACAAGGACCGCGACCTGCGCGGCGCCGACGTGGTGGTGCTGCCCGGCGGCTTCTCGTACGGGGACTACCTGCGCACCGGAGCGATCGCGCGCTTCTCGCCGATCATGGAGGAGGTCAAGAGATTTGCGCAGCGCGGGGGGCACGTGATCGGGATCTGCAACGGGTTCCAGATCCTGCTCGAGGCGGGACTCCTGCCCGGCGCGATGCGCCGCAACGACTCGCTCAAGTATGTCTGCCGCGACGTCCACCTCAAGGTGGAGAACGCGATGACGCCCTGGACGCGGAAGTACGCCAAGGGCGACGTGATCCGCATCCCCATCGGCCACGGCGACGGCAACTACTACATCGACGGCGAGGGCCTGCGGCGGCTGGAAGGCGAAGGGCAGGTCACCTTCCGGTACGTCGACGCGGCGGGGGTCCGCGGCGTCTCCGGCTCCAACCCGAACGGCTCTTTGGCGGACATCGCCGGCGTCACCAATGCGCGGGGGAACGTGCTGGGGATGATGCCGCACCCCGAGCGGCTCGCCGAGCCGGTGCTGGGCGGCGAGGACGGGCGCCGGCTGTTCGAGAGCATCGTCGAAGCCGTCGGCTGACGCTCAGCTTCTCGACTTCCGCTTCGCGTGCACGCGCGGAGCGATCCACTCCTTGCGCTGGTGCGGGCGCTCCGCCACTTCCGGCAGCGCGTTGATGGTGCGGCGAAGATGGCCGTGCGCCATCACCACGTCGGTGTCGGCCTGGAGCAGGGGTGCGTACTTCTCCCAGAACGGCGAGCCTCCGGCCTGCGTGAGGCGATCGATCTCCTGGCGCACGCCGGCCACGGTCCCGGGAGGAAGGATCTCCTGCGCCAGGAGCGAGTCGAGGTCGACGATCAGCTCGCTCATCGGGTGAAGCCAGGCGAAGTAGGGGTGCTCGGTGAGCAGGCGCAGCATCTGCCCGGGCCCGCCTGCGGGGCCGATCTCGCGCTCGTAACCGGCGCGCACCGCCTGGACCAGCGTGCGATGCACCTCGCGCAGGGCTGCCGCCACTTCCAGCAGCGCCGGCTTGTGCGCACTCTCCCGACCCATGCCCCTATCTTACGCCGGGACGAGAACGCCCGCGGCAGGAACTCCGCCGGCATCGACGGGTTCGACGACCTTCGGACCCTTCCAGCGGCGCAGCTCCGCCGAGCCGGCCGTCACCACCACGTGGGGAAAGCCGTCGTGCGAGCGGCCGGGGGTCCAGGAGCCGAGGTTGAAGTAGCGCGTTCCGTTGCCGACGGTCTCCTCGACGGCGCGATGGCTGTGGCCCATCACGATGTACTTCACGTCGAAGACCTGCGCGACGCGCCGCGCCGCGGCCTGCAGCATCGGATGGGCATCCGTCCGCCGCTGGGCCCCGAGCGCCGCGTTCAGCGCCGCGAAAACCACGCCGATCAGCGTCAGCGCTCCGCCCTTCGCCCAGAAGCCGTGCACTGCATGCGCGGTGGCGAAGGCGGTGATCAGGCAGACCACCGCCAGCAGCATCCGATCCAGATAGAAGAGCTGCATGGAGTCGAACAGGCTCTGATCCGCGGGTCGCGAGGCGATCTCTGCGAGCTGCTGCGCCTGCTTCTCCGTCCCCTGGAACTTCGCCAGGAGCTGCCGCACGTGCGCGTCGCGGTCCACGGCGGGCGCCAGCGCCT
Source organism: Deltaproteobacteria bacterium (assembly GCA_041499865.1). GTDB lineage: Bacteria > Myxococcota > Myxococcia > Myxococcales > 40CM-4-68-19 > 40CM-4-68-19. The sequence goes on from JBGQLA010000105.1 coordinate 10,616, forward strand.
TGTCGGCCGCGCGCGCGAACGCCCGGGAGATCTTCAGCGACTGCCGCACCACCGGGTAGATCACCCGGAAAACCATCACGAAGTAGTCGGCGGCCACCCGCAGCGGATTGCCCGCCTTGAGCACCCAATCGAGGTACTCCTTGAGACCCCAGGCATCGACGTCGTCGGCCAGGTCGACCTGCTCGGTGTACCGGTTGACGAAGTAGCGGAGCACCTTGGAGCTGAGCGCCAGCTCGATCTCGCTGTCGTCGTTGTGCGCGGAGAAGAAATCGGTCTGCACCGAGTAGTGGTCGTGGGCGTGCCCGTGCTCGGCGTAGAAGAAGCCGGGCTCCAGGTAGAACCAGTCGTGGAACTCGACCAGCCGGTCGATCTTCCGCCGCGGGGCTCCGCTGCGCTCGGCGAGGATGCGGCGGAACTCCTCCTGGACCGCCGGCCAGCGCCACTCGGAATCGTGGTTCCCCCGGATGATGTGTACCGAGTTTCCCTTGTGGACAAAATGGGCGAGTGCGTCGAACACCGTGGGATGGCGCTCGGCGGTGCGGCGCAGCTTCCAGACGCACTTCGGTTCCGTGGGCGCCAGGCCGAGCGCGCGCTCCTCGGCGGAAATGGCAAATGGAACCGGCTCTTGCGGGACCAGGGTGATGGCGACGAAGTCGACGATGTCGCCGTTCAGAATCAAACGCCAGGGCTTGCCGCCGTCGCGGTGCGCGGTGTGCCATTCCACGAAACTGGAAAGCGGCCCGTCCGTCGTCCGCGGCTTGTCGAGCCTGTTTCCCGCCCGGAGATCGCAACCGAGGTGAAGATCCGAGATGGCGAGCAGGTTGTGAGGCCGCTGTGAAAGCGACCGCACGCGCCGCCACATGCTCCCGAGCTTCATTTGCTTTGCTCCCCTTCCCCCGGGGAGTACTTCAGCAAAGGCCGTGCCTGCGGTCAGACCGCCTTTTCGTAGACCCGGTAGGTCTTGTACCGGGTGGCGCCCATCCGCTCGATCCCGCGGTTGATCATCACGTTGTCTTCGAGGGTCCAGGAGAGCTCGCCGCCCACGTAGCCGCGGGCGGCGCCCCGGCGGGCGACTTCCACGTAGAGCACCGCGGCGAGCGTTCCGTAACGGTGTGACGCTCGATACTCCTCTTTCACTCCGAGCAGCAGCAGGCGCGCGTGCGTGGGCCGCCGGAACTTCAGGCGCCAGAAGAGCCGGGCGAGGTTCCACGGCCGCCGCGCCAGCTCGCCGTCGAAGTCCTTCACCATCTCGTTCACGTCGGGGATGGCGAAGCACATCGCGGCGGGCTTGCCGTCCACCTCGGCCACCAGGGCGATCTCCGGGTCGACGAACATCTTGTACTCGGTCGCCATGATCTCCAGCTCGGCCGAGGTGAAGGGGGTGAAGTTCCAGTTCTGCGACCAGGCTGAATTGTAGATGTCGCGGACGATGTCCACCTCGCGGCGGAACTGCGACAGGTCCATCGGGCGCACGCGCACGTTCGGGAGCTGCAGGGTGCGTTCCGCGATCCTCTTCGTGCGCTCGTCGATGTGCCCGGAGGTGTACCACCAGGCATAGAAGTCCTTTGCCTTCGCGAGCCCCGCGGATTCGATCAAGGGCCCGACGTAGGGGCGATTGTGCGGCATGCCGATGCGCGGCGGGGTGTCGAACCCGTCGACGAGGACGCCCACTTCCCCTTTCGAATCCAGCGTGAACGGCCCGCGGATCCGCGTCCGCGCCTTGGAGCGCGCCCAGCCGGAGGCCTCGTCGAACAGGGCGCGCGCGACCGCGGGATCGTCCTTGCTGTCGAAAAATCCAAAGAAAGCGACGCCCTTCTCCTGCGGCCACTGCTTGTCGAAATCGCTGTCGACCTGCGCGGAGATCCGGCCCACCGGCTGGCCGCCGTCGAGCGCGAGAAAGCATTGGATCTCGCCGTGCTTGAGGAACGGGCTCCTCCGCGGATCCAGCGAACGGCGGTAGTCGTCGAGGAGCGGCGGCACCCAGTTCGGGTCGGACTTCATCCCCAGGGTCCAGGGCACGTGCAGGAAGGTTTCCAGGTCCTTCTTCGACTCCACCGTGCGGATCTCGAGCGCCATCGTGGGCGCGCAAGGTAACAGCGAAGCATTGCGGACGCGAGCCTCGCGTGGTACGCGAAGCGCCTTTCATCTCGGGACCTTGGAATGGATTATCGAGACACAGTCCACCTGCCGAAGACCGGGTTTCCCATGCGCGCCGCGCTCAGCGAGCGCGAGCCAGCGCAGGTGAAGGCCTGGGAGGACGGGAAGATCTACCAGCAGCTCCTGGCGAAGAACGCCAGCGCCCACAAGTTCGTCTTCCACGACGGCCCGCCGTATGCGAACGGCGCCATCCACCAAGGGCACTTCCTCAACAAGATCCTCAAGGACCTGGTGGTGAAGTACCACCTGATGGCGGGGCACCTGACCGACTTCGTCCCCGGCTGGGAC
>JBGQLA010000106.1:0-13025 GCA_041499865.1 Deltaproteobacteria bacterium
CATTCCGTACATCGCTTTCCCCGGGCAGATCTACAACGAGGGCAAGCAGGGAACGAGGTTCACCCGGGTTGGCCAGGGCCCCACCGGCCGCCTGGGCGATTTCCTCACGGTGGTGAACCCCGACGCCGACGAAGAGCACCGCTATGCGCACGCGATCTTCGCCGACATGGGCGGGCTCAACGACGAGCATTTCGGAGAAGGGTCGCCGGCGCTGGGGAAGAAGGTGCACGCGGCGGGCCTGGTGGACGCGAAGCTGCTCTACATCTTCTATCCGCACTCCGGCGCGGGGCCGGGAAAGATCCCCACGGCGGACGAGGTGCAGAAAAAGGGCGAGGAGCTGTTCAAGCAGTGGGGCGGTATGGACGAGGTGAAGCGCGTCCTGCCGCTGATGAAGTAGGGCGCGACGGGAAGCTACGCGCCTGCGTTCCCGGTCGCCTCCCAGATCCGCCGCTTGAGCGCGAGAAACCCTGGGGAGAAGCGCGACTCCAGCGAGCGCGGGCGGGGAATGTCCACCGGGAACTCCGCCTTGATGTGCCCGGGCCGCTGCGAGAGGACCACGATGCGGTCCGCGAGGTAGAGCGCCTCCTCCGCGTCGTGGGTGACGAAGAGCACGGTCTTGCGCCGCTGCTCCCAGAGGCGCGCCAGCGCGTCCTGCATGCGGGCGCGCGTCTGCGCGTCGAGCGCGCCGAACGGCTCGTCGAGCAGGAGGATGCTGGGATCGGTGGCGAGCACGCGCGCCACCTCCACCATCTTCGACATGCCGGCGGAGAGCTCCTTCGGCCACGCCGATTCGAACGAGGAAAGCCCGATCAGGCGCAGCAGCTCGTCGCTGACGGCCCGCCGCGCCTTCTCGTCGAGGCCCTTGGCGAGCAAGCCGAACTCCACGTTGTCCCGCACGCTCATCCAGGGAAAGATCGCCTCTTCCTGCAGGACGTAACCGCGCTGCGCGCCCGGTCCCTCGATCGGCGCGCCCGCGCAGCGAACGGCGCCCGTAACCGGCCGCAAGAAGCCGGCGAAGATGCGCAGCAGGGTCGTCTTCCCGCACCCCACCGGGCCCAGGACCGCGAGGAACTCGTTGTCCCTGACCTGGAGATTGAGGTCCTCCAGCGCCCGCGTCGGCGTCGGGCCCGGGTAGCTGTAGCTCACCCCTGCCGCTTCGAGGATCGGCGCGGGAGCGCTCACCCCGCCCGCCTCATCCAGCGCGTGGCCCGGGCATGCAAGAGGAGCGCGACCGTGTCGAAGAGAAGGACCAGGGCGCCGATGGTCGCGATGGCGATCATCATGGTCGGCACCCGCGGATACGCCCCCGAGAGGGCGAGGAGGTAGCCGAGGCTCGGCATCCGCGCGTCGATCAGCTCCGCGACCACGATGGTCACCCACGCCAGGCCCGCGGCGATGCGGACGCTGGCGAAGATGGAGGGGAACGCGAGCGGCAGGACGACCTTGCGGAAGCGCAGGCCCGGGCCCGCGCCGAGCGAAGCGGCCGCGTCCAGGTACGCGCGCGGGACCCGGCGCACTCCATCGTGCGCTCCCAGGAGCGTGATCACCCCCACGCTCGCGGCGATCAGGAGCACCTTGGAGGTCTCGCCGTAGCCGAACCAGACGACGAAGAGCGGCAGGAGCGCGAGCGCGGGCGTGAAGCGGAAGAAGGTCACCCAGGGATCGGCCAGGTACTCCAGGCTCGCCGCCCAGCCGGTGGCGAGCCCGAGCAGGATTCCCGCGATCGCGCCCACGAGCAGGCCGAGGGTCACCCTGCGCGTGCTGGCGACGACGCTGTCGGGAAGGATCCTCGACTCGAGCAGGAAGCCGCCCTCCTCGCCGAGCTGGCGGAACGTGGGCAACAGCTTCAGGTTGTCCACGTAATGCGAGCCCATCCAGATGCGGGTCGGCAGCCGGCCGAACCCGATCTCGGCTGCGATCCCGTAGAGCGCCGTCAGCGTCACCAGGGCGATGATCGCCCGCCGGATGCGCACCGCCCGCATCACCGCACCCAGCCGGTGAGCCGCGCGGTCGCCACGCGTGCCACGGCGTCCATCGCCCAGCCCCCTGCGGCGAGCGCCATCACCCCGACCATGATCACCGCCGGGTCCGAGCGGGTCTGCATCCGCGAGGCCCACATCCCGCCGCCCACCAGGAGGTTGCCCATGCCGTTTTCCGCCATCAGCATCTCCGCGCCGACGGCGGTCATCCAGGCGATGGCGATCGAGTACCGCAGCCCTCCCAGCACGGCGGGAGCGGCGGCCGGCAGCAGCACCTTGTTGAAGAGCAGCGACCCGCGCGCGCCCAGCGAGCGCGCCGCCTCCAGGTACTTCGCGGCCACGTCGCGCACGCCGTGGTAGGTGGGGATCACCACGGTGACCGCGACGGCATAGACGACGGGGATCAGCCGGTGCGCCTCGCTGTGGCCCAGCCAGAGCATGATGTAGCTGATGAAGGCGAGCGGAGGCACGGAGCGGGCCAGCACGTAGACCGGGTGCAGGTACTCGTCGGCGCGGCGGCTCCACCCCATCCACAGCCCGATCAGGATCCCCAGCGGCAACCCCACCGCCAACCCGAAGAGCACCCGGGCGGCGCTGATGGCGAGCGACGCCTGCAGGGTGATTCCCTGCTGGCGCAAGGTGTCCACCTGGTCGCTGGAGCGGAGGTGGTGGTGATGACCCGCGTGCTCGCTCATCTCGCCCGCCGGCATGTCCGCGACTGGCTCGGGAGCCGGGCCGGCGACCAGGGCGGCAAACGCTCCGGCGATCTCCCCCGAGGGCGGGATGATGTCGGGCCTGCGGAGGCCGCCGGCGACCGCGGTGTAAGCGCCGATCAGCGCCGCCAGGGAGGCCAGCCAGAGCAGCGAGCGCTGGTTGAAGACGCGCTTCATCGGTCAGCCGTGGATGGTGTTCATCACATCCTGGTTCTGGAGCACCAGCCGCGGATCTCCATGATAGATGATCTCGCCCCGATCGATGGCGTACAACCTGTCGGCGACGCGGGTGGCGTTGGCGAGGTTCGACTCGGCGATCAGGACGGCGATCTTCATCTCCTTGATCTTCCGCACCGCCTCGATCAGGCGGGTCACGACCACCGGAGCGAGGCCTTCGAAGGGCTCGTCCAGGAGAAGGACGGCGGGCGAGAGCATCATCGCGCGGGAGATGGCCACCATCTTCTTCTGCCCGCCGCTGAGGTAGAGGCCCGGCCGGTGCAAGAGCTGCCGCACCTCCGGGAAGAGCGAGAAGACGCGCTCGTCGGTGTCCGCCGCCTGCGCTGCCCGTCCGGACGACCTGGCCAGCAGGCGGCAGATCTGGAAGTTCTCCGCCACCGTGAGGTCGGGGAACAGCCCGCTGTCCTCGGGTGCGTAGCCGATCCCGAGCCTCGCGCGGCGGTAGGGGGCGAGCTTGCTGATGTCGTGCCCCTGGAAGGTGATCTTCCCCGCGCGCAAGGGGAGCAGGCCGATGATGCTGTCGATGGTGGTGGTCTTGCCCGCGCCGTTGCGCCCCACCAGGCAGACCGCTTCCTTCTCCCCGAGCGAGATCGACACCTGGCGGAGGATCTGCGCCTGGCCCCGGTAGGTGTTGATGGCCTCGAGCTCAAGCATGGGTGGGCCCGAAGACGGCGTCCTTCACCGACTCGTTGCTCCGGATCTCCTCCGGGCTGCCGCTGGCAAGGATGACGCCCTGGTGCATGACCACGATCCGGTCCGAGTACTTGAAGATGATGTCCATGTCGTGCTCGATCACCACGGCGGTGATCTTGTTCGAGCGCACGATGGCGCTGATCACGTCCATGATCGGCGCCTTCTCCCGCGTGCTCACCCCGCTGGTGGGCTCGTCGAGGAAGAGGAGCCGCGGCTTGAGCGCATAGGCGACGGCCACGTCGAGCAGCTTGCGCTCGCCCTGCGAGATTCCCCCGGCGAGCTGCGAGCGCTTCGATTCCAGGCCGAAGTGCCGGAGGATCTCCAGGGCCTCGTCCCAGACCTCACGGTAGTGATCCGCCAGGGTGAAGAACCAGCGGGTCTTTCCTTCGCGGGAGAAGATGGAGAGGGCCACGTTGTCGAGGAGAGTCAACTCGTCGAAGAGGTTGACGATCTGGAAGCTGCGCGCGATCCCCGCCTGGATGCGCCGGCCCACCGTATACTTCGTGATGTCCTCGCCGCGGAAGACGATCCGCCCGCTGTCGGCCTGCAGGAGGCCGCTGATCAGGTTCACCAGGCTGGTCTTCCCCGCGCCGTTGGAGCCGATCAGCGAGAGGACCTCGCCGTCGCGGATGCTGAAGTCCACCTTGTCGACGGCGTGCGTCTCGCCAAAGTGCTTGGTGAGGGCGCTGGTCTCGAGAAGGTTCACCACCGGTAGGCCTTCCTTCTCGCGTAGGCGAAGAGCAGCCGGGCGGTGCCGACGATCCCGGTGGGAAGGGCGACCACCAGCACCACCAGGATGGTCCCCATGAACGCCTGCCAGTAGACGGTGAAGCCGACGGCGTACGTCTTCAAGTAGTTGAAGACCACCGCGCCGACGATCGGTCCGGTGAAGTTGCGGAAGCCGCCGAGCACGGCCATGAAGACGATCTCGCCGGAGAACGGCCAGTAGAGGATGTCGGGCGTGGTGAGCCCGTTGAGCGGGACCCAGAGCGCGCCGGCGATCCCGGTGAACACGCCCGAGACGAGGAAGGCCATGAACCGGTAGCGCCGGATCTGGATCCCCACGAACCTGGCGCGGGTCTCGTTGTCGCGGATCGCCTGCAGCGCCTTGCCGAACGGCGAATGGACGATCACCCACATCACCATCACGCAGACGATGAAGACCGCCAGCACGTAATGGTAGTAGCCGTGGGAGAGGAACTGGATCTTGTCGGCGCCAGCGGGATTGACGAAGCCAAGCAGCTTTGGCGTCGGCACGCGCAGCCCGTCCGTGCCTCCGGTCACCCAGAAGAACTTGAACGCCAGGCTCCACAGCACCTGCGAGAGCGCGAGCGTGAGGATGCTGAAGAAGATCTTGGTGTACCGGACGCAGACGTACCCGAAGAGCGCCGTGACCAGCACCGAGGCGACGATGGTCCCGAGGATGAACAGCTCCATCGACTCCGTGTGCAGGTACTTGACCATGAACGCCACGGCGTAGGCGCCCACCCCGAAGTACGCCGAGTGGCCGAAGGAGAGGAGCCCGGTGTAGCCGAGCAGGAGGTTGAACCCGAGCACGGCGATCGCATACGTCAGCCCGTACCCGAGCAGGATGGTCTGGTACGGGTCGACCGCGTACGGCGCCAGCGCGAGGAGCACGGCGATGGGCACCGCCCAGACGACGATCCGGAGCGGTGAGCGCCTGTCGGCGGGCCGCAGGGCGATGGGAACGTCGGTCATGTCGGCTTCCCGAACAGGCCCGCCGGCCGGACCAGCAGCACCACCGCCGCGATCAGGTACAGCACCGCCAGCTCGATCTCGGGAAAGACGGTGATGCCGATCTCGCGGATCACTCCCACGATCAACGCCCCGAACAGCGCCCCCTCCAGGCTCCCCAGGCCGCCGACCACCACCACGATGAAGGAGAGGACCAGCGCGTCCACCCCCATCCCCAGCACCGCCGACTGGCTGGGAACGATGATCGCGCCACCCAGTCCGGCCATGAAGCAGCCGATGGTGAAGGCCTGGACGTAGACCAGGTTCACGTTGACGCCCAGGGCGGAGGCGCGGCGCATGTCCTGCGAGGTGGCGCGGAGGATGATTCCGAAGTTGGTGCGGTAGATCAGCGCCCAGAGGAAGACGCCGGCGAGACCGCCGATGGCGATCACCAGGAGGTTGTACCGTGGGTAGATCCAGTCGCCCACGTTCATGCTGCCCATCTTCCCGAAGAGGGTGGTCGCGGAGAGCGGGTAAGGCCCCCAGACGAACCGCATCACGTCCTCGAGGATCATCAGGATGCCGAAGGTCACCAGCAGCTGGTACTCCTCCGGGCGCTTGTAGAAGGGCCGCAGCAGCGTCGGCTCCAGCACCGCTCCGACCAGGCCCGCTCCGATGGCTCCGGCCGGCAGCAGCAGGTAGAGCCAGGCCGACTCCGAGCCGGCGAACCACTGCCCGACGGCGGAGGCGGTGATGAACGCGCCCAGCGCAAAGAGGTTCCCATGCGCAAGGTTGACGATGCGCATCACGCCGTAGATGAGGCTCAACCCGCCCGCGATCAGGAAGAGAACGGACGCGTAGAGCAGCGCGTTGAACAGGTGGATGACGAGGATGTCCACCTGGGCAGGTTCAGCTTGCCTTCACCTGCGGCCAGGTCTGATCGATCCAGGTGTACGTCGAGGTCGGCTCCCCCTTGGGCCAGTTCGGAGGCGCCGTGATGTTGCGAATGGGGATGGTGATGATCCGGTCCGGGTCGAGGATGGGGAACGGATACTCCGGCACGTTCTTGCTGAAGCCGGTGATCGCGTCCTTGTAGCCTTGGTGATTGTCCGGCCGGATGTAGACGTACCCTCCCGGCCCGGCGATCATCATCCCCTCGAGCTGGCCGATGATCGCGTCGTCGTCGGGCCAGCCTCCCATCAGCTTGTTGGCCTTCTCCACCGCGGTCTTCAGCGCGTAGGTCGCGGTGTACGCGCCTTCGGCCTGGAAGTTCGGGTACTCGTTGAACTTGGCGTGGTACTTCTCGACGAAGCTCTTGTTGAGCGGCCAGCGGTTCCCCGCCGGATAGGTGAAGTGGTAGTTCGCGTGCACGCCGCTGAGCACGCCCTCGGGATGGTCCTTGCCGATCGACTGGGGCGCGGAGCCCAGCCCCAGCGTGGTGGCGACCTTCATCTTCTCGTACAGGCCGTGCTGGAGCGCCTGCTTGTAGAAGGCGACGTAGTCGCCGCCCCACAGCGAGGTCACCAGGAGATCCGGCTTCGCCGCCAGCGACTTGGTGATGTGCGGGGTGAAGTCGGTGGAGAAGAGCTTGGGCCAGGCCTCGGAGACGTTCTGCGCCTTGGGCAGGAGCTTCTTGGTGACGATGCTGAAGTGATCGAAGCAGTTGCGTCCGTAGGAGTAGTCGGGATGGATGTGCGCGACCTTCTTCACGTTGGGCCAGGTCTGGGCCACTCCCAACGCGCAGGTCGAGCCGTCGGCCGACTGGATGTTGGTGATGCGGAAGATGTACCGCGGGTTGGGAACGGCCTTGTCGAAGAGGAAGTCGGTGCAGCCGTCGATGAAGATGGTGAGGAGCTTCAGCTCCTCGGCCACGGGGCCCAGCGCCGGCGTGTTGCCGCTGGAGGTGATCCCCATGAACATGTCCACCTTCTCGGAGAGCTTGAGCCGCCGCATCTCCTTGGTGTTGGCGTCGGTGCCGGCGGCCTCGTCGGCCTTGAGGATCTCGATCTTCCTCTTCCCCAGCAGCCCGCCCTTCTCGTTGATCTCGTCCGCCGCCAGGACGTTGCCCTTGTACATGGGCTCGCCGAGGACCGCGCCGGCCCCGGTGAAGAACGTCATGTGGCCGATCTTGAACGGCTTGTCGGGGATGGTCCCCTTCGGCTTCTCCTGGGCGTGCGCCATTCCCGCCATGCCAACGCCCGCCACCGAGCCTCCGATGGCGGCTGCCGCCGTTACGCCAAGTTGAGAGAGGAAATCCCGCCGCGTCGGTCGACCTGACATATTGCCCCCGAGGGTCTTCGCTAGAACTGGCGACTTGGAATTACCTCGCGCGCTATCATACGGAAAGTGTCAAAGTCAACAGCCGGTTGTCGATCGTCGTCGCGATCACGTATCCTGCGCTTTCGCAAGGACGGCGCCCCGATGTTCGAGAAGGCCCTGGCAGCAGTCGCGCAAACGTTTCGCGGAATCGCCGCCGCGCTGCATGGCCGGGCCAGGATCGTCTGGGGAGTGACGGCCCTGGTGTCCGTCTTCAACCTGGTGGCGCCGGTCGCCATCCTCTCCGTCGCGCGCAGGCCCCCGGACTTCTTCACCTTCAATCCCTGGCTCCCCCGCCTTCCCGAGTACCTGGTCTCGGGCGAGCCATTGGCGAAGAAACTGTCGTTCGTCTCCAACATGGCCATCGCCTGGGTGAGCGCGGACAACGGGGGCGAGGGCATCGACTGGGGGTTCATCATCGACGTACCGACGCTGGTCCGCATCCTGCTCACTTCCCTGGTGTTCGGAGCGTATTTCGCGCTCTGGTCGTATCGGAGAAGCGAAGGACAAGCCTGCGGGCTTGGGGCGAGGGCGGCGCGTCCGGCCGGCGTCGCGGGCGCGATGACCAGCATCGTCGGCCTGACCACCGGCCCCTGCACGCTGGCGGGGTGCGGCGTTCCCGTCCTGCCCATTGTCGGCCTCGCCTTCAGCGGCCTCTCCAGCGGCACCCTCACTCTCTTCAGCACCCTCTCCCGGGTGAGCATCGCCGTGGTCCTGGCGGCCATGGGCCTGGCGGTCCTCTGGCTCGGCTGGCGCGCCGGCGCCACCCGGCCGGTCTCGCCGCCGATCGCCGGAGCCGGAGCGTGAAGATCCGCGCGGCGGTGGTGCAGGCCGCTCCAGTGGGGTTCGATCGCGCGCGAACTCTGGACAAGCTCGCCCACCTCGCCGCGGAAGCCGCGCGGCAGGGCGCGGAGATCGCGGTGTTCCCCGAGGCCTTCGTCTCCGCGTATCCCAAGGGCCTCGACTTCGGCGCGGTGGTGGGCCGGCGCACGCGCGAAGGGCGCGACCATTTCCGCCGGTACTTCGAGAGCGCGGTGGAAGTGCCGGGGCCCGACGTCGACCGGATGGCGAAGCTGGCGCGCGAGCATCGCCTGCATCTCGTGGTGGGCGTGATCGAGCGCGACGGCGGCACCCTCTATTGCACGGTCCTCTTCTTCGCCGACGACGGCTCGTTCCTGGGCAAGCACCGCAAGCTGATGCCCACCGCGGCGGAGCGCCTGGTCTGGGGCTTCGGCGACGGCTCGACGCTCTCCGTCTTCGACACGCGCCTGGGCCGGCTCGGGGCGGTGATCTGCTGGGAAAACTACATGCCCATGCTGCGCATGGCGATGTACGCCAAGGGAGTGCAGCTGTACTGCGCGCCGACCGCCGACGACCGCGAGACCTGGCTGCCGACGATGCGCCACGTCGCCCTCGAGGGCCGCTGCTTCGTGCTCACCGCCTGCCAGGTGCTGCGTCGCTCCGACCTGCCGGCGGGCATCCCCAACGCGCTGGGCGACGCGCCGCAGACGCTGCTGATGCGCGGCGGCAGCTGCATCATCGATCCGGCTGGGAAGGTGCTGGCGGGACCGGTGTTCGACGAGGAAGCGATCCTCTGCGCGGAGCTCGACACCGACGAGATTGTGCGCGGCAAGTACGACTTCGACGTGGCGGGGCACTACGCGCGGCCCGACGTGTTCCAGCTTTCCGTGGACGAGCGCCCGCTCAAGCCGGTGGTCACCGGACCCGGCAGGCGCGAATGAGCGGCGCGGCCTATGACCTCGGTCCGCCGGCGACTCGCGGCAGCGATCTGCGCGTCATGTCGCTGATCGGATTCGCCCACGCCACCTCGCACTTCTTCCACCTCGTCATCCCCTCGCTGTTCCCCTGGCTGATGGCCGACTTCGGCCTGAGCTTCACCGGCGCGGGCACGCTCACCACCGCCTTCTTCATCGTCTCCGGCGTGGGACAGGCCATGGCGGGATTCGCGGTGGACCGGTACGGAGCGCAGCGGGTGCTCTGGGCGGGGCTGGGCCTGTTCTCCCTCTCCGCGCTCACCCTCGCGGCCGCGCACGGCTATCCGGCGCTGCTGACCGCTGCGATCCTCGCCGGCGCTGGAAACGCCGTCTTCCATCCGGCGGATTTCACCGTGCTCAACCGCAACGTCTCGGCGGAGAGGCTCGGGCACGCGTTCTCGGCGCACGGGCTCGCCGGCAACCTGGGCTGGGCCGCGGCGCCGGTCTGCATGACGGGCATCGCCGCCTTCGCCGGGTGGCGCAGCGCCGCGCTGGCCGCGGGCGTTCTCGCGATCACCGCGCTTTCCTCGCTGGTCGTGCTGCGCGCCGTCCTCGCCGCGCCCGCGCCGGCGCCCGGACGCGTGGGGCGGGACGTCCCCCCGCGCGAATCGCGCTTCGCGTTCCTCGGGGTCGGCGCGGTCTGGATGTGCTTCGCGTTCTTCGTGGCCTCGACGATCAGCCTTGGCGCGCTGCAGAACTTCGGCCCCTCCGTCCTGAAGACCGTTTACGGCCTGCCCCTCCCCGCGGGCGCATCGGCGCTGACCTTCTATCTGCTCGGCGGAGCGGCCGGAATCGCGGCGGGCGGCGTGCTGGCCGCACGCCACGAGGCGCACGAGCGCATCGTCGCCGGGCTGCTGGTCGGCGCGGCGGTGCTCGCCTTCGTCCTCGCCACCGCGGGGGTGCCGCAGGGCGCGGTCGTTCCCCTGATGGCCGGGATCGGCTTCTGCACCGGCACGGCAACCCCGTCGCGCGACCTGCTGGTGCGCAGCGCGGCGATGCGCCGGTTCGGGCAGCGCTCGTTCGGCCGCATCTACGGGTTCGTCTATTCCGGCTTCGACGTCGGGCTCTCCACCGCGCCGATCCTCTTCGGCCGCTTCATGGACGGCGGCATGTCGGCAGCCGTCCTCTACGGCGTGGCGGTCTTCCAGGCGATCGCGGCGGTGCTGGCGCTCGGCGTCGGCCAGGCGCGGATCTCAGCGGCCGCGGCGGCGCCCGCGGCGCAGCCGCACCCGCCAACCTGAAGCAGGGACGGCGCGCCTCCGCTATCTTCCGGGAAATGCTCCGCACCGTCCGCACGATGTGTCCGATGAACTGCCATCCGACGCTCTGCGGAATGCTGGTCGATCTGGAGGACGGACGCGTCGCCTCCGTCCGCGGCGATCCCGACAATCCGGACAGCCGCGGTTTTCTCTGCATCCGCGGGCACGCCGCGCGCGAGATCGTCGACAATCCCCGGCGGCTCCTGCATCCCCTCCGGCGCGCGACCCGCAGCGGCGCGTGGCAGCGGACGACCTGGGAGGACGCGCTCGACACCATCGCCGGGAGCGCGCGCGCGGCGGGCCCCGCCGCCGTGGGCGCCTGGTCCGGGCACGGCTTCTTCGCCAACAATTACGGCACGCGTCTCTCCTCGGAGCTGCTGCGGCGCTTCGCGAACCTCTACGGCTGCCAGTGGTGGAGCCCGACGATGATCTGTTGGGGTCTGGGCGCGTTCGGCCTGGGCCTCACCGGCGTGCTGAAGGCGAACACGAAGGAAGACATGGGCACGCACGCCGGGCTCATCCTGCTCTGGGGAGCGAACCTCGCCAGCCAACCGAACACCGGGCGCCATCTTGCAGCCGCGAAGCGGCGCGGCGCCCGCGTCGTCACCATCGACGTGCGGCGCACGGAGGCGTCCGCCCAGTCCGACGAAACGCTGCTGGTGCGGCCGGGGACGGACGCGGCCCTGGCGCTGGGCATGATGCACGTCATCGTCACCGAGCGGCTGTACGACGCGGCGTTCGTCGAGGCTCACACCGTCGGCTTCGATGCGCTCGCGGCGCACGTCGCGAAGCACGACGTCGCCTGGGCCGCCGCGGCGACCGGCATCGACGCCGATCGCATCGTCGCCCTCGCGCGCCGGTATGCCTCGACGAAGCCGGCCATGATCGTCCTCGGCGGCAGCTCCATGTACAAGGGCGCGGACGGCTGGCAGGGCTCGCGCGCCGTTTCCTGTCTGCCGGCGCTCACCGGCAACCTCGGCATCGAGGGGGGTGGTCTCGGTCCGCGACACGCGGCGGCGTCGCACGGGCAGGGCCTCGCCACCATCGCGGCGCGCGAGCGGCGCCCGCCCGGCGTCGAGGTGCCGAACCAGATGTCGCGGATCACCGAGGCGCTCGAGGACGGGCAGGTGCGCGTGCTGCTGCTCTTCGGGACCGACATGGTTTCCTCGTTCTCGGACACCCGCCGCGTCGCCGCCGCTCTCGGCCGCCTCGAGCTCCTCGCCACCTACGATCTCTTCATGCACGACACCGCGCGGCGCCACGCCGATCTGGTCCTGCCCGCCACCTCCTGGCTCGAGGACACCGGCTGCAAGAGCACGAACACCCATCTCTACCTGATGCCGAAGATGCTCGAGCCGGCCGGCGAAGCGCGATCTCCGTCGTGGGTGCTGCGCGAGCTTGCCCGCCGCCTGGAGGTGAAGGACTTCTTCCCCTGGGGCGAGGAGACCGGCGCGCTCGACGCGTTGCTCGACGTTCCCGCGACCGGGCACGCCACGGCGGCGGCGCTCGCCGCGGAGGGCGGGATCCGCCCGCTGCGCATCTCGCACGTCGCTTATCCCGATCTCGCATTCGACACTCCGTCGGGGAAAGTGGAGCTCTTCTCCGCACGGGCAGCCAGCCTCGGCCTCCCTGCCTTGCCGGTGTTCGAGCCGGCAGAGCCTTCGGAGTCGCCGCTCGCGCTGCGCTTCGGCCGCACCCTCACGCACTTTCACGGGTTCTACGATCACGGCACCGCGCTGCCGACGCTTCTGGCGGCCGATCCCGAGCCGCGGCTCTGGATCTCCCCTGCGGATGCCACGCAGCGCGGCCTCGCGGACGGTGACGAGATCCGGATCTTCAACCAGCGCGGAGAGATGCGGGCGCGCGCGCTGGTCACCGATCGCGTTCCGCCGGGCACGGTGTGGATACACGACGGATGGCCGGGGCTCAACACGCTCACCTCGGGAGCGCCGGTCCTGCCGGACGCCGCGGTCGACATCTTCCCTTCCTTCTCCGGCGGACAGGCGGAGTTCGAGACCCGGGTGGACGTCGCGCGCCCTGCGTCCGGGTGAGGACTTCGGGGACGGAGTCTACCCAGCGCACGGCGGCGCGCGACTGCGATTGCGGGACGACGCGGCGATCTTGAATCGGACAATGAGTACGGCTGACGCCCATCCATCGGATCCAGCAGTTCGGGGTCGATCGGCACGCGCTTGAACATGCTGACGTTCGTTCCGCCCGTGTTGCCGGTGGGCATCTCCGCAACGCGGTGTAATGAGCTTTTCGCTCCGGCGTCTGCGGGTTGGCGATGGACGGCACCACCGTCCCCGCTCCAACCCTTCCCGAGGCCCTCTGCCCATGACGAAACCCCTGTTTTCC